>NZ_QTQJ01000002.1:0-379022 GCF_003853795.1 Burkholderia sp. Bp8991 | reverse complement strand
CGCAGAACTGCGTGCACTGCAAGACCTGCGACATCAAGGACCCGACGCAGAACATCGTGTGGGTCACGCCGGAAGGCGGCGGCGGGCCGAATTACCCGAACATGTAACGCAACGCATCCCCGCGCCGCGGGCGCGAACGAACCGGAGTGAGACGATGAGCAATGCAGCGAAGGAAGTCGTGGTGGTGAGCGGTGTCCGTACCGCGATCGGCGATTTCGGCGGAAGCCTGAAGGATTTCTCGCCGACCGATCTCGGCGCGAAGGTCGTGAGCGAAGTGCTGTCGCGCGCGAACGTGCCGGGCGATGCGGTCGGGCATGTCGTGTTCGGCCACGTCGTGAATACCGAACCGAAGGACATGTATCTCGCGCGCGTCGCGGCGATCAACGGCGGCGTCGCGCAGCACACGCCGGCGCTCACCGTGAACCGCCTGTGCGGCTCCGGCCTGCAGGCGATCGTGTCGGCCGCGCAGACGATCATGCTCGGCGACGCCGACGTCGCGATCGGCGGCGGCTCGGAGAACATGAGCCGCGCGCCGTACACGGTGCCGGCCGCGCGCTTCGGCCAGCGCATGGGCGACGCAAAGCTCGTCGACATGATGCTCGGCGCGCTGCACGACCCGTTCCAGACGATCCACATGGGCGTGACCGCAGAGAACGTCGCCAAAAAGTACGGCATTTCGCGTGATGCGCAGGATGCGCTCGCGCTCGAATCGCATCGTCGCGCGGCGCGCGCGATCGCCGAAGGCCGCTTCAAGGACCAGATCCTGCCGATCTCGATCCGCACGAAGAAGGGTGAGGTCGCGTTCGACACCGACGAGCACGTGCGTCACGACGCCGGCCCGGACGACTTCACGAAGCTGAAGCCGGTGTTCGTGAAGGAGGACGGCACGGTGACCGCCGGCAACGCGTCGGGGATCAACGATGCGGCCGCCGCGGTGCTGATGATGAGCGCGGATGCCGCGCGCGCGCAGGGCGTGAAGCCGCTCGCGCGTCTCGTCGCGTACGCGCATGCGGGCGTCGATCCGGCGTACATGGGCATCGGCCCGGTGCCGGCCACGCAGAAGGCGCTCGAGCGCGCGGGCCTGAAGATCACCGATCTCGACGTGATCGAGGCGAACGAGGCGTTCGCCGCGCAGGCGTGCGCGGTCACGCAGGAGCTTGGTCTCGATCCGGCCAAGGTCAACCCGAACGGCTCGGGCATTTCGCTCGGTCACCCGATCGGCGCGACCGGCGCATTGATCACGGTCAAGGCGCTGTACGAGCTGAAGCGCATCGGCGGGCGTTACGCGCTCGTGACGATGTGTATCGGCGGCGGCCAGGGGATTGCGGCGATCTTCGAGAACATCTGATAATCGACCGCTCAGCACCCGAATACACAGGAATCGTCATGGCAATCGAAACCGTCGGCGTCGTGGGCGCCGGAACCATGGGCAACGGCATTGCGCAAACCGCGGCCGTTGCAGGACTCAACGTCGTGATGATCGACGTCAGCGACGCGGCGCTCGACAAGGGCGTCGCCGCCCTGAAGGGCAGCCTCGAGCGGCTCGTGTCGAAGGACAAGCTCGACGCCGGCGCACGCGACGCCGCGCTCGCGCGCATCACGACGTCGACCGACTACGCGAAGCTCGCCGCGGTCGACATCGTGATCGAAGCCGCGACCGAGAACGTCGAGCTGAAGAGCCGCATCCTGAAGCAGATCGAGTCGGTCGCGCGGCCTGACGCGATCATCGCGACCAACACGTCGTCGATCTCGATCACGTCGCTCGCGGCGCTGCTCGCCGATCCGTCGCGCTTCGTCGGCATGCACTTCTTCAACCCGGTGCCGCTGATGCCGCTCGTCGAGATCATCCGCGGGCTGCAGACGAGCGACGCGACCGCGTCGGCGGTGCGCGCGCTGACCGAGCGTTTCGACAAGTCGCCGATCGGCGTGCGCAACGCGCCGGGCTTCGTCGTGAACCGGATCCTCGTGCCGATGATCAACGAAGCGTTCTTCGTGCTGGCCGAAGGCATCGCGTCGGCCGAGGAGATCGACGCGGGGATGAAGCTCGGCGCGAACCATCCGATCGGGCCGCTCGCGCTGGCCGACCTCGTCGGGCTCGACGTGTGTCTCGCGGTGATGGACGTGTTCCTGAAGGACTTCGGCGACACGAAGTACCGTGCGTGCCCGCTGCTGCGCGAGATGGTGTCGGCAGGGCGGCTGGGGCGCAAGACGGGGCGTGGGGTGTACGACTACAGCAAGTAAGCGGCGCATCAGTGCCTCTTCGCGCGGCCGCCTTCGGGCGGCCGCGTGCTTTGCGCGGTGCGCTTACGCGTCGAGCGCCGCGAGGTCCCGCGGCAAGGGACGCTTGAACATCGCGAGCATCTGCCGGGCCGCCCTGCCGAGAGCCGGCCCGACGGCCATGTGCGCCGTCGAATGCGCGTCTTCCTGGTAGTTTCCCTTAAGTCCCCTCGTCGGGATTTTCCCCTAGCGCACCCCTGCGCACGCCACGCACGCCGCCTCGGCGCAATTCTCGTCCAATCCCGCACAGCCGCACCGGCACTGGTTTTCACGTCATTCGCACGGTTTCGGGGCAGTCATGCCTTTTTGCCCGCATTCGATGCATTACCAAAGGTATGGAAAAGCGCACAGAAAATGTATCTGGAGCGACGAAATTGGATTGATACGCTGCAGTCACTGAATCAGCGCCGTCAACCACGCGAGCGCGGCATCGAGCCCTGGCAGCAAGCCGGCAATCGATGGCGACACGTGCGGAGTTCGCGGTTTCCGTTACCAGTTAGTCGGGATGACAGAATGGCCCCAAATCTGACGTTTGCACCGGGCGACGTACTTCCCCCCGGAGCAATCTCCACCGACGGTGCGCCGTCGATCGCCCGGTCGAGCATCGCGACCGGAACCGACATCCTGACCGTCAAGCACCTGTCGAAGATCTTCGGTCCGAAGCCCGAGCGTGCGATCGAGCTGATGAAGCGCGGCGTCGGGCGCAACGAGATCTTCGCCGAAACCGGCAACATGGTGGCGGTCGACGACGTGAGCCTGAGCGTGCGGGCCGGCGAGATCTTCGTGATCATGGGGCTGTCGGGCTCGGGTAAATCGACGCTGGTACGTCTGCTCAACCGGCTGATCGAGCCGACGTCCGGGCAGGTGGTGCTCGAAGGCCGCGACATCGCGCCGATGTCGACGCCGGAATTGCGCGACGTTCGACGCCGGAAGATGGCGATGGTGTTCCAGTCGTTCGCGCTGCTGCCGAACCGGACCGTGCTCGACAACATCGCGTACGGGCTCGAGGTCGCGGGAATCAAGAAGGCGCAGCGCTACGAGGTCGCGCGTGCCGCGCTGGAGCGCGTCGGGCTCGGGTCGTACGAGAAGCTGCTGCCGAGCGAGTTGTCCGGCGGCATGCAGCAGCGCGTGGGCCTTGCCCGCGCACTCGCGGTGAACCCGTCGGTCCTGCTGATGGACGAGGCATTCTCCGCGCTCGATCCGCTGATCCGCTTCGAAATGCAGAACGAGCTGCTGCGCCTGCAGAAGGAAGAGCAGCGCACGATCGTGTTCATCTCCCACGATATCGAGGAGGCGGTGAAGATCGGCGGCCGCATCGGCATCATGAAGGACGGCTGCCTGATCCAGGTCGGCACGCCGGCCGAACTGATCCAGACACCGGCGGACGCCTACGTGCAGGACTTCTTCCGCAACGTCGACGTGTCGCGCTTCCTGAAGGCGTCGAGCCTGCTGACGAAGATCGAGCGCGGGCTGATTCAGTGCGACGCGGGCACGTCGTCCGACCGCTACCTGAACCGGTTGATCGACAGCGGCGCGGAATGCGGCTACGTGTGCGACGAGGCCGGCCATTACCTCGGCTGCGTGACGGCCGCCACACTGCACCGGTCCGGTGTCCGGCCGATTCGCGAGGCATTCCTGCCCGACTTCCATGCGGTGTCGATCGATACGGATCTGCATCGGCTCGCGTCGATCGCGCTGACCCGGCAGCACGACGTGCCGGTGACGGACGCGGCGGGACAACTGGCGGGCGTCGTGTCCTGCCGGACGATACTCAAGCAGATGATGCAACGGAGGGCAGCATGAACGCGTCGGTGATCGGGAAGTTCGCGGAAGACTTCGTCAACTTTCTGTTTCTGCATTTCCGCGGCGGTTTCGACACGTTTTCGGCGGGGCTCGGCGCGGTCGTGAAGCTGCTCGAAGACGGTCTCGCCGCCGTGCCGTTCATCGCGATGGTCGTGATCATGGTGGGGCTCGCGCTGTGGCGCCGCGGCATCGTGTTCTCGATCTTCGTCGGCCTCGCGCTGCTCGTCATCCATTACATGGGCTTGTGGGCACAGACGGTATCGACGCTCGCGCTCGTTACCGCGGCGACCTTCTTCAGCCTCGTGATCGGCGTCCCGCTGGGGATCTGGGGCGCGCGCAACAACCGGATCGGCATGATCCTGCGCTCGCTGCTCGACTTCATGCAGACGATGCCCGCGTTCGTGTACCTGATCCCGGCCGTGATCCTGTTCGGGCTCGGACGCGTGCCGGCGGTGATCGCGACGATCGTGTTCGCGATGCCGCCCGTCGTGCGGCTGACGACGCTCGGCATCCGGCAGGTCCGCGAGGAACTGATCGAAGCCGGCCGCTCGTTCGGCAGCACCGACTGGCAGCTGCTGTGGAAGATCCAGTTGCCGAACGCGCTGCCGTCGATCATGGCCGGCGTGAACCAGACGATCATGATGGCGCTGTCGATGGTGGTGGTTGCGTCGATGATCGGCGCGGGCGGCCTCGGCGAATACGTGCTGAGCGGCATTCAGCGTCTCGACATCGGGATCGGTTTCGAAGGCGGGCTGGGCGTCGTGCTGCTCGCGATCGTGCTCGATCGCCTGACGGAGAGCTTCGGCGTGAAGGCGAAGAAGAAGGCGAAGAAGCCGATCGTGCGCGCCGGCAAGGCCGGCCCGCGTGGCGCGGCACGCACCTGACGAACAGGGCGGTCGAAGGCATTTGAAGGACGATGAAGCGTCGCGGCCACGGTGCCGCGGCGGAACCGGTGTAGCAGTGCGTGGAGACCGGAAACGCCGATCGAAGGCGTTCCTCACCCTTGAAAGACTCGCGTGATTAAAAAGGAGTACTAGATGAATACCCATACGTTCAAGTCGCTTCTGGCGAAACTTGCGGTATCGACGGTGGTGGCCTGCAGTGCAGGTGTGGGCGCGGCATCGGCGGCCGAGCCGGTCAAGATCGCGGTGACCAACTGGGCGGACGTGCTCGCGGTGGCGAACGTCGCGAAGTACGTGCTCGAGACGCAACTGAAGCAACCGGTGCAGTTCGTCCAGGCCGACATCGGCATCCAGTACCAGGGTGTCGCGCGTGGCGATCTCGACATCATGGTCGGGGGCTGGCTGCCGGTCACGCACGGGACCTACTACGCGAAGTACAAGAACGACCTGGACGACGTCGGCATCATCTACACCGGCGGCAAGAACGGCTGGGCGGTGCCAACCTACATTCCGGAATCGGAGCTGTCGTCGATCGCCGACCTGAGCAAGCCGGAAGTCAAGAGCAAGCTGAACGGCACGATCCAGGGCATCGAGCCGGGCGGCGGCCTGATGCAGGCATCCGAGAAGACCATCAAGGCGTACAACCTGGACGGCTACAACCTTCAGGCGTCGAGCGAGGCCGGCATGCTGGCGAGCGTGTCGCGTGCGTACCAGTCGAAGCAGTGGATCGTCGCAACGGTCTGGAGCCCGCACTGGCTGTTCCAGAAGTGGCAGATGCGTTACCTGAAGGATCCGAAGGGCACGCTGGGCGGCGAAGAGCAGATTCATGCGTTCGCGTCGAAGAAGTTCGCGGGCAAGTTCCCGCGCGCCGACGTGTTCTTCAAGCACCTGAAGCTGACGCTGGCCGATGTCGAGGCGATCGAGTTCGAGGGGAACAGCACGAACGACTACGCGAGCGCCGCGAAGAAGTTCGTCGATGCACACCCAGAGAAGCTCAAGGCCTGGCTGCAGCAGTAAAGCCGCGCCCCGGTGGCGCAGACGATGCGATCGGCGTCGTCCGCGCGAACCGGCGGGGCGTATCGCCCGAAGCCGATGGGCAGAGCCGCAACGATGGCGCCGGCCTCGCGATGTGCGGTACGCGCAGTCCATGCAGCATGTCACGAATCGCGTCGCGGAGTCAGCAAGTGAACGAGAACGCCCGCTTTTTTTCCGAAACGCTTCAGAGCCGGGATCCGGTGATCGCGTCGGAGATCGCGCTGGAGCTGCGTCGCCAGCAAACCCAGATCGAACTGATCGCATCTGAAAACATCGCGTCGGCGGCGGTGCTGGAAGCACAGGGCACCGTGCTGACGAACAAGTACGCGGAAGGCTATCCGTCGCGGCGGTACTACGGCGGTTGCGACCATGTCGACCGGATCGAGGCGCTCGCAATCGATCGCGCGTGCGCGCTGTTCGACGCGAGCCACGCCAACGTCCAGCCGCATTCGGGCGCGCAGGCCAACGGCGCGGTGATGCTCGCGCTCGTCAAGCCGGGCGACACGGTGATGGGCATGTCGCTCGATGCGGGCGGCCACCTCACGCACGGCGCGCGGCCCGCGCTGTCGGGGAAGTGGTTCAACGCGGTGCAGTACGGCGTGAACCGCGACACGCTGCGCATCGACTACGACGACGTGCGCCGGCTCGCCGAGCGGCATCGCCCGAAGCTGATCGTCGCCGGTTACTCCGCGTATCCGCGGGCGCTCGACTTCGCCGCGTTTCGCGAGATCGCCGACAGCGTCGATGCGAAGCTGATGGTCGACATGGCGCACATCGCGGGCATCGTCGCGGCCGGCCGGCATCAGAACCCGGTGCCGTTCGCCGACGTGGTGACGTCCACCACGCACAAGACGCTGCGCGGCCCGCGCGGCGGCTTCATCCTGACGAACCACGCCGAGGTCGCGAAGCAGATCGATTCGGCGGTGTTTCCGGGGTTGCAGGGCGGGCCGCTGATGCATGTCGTCGCCGGCAAGGCAGTGGCCTTTGCGGAAGCGCTTCGGCCGGAATTCACCCGCTATATCGAGCAGATGTTGCGCAACGCGCAGGCGCTCGCGCGCGTGCTGACGGCCGGCGGCCTGACGCTCGTCACGGGCGGTACCGACAACCACCTGCTGCTGGTCGACCTGCGCGCCCGGCGCATCACCGGCGCGCAGGCCGAGAAGGCGCTGGAGCGCGCGGGCATCACCTGCAACAAGAACGGGGTTCCGTTCGATACGGAAAACCCGACCGTCACGTCCGGCATCCGGCTCGGTACGCCGGCCGGCACCACGCGCGGCTTCGGAACCGCGCAGTTCGAGCAGATCGGCGAAATGATCCTGGCAGTGATGGCTGCGCTCGAGCGCGATCCGAACGGCGACGAAGCGGTCGAGCGGTCGGTACGGACCCGCGTGCGCGACCTGTGCAGCCAGTTTCCCGTCTATGCGCACGCGGAGGCGTTCGCCTGATCCGGGAACCGGTCTGAACCTCGAACATCGTTCGGATCACGTAGTGAATCGATCGGCGTGGCTGCGCGTGTGCAGCGACGTACCGACGACGTTGTGTCGAATTGCCGGTTTCCTGCCTGACGGGCGGGAACCTGGTGCAACCACTTGATTGAGGAATCGAAAATGAGCTTCGAGGGCGTACACACTCCGCTGGTCACCCCGTTCGACGCGGACGGCGAAATCAACCACGAACTGCTCGGCCGGCATGCGGCCGATCTTGCGGGCCGGGTATCCGGCCTGGGCATCGGCGGGACGACGGGCGAATACTACGCATTGAGCTTCGACGAGCGCGTGCGCACGTTCGACACGGTCGCCGCCGCGGCCGGCGGCAAGACGTTCCTGACCGCGGGCATCAACGCGACCACGACGAAGGAGGTGCTGCGCCTCGGCCGTGAAGCGAAGCGCGCGGGGCTGAACGCGTTGCTCGTGGCGGCGCCGTACTATGCGCAGCCGACCCAGCAGGAACTGCTCGCGCACCTGCTCGCGGTCGACGACGCGCTCGACATGCCGATCATGCTGTACAACTTCCCGGCCCGCACCGGCACCGAAATCGGCGACGACATTCTCGAGACGCTGCTCGAGCGCAAGAACTTCGTCGCGATGAAGGAAAGCACCGGCGACATCGCGCATCTGCATCATCTGTCGACGCATTTCAGCGGCCGGCTCGTGCTGAGCTGCGGGATGGACGATCAGGCGCTCGAGTTCTTCGCGTGGGGCGCGCGCAGCTGGGTCGGCGGCGCATCGAACTTCCTGCCGGAAGCGCACACCGACCTGTTCGACGCATGCGTGAAGCGCGGCGATTTCGCGACCGGTCGCAAGCTGATGGCCCGACTGCTGCCGGTACTCGAACTGCTCGAGCGCAGCGGCAAGTTCATTCAGTACGTGCGCTACGGCTGCGAGCTGGCCGGGCTGCCGGTCGGCGTCGCGCGCGCGCCGCTCGGCGCGTTGTCGGGCGACGAGCGCGACGCGTTCGCGAAGCTCGTCAAGCCGCTGCTGCGCGACGGCCGGTAATCCGTCATGGGCTCGACTCTGGAATTCGCGCGGTTTCCGGCGCCGGACGGGATGAACGGATGGTGGGAGAGTCTTCCGCCCGCACCGGACGCCAATACCGTCAAGTCGGACAGCCGGTTCGACTGGGTCGTCGTCGGCGGCGGCATCACCGGGCTTTGTGCCGCGCGCCGGCTGGCGGAGCTGGCACCCGGCGCGTCCATCGCGCTCGTGGAGGCCGACCGGATCGGCCGCACCACGTCCGGGCGCAATTCCGGATTCTTCGTCGACCTGCCGCACGACATCAGCAGCGAAAGCTACTCGCGCAGCATCGACGAGGATCGTGCGGACGTGCGGTTTCAGCGGCACGGCATCGACTATGTGCGCGAGATCGTGCGGCGTTTCGGCATCGACTGCGACTGGCGCGACGACGGCAAATTCCACGCGTCGGTCAACCGGAAGGGCGCGGCCGCGCTCGCGCATTTCGCCGACGGGCTGTCGCGCATCGGCGAAGCATTCGAATGGCTCGATCAGCCGGCGATCCAGGCCGTGACCGGCACCGGGTTCTACACGGGCGCGCTGTTCACGCCGGGCTGCAGCACCGTGCAGCCGGCGGCGCTGATGCGCGGGCTGGCGGCGACGCAACCGGCGAACGTGACGGTGTTCGAGCTCAGCCCGGTGAAGCGGATCGAACCGCGCGGCGACACGCGCGTACTGCATTTCGCCGGCGGCACGATCGTCGCGAAGCAGGTGATCCTGTGCACCAACGCATACGCGGCGACCTTCGGCATGCATTCGAACGGTTTGCTGCCGGTCTATACGTTCGCGTCGCTCACGCGCCCGATGAACCCCGACGAAGTGGCGAGACTCGGCGGCACGCGCTCGTGGGCGCTGATTCCGGCCGATCCGATGGGCACGACGGTGCGGCGCCTGGTCACCGATCGCATTTGCGTGCGCAACCATTTCGCGTTCCGGCCGGACGTGAAGCTGTCGCAGGCCGATCTCGCGAAGTCGCGGCATTTGCATCAGCGCTCGTTCGAGCGCCGCTTCCCGATGCTCGGCGGCGTCGAGCTCGAATATACGTGGGGCGGGCCGCTGTGCCTGTCCTCGAACAACGGTGCGCTGTTCGGCAGGCGCGACGACGGCCTCTACGAGGCGATCGGCTGCAACGGCCTCGGGCTGAGCCGCGGGTCGGCCTCCGGCAAGCTGATCGCCGAATACGCGCTCGGCGAATCGAACAGCCTCGTGCAGCAGTTGCTGAAGCAGCCGCATCCGCGTCCGCTGCCGGTTCGGCCGCTCGTCGACCTGGCCGTGTCGGCGACGATCTGGGCCAAGGAATTCTCGGCTGGTGCCGAGCTTTGATTTTTGAGGAAACGACATGACGACCCATCAGGATTGGAAACAGAAGGCGAACGCGTTGTCGCTCGACGGTCGCGCGTTCATCGCGGGCGAGCGCAGCGCGGCAGCGTCGGGCGAGACGTTCGCGACGCTCAACCCGGCGTCCGGCAAGGTGCTTGCCGAAGTGGCGCGCTGTAGCGACCGCGACGTCGATCGCGCGGTCGCGGCCGCGCGCGAAGCGTTCGAGTCGGGCGTCTGGTCGAAGGCCGCACCCGCGCATCGCAAGGCGGTGCTGCTGCGCGTCGCGCAGCTGATCGACGAGCACGCGGAGGAACTCGCGCTGCTCGAGGCGCTGGAAGCCGGCAAGCCGATCGGCGAATGCCTGGGGCTCGACATTCCCGAGTCGGCCGCGTGCATCCGCTGGCATGCGGAAGTGACGGACAAGCGCTACGACGTGTTGTCGCCTTCGGGCGCCGGCGTCGTCAGCATGGTCACGCGCGAGCCGATCGGCGTCGTCGGCGCGGTGCTGCCGTGGAATTTCCCGGCGCTGATGCTCGCGTGGAAGATCGGCCCCGCGCTGTCGGTCGGCAACAGCGTGGTCGTGAAGCCGGCCGAACAGACGTCGCTGTCGACGCTGCGGATCGCCGATCTCGCGCTCGAGGCCGGCGTGCCCCCGGGCGTGTTCAGCGTCGTCACCGGGTTCGGTGCCGAGGCCGGCGAGGCGATCGGCCGCCATCCGGACATCGATCTCGTCGCGTTCACCGGTTCGACGGCCACCGGCAAGCGGTTCCTGCACTACTCGGCCGACACGAACCTGAAGCGCGTCGTGCTCGAATGCGGCGGCAAGAATCCGCAGGTCGTCCTGCCGGATGTCGCGAACCTCGATGCGGTGGCGGAGCAAGCGGTCGCGGCCGCGTTCTGGAACATGGGCGAGAACTGCAGCGCCGGTTCGCGGATTCTCGTTCCGGCGAGCCGCAAGGCGGAACTGCTGGAGAAGGTCCAGGCCGTGCTCGCCGGGTGGAAGATCGGCGATCCGCTCGACCCGGACGTGAAGCTCGGCGCGCTGATCGAGCAGAAGCATTACGAGAAGGTGCTCGGCCACATCGAGCAGGCGAAGGCGGAAGGCGCGCGCGTGGTGTGCGGCGGGCGCGCGATCCTCGCGGAGACGGGCGGCTGGTTCGTCGAGCCGACGATCTTCGATCAGGTGACGCCGGAGATGCGCATCGCGCGCGACGAGGTGTTCGGGCCGGTCGTGTGCTTCATCGAATACGACGACGTCGACGACGCGGTGCGGATCGCGAACGATACGTGCTACGGGCTGGCCGCGTCGCTGTGGACCGACAACGTGAACAGCGCGCACAAGGTCGCCGCGCGGATTCGTGCGGGGACGGTCACGGTGAACTGCTTCGGCGAAGGCGACCTATCGACGCCGTTCGGCGGCTTCAAGCAGTCGGGGTTCGGCGGCCGCGACAAGTCCGTGTACGCACACGATCAATATTGCGAGTTGAAGACCACCTGGTTGAAGCTCGACTAAGTGGGGCGCGCCGCGCACGCTGCACCCCGGGGCCGCGGGGCCCAGGCTGCAGGTTGCGGCGAAACCGTTTCGGCGGCTTGTCGAGCCGCCGATCGGCTGCGATGTTGTCCTGCACCATGTCGCGCGAGTATGGCCAGCGGCCGCTCGGCCGGCGAGAATGGCGCACGCGGCGCGCGACAGAACGAACGACGCTACGCCGCGTCGGCATCGCGTATGGTGCGCTGCGCCCCCGCGCCGCGCAGTGGCCTGGCGCGGGGGCGGATGGGCGGCACCACCGCGCGCCTTGCCGTCTCCATCATCGCGCCGATAATGGCGACGCAGTGCACAATCGAGCGAGAATGGCGTCATCGCGACGCCGCCCGGCCGACTCGCAAGCCGTAATATTCAGATAATCGAAAGGCTTGCGATGAGCCTGCTCGCAGGCAGCCGATGGGGACTGCCGTCGACGAATGCGCCGACGCTGCGTCCGACCTCCGTTTTGAGAGTGAAAGCCATGTTGAAGAAGCAATTGTTTGCAGACCGACTCCTCGCGCAGATGCCGTCGCTTCGCGCGCTGCGGTGTTTCGTGACGGCGGCGCGCTACGAGAGCTTCACCCAGGCGGCCGAGGTGCTGTGCGTGACGCAGGCCGCGATCAGCCGGCAGATCAAGGAACTCGAGGATTCGCTCGACGTCGCGCTGTTCGAGCGCACCGGCCGGCATATCGCGCTGACGGATGCGGGGCGCGTCCTCTACAACGCGTCGTACCTGTCGATCATGAACATCGCCGAGGCGGCGGAGGCGGTGCGCCGCACCGACAGGCACGCGCTGATGATCTGCGTGTCGCATACGTTCTCGGCGCTCTGGCTGTCGTCGCGGCTGCCCGCGTTTCGCGAGCGGTTTCCGGATATCCGGCTGAACGTGATCGTCACCGAACACTTCATGGAACTCGACGGGCTCATCGAGCCCGATGTGATCATCACGAAGAACCCGCCGCGCGAGCCCGAGTTCGAAGCCGAGCCGCTGTTTCACGACATCGTGTATCCGGTTTGCAGCCCGTCCTTTCACGAACGCCATTTTCGCGGCCGGTCGCTGAAGCCGCTGGACCTGCTGTCGTGCCCGACCCTGAACCTGTCGATGCTCGGCCGCGCGCAGGTGTGCGAGCACGTCGACTGGCGCGTGTGGCGCAACTGGTTCCAGCAAGGCGACGGTACCGACACGCTGACCGAGAACAAGTATCTGGAAAGCAACGACTACCGGTTGCTCGTCGCGCAGGCCGAGGCCGGCGAGGGGACGCTGCTGGGCTGGCATCACCTCGTGCACCGGCAGATCGAGCAAGGCACCCTGGTGCGTCCGGTACAGGACGTGCTGGTGTTCCGCGATCGCCATCACTATCTGATCACGCACCGGAATGCGCAGCCGCGCGAGGAATACCGGCTGTTCCGGAAGTGGCTGGGCGACGAGGTCGGCGTGATGATGCGCGGCTGGCTAGATGCCGGGGTCGAGATCGGTCAATAGCACGCTGCCCCCGCACCACGCGTTCGTCAGATGAAACCTGCGTCCGCAACCCCCAAAGGCTATCGCCGTCTGATCCCGTCCGTGACGGCGCTCGTCGAGTTCGAGGCGGTCGCCCGCCTCGGCAGCTTCACGCTGGCCGCGCACGAACTCGGCGTCACGCAGGCCGCGGTGAGCCGGCAGATCAAGTTCCTCGAGGACCTGCTCGGCACGCGCCTGTTCCATCGGCTGCATCGCTCGATCGAACTGACCGACGAGGGTGCGGCGCTGTACCGGGTGATGGCCGAGTCGATGCAGAAGATCGCCGGCGTGTTCGACCGTCTGACGAGCGGCCCGATCCGGCAGGAACTCGTCCTCGCGGCGACCTCCGCGTTCTCGCATTTCCGGCTGCTGCCGCGGCTCGCCGCGCTGAAGGCCGCGCAGCCCGAGTTGCAGTTGCGTCTCGCGACGCTGATGTTCACCGCCGATCTGCGCCACAACGAAATCGACATCGCGGTGCGCTATGGGAACGGTCGCTGGGCCGACGGCACCGCGATCCGCCTGTTCGACGAAGAAGTCTTTCCCGTCTGCTCGCCGGCCTGGCTGCGGCAGCACGGCGCGCCGGAATCGCTGGCGGAACTCGCCGCCGTCGCGCTGGTGGAGTCCGATTCGACGTCCGAGGGCTGGATGGGGTGGGAGGCGTGGTTCCATGCCGCCGGCTTCCGGCCCGACCGGTTGAATTACGCGCTGCGCTGCAGCTTATATACCGATGCGATCGATGCCGCCCGCTATGGTCATGGTGTCGCGCTCGGCTGGGGGCGGCTCGTCCACGACCTGCTCGACGCCGGGGAACTGGTGCGGTTGCCGGTGGCGTCCTTGCAGATGACGGACGCCTACTACATCGTGGTGCCGCACGGGAAGACGATCACGCCGGCGATCGACGGCCTCGTCGAATGGCTGCGCGCGGACGTCAGGCAGGACTGACGCAGGCACGCCGGCAGACTTTCGCGGCGATTTTCGCTCTGTCCGCTTCGCATGATCCCAGGTAATACCAGAACGAAAATAAAGCGCGTTGACGCTCTTTTTCATCGATCCAATACTGAAATCGACGCGGAACATTCGAAGCCGCGCGATTTCACGAACCTCGGGATTGGAGAAAGACGATGTCCGAAGTGCAAGTCAAGACGCACGGTGACCTGATCCGCAGTCGCCAACCGGGCCACGGGATGCCCGGCGAACTGTTCGGCCGTCAGGACGTCTTCGAAACGGATGTCGAGATCTTCTTCCGGAAGCACTGGATCCTGGTTGGCGTGACGGCCGACGTTCCGGAGGCCGGCGACGTGTCGACCGTCGACATCGGCAAGTCGTCGATCTTCATCGTGCGCGACGACGACGAGAACGTCCGAACCTACCGGAACGTGTGCCGTCACCGTGGCGCGCGCCTGAAGGAGGCGGGGAAGTCGACCGTTGGAATGCTCGTGTGTCCTTATCATCAATGGACGTACGACCTCGATGGCACGCTGCGCCACGCGACGCACATGGGCAAGGATTTCGACACGACCTGCCGCAGCCTGATTCCGGTGAAGACGCGCATCATCGGCACGCACATCTTCGTGTGCCTCGACGACGATGCACCCGAGGACATCGCGAAGCTCGAGGACACGATGGCGCCGCGCTTCGCGCCGTACGACCTGCGGCATACAAAGATCGCGTTCGAGCAGGAGATCGTCGAGCACGGCAACTGGAAGCTGGTGATCGAGAACAACCGCGAGTGCTATCACTGCGCGGGCACCCATCCCGAGCTGACCGCGTCGTTCCTGCCCGAGGATTTTGGCTTCTGCCCGGAAAACCTCACGGACGAACAGCTTCGGGCGTTCGAGGAATACCAGGCGCGCAAGGCCAGCTGCCAGGCGAACTGGGCGCGCGAAGGCTTCCTCGGCTCGGCCGTCGAATGGCTCGATGAGGATGCCGTCACGCAGTTCAGGACGCAGCAGCTCGTGATCGCCGGCGCGGGCGAATCGCAGACGATCAGCACGAAGGTGGCGAGCACGAAGCTGTTCGGCGACCTGCAACGGCGCGATCTCGGCGATACGCATCTGTGGACGCACAATTCGTGGACCCACGTGATGAGCGACCACGCGGTGATTTCGTACATCATCCCGCTCGCACCGGACAAGACGCTCGTGCGCACGAAATGGCTCGTCCATGCCGACGCGGTCGAGGGCGTCGATTACACGCTGTCGGATCTGACCGAGGTATGGGTCGCGACGAATACGCAGGACAAGCACCTCGTCGAGATCACGCACGCGGGCACCCAGGATCCTGCGTATGCGCCGGGCGTGTTCTCGCCGTTCACCGAGGCTTACGTCGACCGGTTCTCGCGCTGGTACGGCGCGCGGTTGAGCGCGCACGGGATCTGATGGAGGTGAGACGCGTCGGGAGGGCGATTTCGGATCCTTTCTCAGCGGTGTGCGATGCCGGCCCGATTGACGTTGACTTCTCCTGGCCCATCGGTCCGCTCGGCTGACCGGTCCCGCCTCGCGGGATTTCAGAATTGAAACTTCGATTCCATATCTGAGCCGGTACGAAGCCGGCCTACGCGCCCGAGCCCCATCCATCAACGCCGTCCGTGTGATATTCGATGTGGCCTGCTTCTTGCCTTTACGAGACGACATGCTCGATGTGCTCTCGTCCGACCGTTCTCTCCTGACGAAACGAACCGCACAGTTCGAGGCGACCCGCTTTTCAATCGTAAGGTGAATGCAATGACTGACTACGGCAAACGAAACACGGTTTCCGGGAACGATGCGCGTCGCGTTGCGCGCGAACGCGCGTTGGAAGCAGATCGATCCGCGCCGACGCGCGAATCGTCCGGTGAACGCCGCCGCGATACGAACTGGGCGTGGGCAAAGGGAACGGCCGGCTACGACTGGATGGATCACGCACCGCTGTTCGATCACCGCGATTGATCCTGTCGCGAGCGCGGTTCGTGCCACGGGCTCGCCGTGCTTCGACCGACGACCGGACCGGCCGGCGAGCGGTCCCTTATTTCCGTTTGGTCGGCTGGATGCTATTCGTCGTCGCGATGTCGATAGCGACCATCCGGCGATCTGGCGAACATGTCGACTGGCGAAAGCCGCGACGATGCAACCGCGAATGACCGACGCGACGATCCGAACGCCGCCCAATGAAGCAGGCGGGCGGAGCACGGCGCGGCGGCGAACTCAATTCAACCATTCACTATCCATGGCCGCCGTGACGCCTACCCCCATCCAGTCCATCCTGATCGCGAACCGCTCGGAAATCTCGATCCGCGTGATGCGTGCCGCCGCCGAACTGAATATGCGTACGGTGGCGGTGTATTCGAAGGAAGACCGCCTCGCGCTGCATCGCTTCAAGGCGGACGAGAGCTACCTGATCGGCGAAGGCAAGAAGCCGCTCGCCGCGTATCTCGACATCGACGACATTCTGCGCGTCGCGCGGCAGGCTAAGGTCGACGCGATCCATCCCGGCTACGGCTTCCTATCGGAGAACCCCGATTTCGCGCAGGCCGTGATCGACGCCGGCATTCGCTGGATCGGCCCGTCGCCGGAAGTGATGCGCACGCTCGGCAACAAGGTGGCCGCGCGCAACGCGGCGATCGCCGCCGGAGTGCCCGTGATGCCCGCGACCGCGCCGCTGCCGGACGATCTCGACGCATGCCGCGCGCTGGCCGCGCAAGTCGGCTATCCGCTGATGCTGAAGGCGAGCTGGGGCGGCGGCGGACGCGGGATGCGCGTGCTGGAAAGCGATCAGGATCTCGAAACACTGCTGCCTGTCGCGCGCCGGGAGGCGCTGGCCGCGTTCGGCAACGACGAGGTATACGTCGAGAAGCTCGTGCGCAATGCGCGGCACGTCGAGGTGCAGGTGCTCGGCGACCTGCACGGCACGGTCGTGCATTTGTACGAGCGCGACTGCACGGTGCAGCGGCGCAACCAGAAGGTGGTTGAGCGGGCGCCGGCGCCGTATCTCGACGACGCGGGCCGGCAGGCGCTGTGCGAATCGGCGCTGCGCCTGATGCGCGCGGTTGGTTATACGCATGCAGGCACCGTCGAATTCCTGATGGACGCCGACACCGGCCAGTTCTACTTCATCGAGGTGAACCCGCGCATCCAGGTCGAGCATACGGTGACCGAGATGATCACCGGCATCGACATCGTGAAGGCGCAGATCCGCATCACCGAAGGCGGCCGGATCGGCCTCGCCGAGGACGCGACGGACGGCGACGGCACGCTCGTCGCGCGCGCGGCCGGCGTGCCGGAGCAGCAGGCGATTCCGCTGAATGGCAACGCGTTGCAATGCCGGATCACGACCGAGGACCCGGAGAACGACTTCCTGCCCGACTACGGGCGGCTCACGGCCTATCGCAGCGCGGCGGGCTTCGGCGTGCGCCTCGACGCCGGCACCGCCTACGGTGGCGCGGTGATCACGCCGTACTACGACTCGCTGCTGGTCAAGGTGACGACCTGGGCGCCGACGGCCGCCGAATCGATCCACCGGATGGATCGCGCGCTGCGCGAGTTCCGGATTCGCGGCGTCACGTCGAACCTGCAGTTCCTCGAGAACGTGATCAATCACCCGGCCTTCATCGCGGGCGACGTGACGACGCGCTTCATCGACAGGACGCCGGAGCTGCTCGCATTCGCGAAGCGCGGCGATCGCGCGACGAAGCTGCTGCGCTATCTCGGCGAGCTGAACGTGAACGGCAACGCCGAGATGAGCGGCCGCACGCTGCCGGCATTGCCGCTGCCGAAACCCGTGCTGCCGAAGGTCGATACGGCGGTGGCGATTCCGGCCGGCACGCGCGATCGACTGCGCGAGCTCGGCCCCGAGAAGTTCGCGCGCTGGATGCTCGATCAGAAGCAGGTGCTGCTGACCGACACGACGATGCGCGATGCGCACCAGTCGCTGTTCGCGACGCGCATGCGCACGGCCGACATGCTGCCGATCGCGCCGTTCTACGCACGCGAGCTGTCGCAGCTGTTCTCGCTCGAATGCTGGGGCGGCGCGACCTTCGACGTCGCGCTGCGCTTCCTGAAGGAAGACCCGTGGGAGCGGCTCGCGCTGCTGCGCGAGCGCGTGCCGAACATCCTGTTCCAGATGCTGCTGCGCGGCTCGAACGCGGTCGGCTACACGAACTACGCGGACAACGTCGTGCGCTTCTTCGTGCAGCAGGCCGCGAGCGCGGGCGTCGACGTGTTCCGCGTGTTCGACTCTCTGAACTGGGTGCGCAACATGCGCGTGGCGATCGATGCGGTTGGCGAGAGCGGGATGCTCTGCGAAGGCGCGATCTGCTACACCGGTGACCTGTTCGACAAGTCGCGCTCGAAATACGACCTCAAGTATTACGTCGGCATCGCGCGCGAACTGCAGCGGGCCGGCGTGCACGTGCTCGGCATCAAGGACATGGCCGGCATCTGCCGCCCGCAGGCTGTCGCGACGCTCGTGAAGGCGCTCAAGGAGGAAACCGGGCTGCCCGTGCATTTCCATACGCACGACACGAGCGGGATCGCCGCGGCTTCGGTGCTCGCGGCGGTCGGTGCGGGCTGCGACGCGGTGGACGGCGCGCTCGACGCGATGAGCGGGCTCACGTCGCAGCCGAACCTGTCGAGTATCGCGGCGGCGCTGGCCGGAAGCGAACGCGATTCCGGGCTGGATCAGGACCGCCTGCACGAAGCGTCGATGTACTGGGAAGGCGTGCGCCGTTATTACGCGCCGTTCGAATCGGAGATTCGCGCGGGCACGGCCGACGTCTACCGTCACGAGATGCCCGGCGGCCAGTACACGAACCTGCGCGAGCAGGCGCGCTCGCTCGGCATCGATCATCGCTGGACCGAGGTGTCGCGCGCGTATGCGGACGTCAATCGCCTGTTCGGCGACATCGTGAAGGTCACGCCGACGTCGAAGGTGGTCGGCGACATGGCGCTGATGATGGTCGCGAACGACCTCGGCGTGGACGACGTGCGCAATCCGGACAAGGACATCGCGTTCCCCGAGTCGGTCGTGTCGCTGTTCAAGGGCGAGCTGGGTTTCCCGCCCGACGGCTTCCCGGCGGACCTGTCGCGCAAGGTGCTCAAGAGCGAACCGCCGGCGCCGTATCGTCCCGGCGACCAGCTTCCCCCGGTCGACCTCGACGCGGCACGCAGGCAGGCCGAGACCGCGTGCGAGCGCCCGCTCGACGACCGGCAGCTCGCGTCCTACCTGATGTATCCGAAGCAGACGGTCGACTATTACGCGCACGTGCGTGCCTACAGCGACACGTCGGTCGTGCCGACGCCGGCGTTCCTGTACGGGCTGCAGCCGCAGGAAGAAGTGGCGATCGACATCGAGCCGGGCAAGACGCTGCTCGTGTCGCTGCAGGGTCAGCACGCCGACGCGCAGGATGGCATCGTGAAGGTGCTGTTCGAGCTGAACGGCCAGTCGCGTTCCGCGCTGGTCGAGCAGAAGAGCATCGTGCAGGCGGGCAAGGAGCGTCATGGCCTGCAGCGTGCCGATCCGGCCAATCCGCTGCATGTCGCCGCGCCGATGCCGGGCTCGGTGGTCACGGTCGCCGTGCAGCCGGGGCAGCGTGTGTCGGCCGGCACGACGCTGATCGCGCTCGAGGCGATGAAGATGGAAACGCACATCGCGGCGGAGCGCGACTGCGAGATCGCGGCCGTGCATGTGAAGCCGGGCGAGCGAGTCGCGGCGAAGGATCTGCTGATCGAGCTGAAAGACCCGGCGCAATGACGGTTGCCGCGCCCGGTCGTATTCGCGAAGCCGATCGGGTGCAGCCGCGAGGATCGCGAACCGCGCGAGCGGTTCGGCCAGATGCGCGAGCATGTGATGGAAGCGCTGCGGCTCGTCCCTTACGCGCGCTCGACGAGCGGCTATACGGCTGCCGTGCCGAAGCACGCGTTGCAGGCGGCGCGCGACGTGTGCGCGATATCGGCGGCCGGGTCGTTGATGTCGGCGATCGGCTCGGGCGGGCGACGCGGGCGGCATGGCAAGCGCGGCGACGCCTGGCGTGCGTCGATGCACCGGCCGTCGATCGCTCCCGCGCCGGCCCGCAGCACGCACGACGCATGGTTGGCGGCGTGTCGCGGGCGTGGCCGGCGTCGCAGGTCGTTGCGTCTAGACGTTGATGACGCCGCGCCCGAGCTTGACCACGCGACCGCCGACGCTGATTTCACCGTTCGAGCTGACCGACAACCGCAGCAGGCAAGGCCGGCCGACGGCTTCACCCTGTTCGACCTGAAACGCGGCGGGCAGCGCGTGATGGGCCGGGTCATCTCGATCTCGTGTGAGATGGGCGTGCTGGTGGGGGCGCGCGAGCATCGCCCGGATGTCGGGATGCTTCGGCACGATCCTGCATTCTGCCGGACCGAGCGCATCGATCGATGCGCGGTCGCTCGGCATTTCAATTTTCGTGCATCATCAGAGTTCTCCGCTTCGGCCCGGCCACGCGAATTTTCGCAACGATCGCGCCAATTTTTTCGCCGGAGCAGACGGCCGCCTGCGAATCCGGAACCGTCCGGTTCAAACACAACGACGCCGTGCCCATGCAACACAGGTCGGGTTCAGTGTCGCTCAACGCTTGCAGCATCCTGCATGCAGGAGGAAGACATGGCATCCGACGGAAGCCACCTGAAAACCGGGGGTGGACTCGCGAACGCATCGGCGGGCACCGCTTCGCCGCAAACCATGCTGGACGCGCTCGCACGCGGCGTGGAACACCTGCTGATCCCGGCCGACACGCCGTGGCCCACGGCGCAGCTCTACCTCGCGGACAACGACCGACCGTGGAAATTCTCCGCTGTCCTGGTCGCGATCGTCGCGCGGCGCGATCCGACGATCCTGCTGACCAAGCGATCGTCGGGGCTCAGCGAATACTCGTCGCACGTGAGTTTTCCCGGCGGACGTCCGGCGGAATCGGACACCAGCATCGGCGCGACCGCGCTGCGCGAGGCGTTCGAGGAAATCGGCCTCGCGCCCGATGCGGTGCGGATGATCGGAAGCCTGCCGATTCATAAAACGAGAAAGCGCAATCACGCCATTTTTTCCGTGATCGGCTTCGTGTCGGAAACAGCCGCATGGGAAGCCGCACCCGCTGAAGTCGAGGCGATCTTCGAGTTTCCGTTTTCGACGCTGCTGAATCCCGATCTGCCGCGGCAATACGGCGACGGCGAACGCGCCGGCGCCTGGTACTGGGCGGATCAGACGCAGGACATCTGGGGCGTGACCGCGTTCATCCTGAAATCGCTGGCGGGTCTGGTGCGCGATGCCGCGGGCGGAGAGTGTGCACGTCCCGACTAGTTTCACGCACGGGGCCTCGGGCCCGCCGAGTCACGCGTGCCGCTCGCGGCGCGTCGCTCAGTGTGACGACACGAACACCGCATCCTCGAACGCCGCCGGAATCGCGAACTGCGCACGCATGCGCTTCGTCTCCTGCGCGGGCGTGAGCCCGAACAGCCGCTTGAATTCCCGGCTGAACTGCGACGGGCTCGCATAACCGACCGCATGGCCGGCCGCCTCTGCGGTCAGGTCCTGGCGCACCATCAGCAAGCGCGCCTGATGCAACCGCGTCGACTTCAGGTACTGCATCGGCGACACCTGCGTGATCGCCTTGAAGTGGCTATGGAAGCTCGGCACGCTCATGCCGGCTTCCGCGGCCAGTTGCGCGACGTCGAGCGATTGCGCGTAGTCGGCATGAATCAGGCGCAGCGAACGGCCGATCCGGCCGAACTGTCCGCGCATCGCCAGCGCGTTGCGCATGGCGCTGCCCTGCGCGCCGGTGAGCACGCGGAAATACAGTTCGCGCAGCAACCCGCGGCCGAGTATCGCCGCTTCGAGCGGCCGGTGCAGCGCTTCGACGAAACGCAGCACGGTCGCCTGCATCGCGTCGTCCATCGGCGTCGACATCATGCTTCTCGGCGCCTGCACGGGTTCGGCGATCCCTTCGCGGTCGATCTGCGCGGCCAGTTCGGCGGCCATCGGGAAATCGAGGTGCAGATACAGCGCGAGCAGCGGGTGCGCCGCCGTTGCGTCGGTTTCCATGCTGAACGGGACGGGCACCGAGACGGCCAGGTAGTGGGCCTCGTCGTACAGGTAGCGTTCGCCGCCGAAATAGCCGCGCTTGCTGCCCTGGCAGACGATCACGATGCCCGGGTCGTACAGCACCGGCGTGCGCGACAGCGCGCGGTTCGAGCGCAGGATGCGCACGCTCGGCAGTGCGGTCAGGTTGTAGCCTTCGTCCGGCGCCAATGCATGCAGCAACGCGATCAGGTGTTGGCGGCTGCGCGCGGGCAGCTGCGGCGATCGGGGCGAAGAGGGCGCGGTGCTCATAGTTTTGTGCAAGAAAATCAGCGGAACCGGGCTTAGGTTACGTGGATCGTCAGACTAGTATGCATGCTTCGATCGACATTCGGGAGAAGCTCACATGGCATCCGGCACTATCATGCTCATCACCGGCGTCAGCAGCGGCTTCGGCCGCGCGCTCGCACAAGCGGCGCTGGCCGCGGGTCATACGGTGGTCGGCACCGTGAGAAGCGAAGCGGCGAAGCGGGCGTTCGAAGCGCTGTCCCCGCATGCGGCCATCGGGCGCGTGCTCGACGTGACCGACTTCGAGCGCATCGACGGCGTCGTCGCGGAGATCGAGTCGAGCGTCGGGCCCGTCGACGTGCTGGTGAACAACGCCGGTTACGGGCACGAGGGCATCATGGAGGAGTCGCCGCTGTCGGAGATGCGCCGACAGTTCGACGTGAACGTATTCGGCGCCGTCGCGATGATGAAGGCCGTCGTGCCGTTCATGCGCGCACGCCGGCGCGGCCGCATCCTGAACATCACGTCGATGGGCGGCCACATCACGATGCCCGGCATTGCCTATTACTGCGGCAGCAAGTTCGCGCTGGAAGGGATTTCCGACACGCTCGGCAAGGAGCTCGAGCCGTTCGGCATCGCGGTGACCGCCGTGGCGCCGGGCTCGTTCCGCACCGACTGGGCCGGCCGCTCGATGACGCGCACGCCGCGCTCGATCGCCGATTACGACGCGCTCTTCGAGCCGATCCGTCACGCGCGCGAGGAGAACAGCGGCCGTCAGTTGGGCGATCCCGCGAAGGCCGCGCGTGCCATGCTCGCGGTCATCAAGGCGGACCATCCGCCGGCCCATCTGTTGCTCGGCAGCGATGCGCTTCGGCTCGTGCGCGCCAAATGGTCGGCGCTGGAAGACGACATGCGCACGTGGGAGGCGGTGACCGTGTCGACGGACGGTTGAGGCACGAGGGTCGGGGCGTGCGAAATCGCACGGTTAGTTGCGTTGAATGGTCAAGTCTCGGGATGCGAGCACACCGCTTCGAGGTTGTGCCCGTCCGGACCGGTGACGAACGCGGCATGGTCGTTCGCGCCACACATCGTCGTTGCCCGCGGAGAACCGATACACGGCGGTATGCAATTGGCTTCATGACACGGTCGCGGTTTTCCGCTACAACACTCAGGTGCCGCATCGACCGGCGCGGTGTGCCGCCGCGCCGCAGTTCGACACCGACATCCGCCCGGGTGGCCGGCCGGCACGTGACGTTCACCTACCCCAAAGGAGCCTGAAGCCATGCCTTACATCACCACGAAGGACAGCGTCGACATCTTCTACAAGGACTGGGGCCCGAAGGATGCGCAGCCGATCATGTTCCACCACGGCTGGCCGCTGTCTTCCGACGACTGGGATGCCCAGCTGCTGTTCTTCGTTCAGAAGGGCTATCGCGTGGTCGCGCACGATCGTCGCGGCCACGGCCGGTCGGCGCAGGTTTCCGACGGCCACGACATGGATCACTACGCGGCGGACGCGTTCGCGGTGGCCGAAGCGCTCGACCTGCGCAACGCGGTCCATATCGGCCACTCGACCGGCGGCGGCGAAGTCGCGCGCTACGTGGCCCGCCACGGCGAGCCGGCAGGCCGCGTCGCGAAGGCGGTGCTGGTCAGCGCGGTGCCGCCGCTGATGCTGAAGACCGACGCGAACCCGGAAGGCCTGCCGCTCGAGGTCTTCGACGGCTTCCGCAAGGCGCTTGCCGACAATCGCGCGCAGTTCTTCCTCGACGTGCCGTCGGGCCCGTTCTACGGCTTCAACCGGCCGGGCGCGACGGTGCATCCGGGCGTGATCCAGAACTGGTGGCGCCAGGGCATGATCGGCAGCGCGAAGGCGCACTACGAAGGCATCAAGGCGTTCTCGGAAACGGACCAGACCGAAGACCTGCGGTCGATCTCGGTGCCGACGCTCGTGTTGCACGGCGAAGACGACCAGATCGTGCCGATTGCCGATTCGGCGCTGAAGTCGGTCAAGCTGCTGAAGAACGGCACGCTGAAGACGTATCCGGGGTATTCGCACGGGATGCTGACGGTCAACGCCGATGTGCTGAACGCCGACCTGCTGGCCTTCGTCCAGTCGTAACGCTGGCGGCGCAAGCCCGTTCTCGCGGGCTGCGCCGCGCTGGCCGGTGATGCCGGCCAGCCTCCTTCCGCTTCGCCGGCGGGCTTGACCGGCTGCGCGGAACGATGCTGCCGGCACGACACCGCGAAGTCGCCACGGCGCCGCGCAGCCTCCGGCTCGCTACCGTCGATTCCCCCCTCGATGCACCGCACGGTTGCGGCCGCCGCCCGCCGGGGCAATCCGCATCCGGGCATCACCGGCTCATGCGCGGTACTCAACAACTGAGCAAATGACGCGTGACGATTCAACGCGGAAGTCGCGCCATTCGTTCCATTCGTTCCATTCGCGCTCGCACGTCACCCCTCGTTCGCAGCGCTGTCGCCCAGGTCGCCTTCGATCGCGGCCATCAGATCGTCGACGCTCACCATCAGCGCCCGAACCTGCCGCAGCGATTCGTACTGGTGCAGCACCGTGCGCCATGACGGCAGTTCCAGCAGCGCTTGCCAGACGGCGCCGAGGCCGTGCGGATCGGCATCCGTGCATTGCGCGAGCGTGCTCGCGTATTCGAGGCTCGCCGGCGCCGACAGCAACTGCATCCGGCTTGCTGCGCCCAGCAGGCGCGGCGCCGGGTCTGCCGACGCATCGCAGCAGTACAGCACTTCGCGCTGCAAGGCCGCGTCGTCGATCGTCAGCGCGCGCAGCGACGCGCCGTGCAGGCTTACCGAGCCTTCGCGCGTGTCGAACGCATAGACGGTGTCCGGATCGGCTTGCGCGAGCAGGCTCAGGCCGCGCAGCAGGCGCGGCAGATCGGTCGTCGCGGCATCCGCGGACGCTTTCGCTTCGACGAGAAACACGACGTGCCACGCGGCCGACGGATCGTCGCCGCGCGCGCGAGCGAGCAGCACCGCATCCCACTCGGTTTTCGCGCGGTCGTGCTTGGCCGGTATCGAAGCCGGCACGCGCATCGACGTGACCACGCGATACGTGCGCTGCGCATCGCTCGCATCGAGCTGCGCGGCCAGGGCGTCGAGCGCCTGCGCGGCCAGCGCTTCGACGGCCGCGCCCCGCTGTTGCGACGTGACACCTTGCGCGACGGCGAGCGCGCTGCCTTCGAGCGGACCCTGACGGCTCCACAGCGTGCGGTACTGCCGGACGTCAGGATCCGGCGCCAGCGCATCGAGACGCCGCAGCCGCGCGAGTGCGGCGCTGTCCTTCAGTCTGGCGACGTCCTGTTCGAACGCGGCGTCGGTCGCCATCTCCGGCCGCGCGAGCAGCTGCCGCAGCGCGGCGTCGAGATCGTCCCACGACGCGCCGGCCGCAGCCGCATGCAGCCGCGCGAGCGGCGCGCGTTGCCATGCCTGCGCATGCCGTTCGAGCCGGGCCGGATGCGCGATCGTGTTGACGGCCGAGCGCAGCGCGCGCCGGTCCTGCTCGGCATGCGCGGCGAGCGATGCGTATTCGCGCACGGCCGCCGCGCGATGCCGAAGCACCGCGGCCTGGAAGGCGGGGTCGCCGGATTGCGGGTCCATCGCGTCGCCGATCATCCGCGCGAGCGCATCGATGAAGCGGCGTTGCAATGCGGGGTCGGGCGTGCGGCCGTCGGCCTGCATCCGGCGCGCTTCCTCGATCGCGACGGCGATGACGACGGCCGGGTTCGCGGCGTCGGCCAGCGACGGCGCGCGCACGAGCGGCGGCAACCGGTAGCGGCGATCGACGGTGCGCAGGACTTCGTCCAGCAGGGCGGGCAACGGTGTCGGCGGCATGGCGAATGACGGAAAGGCACGCGGTTCAAGCGTGACGGGCGTTGTGCAACGGTATCACGCAGCGTCGGCAGGCGGGGCGGGCGCGGCGTTCGTCGCGAGCCGCACCCGCCGCTGAACGTCAGGCCGTCAGCCCGTCAAGCCGTCAGCGTCACCGACAGGCTGCCGAGTTCGCCGAAGCGCACCGTCAGCGCATCGCCGAGCGGCACGTCGATCGCACCCGCATACGAACCGGTCGTCACGATCTGGCCGGCCTGCGCGCCGTCGCCGCGCGATGCGAGGAAATTGACCAGCCATACCAGCGGCTTGAGCGGATCGCCGTCCGGATGACGGCCGTCGATCGTGCGATTCAGCGCACCCTCGAACGACAGCGCGAGCGTCTCGAGCGGCACGTTCAATCCGTCGGGCACGACGGGACCGACGCACAATCCCTGGTTGAACTGCCCGTCGGCGAGCAGTTCGAACTTCGATGCGCGCGCGGGCTCCGCATAGCGGCAACCCAGCACCTCGAGCACGATGCGCACTTCGCGGATCGCGCCGCGCACGTCGTGCTCGTCGTACGGCTGCGCGCGGGCGGGCAGGTCGCGATCGAGCACGAATGCGATCTCCGGCTCGATCCGCACGATCGGGCCGCCGACGACGCGGTACGGCGCATCGGCCGCGCGGATCGTCGACGCGAAGATCGGCGCGACGATCACGCGGTCGGGCGGCGGCAGCGCGCATTTCCATCCGCCGATGGATTCGCCGAGCAGGTCGGCGACGCGATGCTGGATCGCGAGTGCGGTATCGACGTTCTCGGGGCGCAAGGCGTCGGGCAGCAGCGGGCCGGGCACGCCGGCATGGCGGGCGGCGACGAGATGCTGGGCGGCGCCGTCCACGCGTTCGGTAGTCGTTGTCATGTCGGTTGAGCGAGTTGAAAGTGAGCCGGCAAAAAAGGGCCGGACGAAGGTCGTAACGTCGATGATAGCGCCTTCGGCGGCATGGCCGCTCGGCAGCCCGGTTCGGCCACCGGGACGGCGCCCCGGCTGCTCCGCGTGGCGCTTTGCCGCACGACCCGCTGTCGGGGAATCTTGATCGCCGTCAACCTTCGAACCGGCCGTCCGCCGATGATGGGCACATGGCCGCGCGCGACCGCGCCCGGCAACTCACCCCAGCGAGGTTCGCATGTACAAGAAGATCATGGTGGCCGTCGACGGCAGCGCTTCGTCGAAACAGGCGCTTGCCGAGGCAGTGAAGGTGGCACTGGCGGGCGACACGCACGTCAGCGCCGTCTATGTGGTCGACAAATCGGTGCTGTTCACGTACGCGGGCCGTTTCGACCCGCACGCGCTCATCGAGGAAATCCGCGACGACGGGCGCAAGGTGCTGCGTGAAGCCGAACAGATCATCGCGCTGGCCGGCGCGAAGGGCGAGGGCGAGCTCGTCGAAACCGAGAGCATCGGCGAGGACGTCGCGGAACGCCTGCAGCGTTACGTGACGGAGCGTGGGATCGATCTCGCGGTGGTCGGCACGCACGGGCGGCGCGGCATCCGGCGCGTGCTGCTCGGGAGCGTCGCCGAGCGCTTCGTGCGCGGCTCGAAGTGCCCGGTGCTGCTGATTCGCGGCGACGATGCCGGCGAGCCGGCGTCCGCCGCGGCAGCCTGACGCGAGCGCGCGATGATACGTCGCCAGTACCGGATCGTCGTCGCGGCGATCGCCGTGTTCGTGTCGCTCGCGGGGATGATGGCCGTCGTGACCGGGCTGCTGTTCGACGCGACGATCGCGCTGCGCGGCGGCGCGATCGCGTTGATCGTCGGCGTGGCCTGCTTTGTCGTGATGCTCAACCCGGGGCCGAAGGGCGAGGGGTGACGCGCGGCCGGCGTCGGTTCTGCCCATGCGGCGCATGCCTGTGACAGGCTGACCGTTCCCGCGCGAAGCCGCAAACCCCGGCATCGCGCGCGTGTCTCGCAGCGCTCGAGGCGTTTTCGAGCGTCGGCAGTTCTGTCAAACTGGCGCCCATGACACCGCGCCTCGCCTCACCGCCTTCCTCCGATTCCGCGCCTGCGCCCGCGGGCTTTCCCGATGCCGACGAACTGGCCGCGCTGCGTGCGTGGTATGCGGGCATGACCGTGCGCCAGGCCGTCGAGCGCTATCTGCCCGATCGTCTCGGCGACGGGCGGTCGGCGCGCGGCGTGATCGGCGGCATTCGTCGCGGCCTCGTGCGCGTCGCGCGGCAGGCCGGGCGACCCGACCTCGCGGAGCAGCTCGGTCATGCCGAGAGTGCGCGCATCCGGATGGCGAAGGCCGCGACCGATGCGATCGGCGTGCTGCGCCATGCGCGCGCGCCGGTGCCGCAGATCAGCGACGACGTCGGCTTGTGGCTGCCGGCGCGCGCCGTCGTCGCGCTGCGTGCGCACGGGATCGCGACGCTGGCCGACCTGACCGTGCGGATTCCGCGGCGGCGTCAGTGGTGGCGCGCGATCGCGGGGCTCGGCATGGCGAGCGCACGGCATATCGAGGCGTTCTTTTCCGCGCATCCCGACCTGACCGAGCGGGCGCGCGCGCTGATCGCGGCCACGCCGCGCAGCGGCATCGTGCCGTGGGAGCAGCTGAAGCTGCCGCACGAAGTCGACGGATCGAACGGCACGTTCCGCGCCCCGCGCGCAACCAGCACGCTCGACGCGGACAACGATTACGCGGCCGTGCACGCATGGCTGTCGCTGCACGAATCGGCCGCGACGCGCCGCGCGTACCGGAAGGAAGCCGAGCGGCTGATCCTGTGGGCGATCGTCGAGCGCGGGCGCGCGCTGTCGTCGCTGACCACCGAGGATGCGGTCGCGTATCGTGCGTTCCTGCGCAACCCGGCGCCGCACGAGCGCTGGGTCGGGCCGGTGCGGCCGCGCGGCGCGCCGGACTGGCGGCCGTTTTCGGGCGGGCTGTCCGCGCGCTCGGCCGCGTACACGCTGTCGGTGCTCGGCGCGCTGTTCCGCTGGCTGATCGAGCAGCGCTACCTGCTCGCGAATCCGTTCGCGGGCGTCAAGGTGCGCGACACGCGCGGCGCGAATGCGCTCGACACGTCGCATGCGTTCACCGAAGGCGAGTGGCTGCTCGTGCGCACGATCGCGGACGGGCTCGAGTTCCGCAAGGACAAACCCTCCGGCGCGCCGCGGTCCGGCTGGACGCCGGCCGCCGCGCAACGGCTGCGCTTCATCCTCGATTTCGGCTATGCGACCGGGCTGCGTGCGAGCGAGCTGGTCGGCGCGACGCTCGGCGACATCGAAACGGACGCGCACGGCGATGCATGGCTGAAGGTGATCGGCAAAGGCAGCAAGGCAGCGCGTGTCGCGCTGCCGCCGCTCGCGCGCACGGCGCTCGACCGGCATCTGGTCGCGCGGCGGCTGCCGGTGACGCCGGCGCGCTGGCGGCCGGATACGCCGCTGATTCCGAGCCTCGCTGAAGACGGCGCGGCCGGCATCACGAGCGTGCGGCTGTGGAAGGTGATGCAGCGGTTCTTCGCGCAGACGGCCGCGCTGGTCGATGACGACAATCCTGCGCTCGCGCAGAAGCTGCGGCAGGCCAGCCCGCACTGGATGCGCCATACGCACGCGACGCATGCGCTCGCGCGCGGCGCGGAGCTGACGACGGTGCGCGACAACCTGCGGCATGCGTCGATCTCGACGACGTCGATCTATCTGCATGGGGACGACGTGAAGCGGGCGCGGCAGATGTCGAGTGCGTTTTCGGCTGACAAATGAGCTGGGGAGCAGGGGGAGCACGGTGCACGAGCGATTGCGCGACGATTGAACGGAACGACACCGCATCGGTGACGGTCAGAACGGTTATTCGATCACGGAGCGCATGAATGGCATCGAGTCAGGGAACCGTCGATTTCATCGTCGAGCAGATGGCTGCGGCGGGCGCCGTGTCGGCCCGCAAGATGTTCGGCGAATACGGCATCTACTGCGACGGCAAGATGGTCGCGCTGGTGTGCGACGACCGGTTGTTCGTCAAGCCGACGCCCGACGGGCGTGCGTTTCTCGGTGCGTGCGAGGAAGGTCCGCCGTATCCGTCGGCGAAGCCGCATCTCGTCATCGGAGGAGAGCGCTGGGACGACCGCGAATGGCTGTCGACGCTGATCCGGATCACGGCCGCGCAACTGCCGGTGCCGGTGAAGCGGAGCCGATAGCGGTCGGCGTATTCTGTGAACCATGCGCGCTTCCCCCGCGCCCCCGCTGGAGCACAAGAATGGAGACATCCACATACCCGCAAGCCCCGCGCTACGCCCGCCGCGCCTGGCACGCGCTCGTCGCGGCGCTATGCGTCGGCTGGAGCGCGCTGTCGTTCGGCGCGGATGGCGCCGAAGGCGCGGCGGCCCTGCTCGACCGTTACCACAGCCTCGGCGAGCAACTGAAGAACAACCCGTTCCACCGCCCGCTGTACCTCGAATCGTCCGAGGCATCGTCATCGCTGAAGGGCGATATCTACGCGGTCGTCGACTATCCGTTCGCCGTCGTCAACGGCAAGCTGAACGATCCCGCGCAGGGCCCCGCGAACTGGTGCGCGGTGCTGATCCTGCACCTGAACACGAAGTACTGTCACGCGTCGACCGGCGGCAACGGTCCGGTGCTCGACGTGAACCTCGGCCGCAAGATCGAGCAGAAGCTGTCGGACACCTACCGCGTGCAGTTCCGCTACCGCGTGGCCGCCGCGACGCCCGACTACTTCCAGGTCGACCTGACCGCCGACAGCGGCCCGATGGGCACGAAGGATTACCGGATCGCGCTGGAGGCCGTGCCGGTCGGCGCGTCGCGCACGTTCCTGCACCTCACGTATTCGTACGGCTTCGGCACGGTCGGCCGCATGGCGATGAAGACCTACCTCGCGACGGTCGGCAGCGACAAGGTCGGGTTCACGGCCGCGAGCGGCGCATCGGCTGCGCAGCCGCAATACATCGGCGGCGTGCGCGGCTTGCTGGAGCGCAACACGATGCGCTACTACCTCGCGATCGACACCTATCTCGCGACGCTCGACAAGCCGCTCGACCAGCGCCTCGCGCGCTGGTTCGACGCGACCGAGCAGTATCCGCAGCAACTGCACGAAGTCGAGCGCGGCGCGTATCTGCAGATGAAGGCGCAGGAGGTGCAGCGGCAGCAGACGGCGCGATGACGCCGCCTGCCGCGCGCTGCTCGGCGTCGATCAGTTCGACGCGCCGCCGACCGTGCGAATGCTGTGCCACTGCCCCTGTTCGACGCGGAACAGCGTGTAGGGCGGCTTGATCAGGTCGCCGCGCTCGTCGAACGAGATCTTCCCGGTCACGCCCGTGACCGACACGCCCGGCAGGCTCGCGACGATCTTGCTGCGGTCGACCGAGTCGGCCTTGCGGATCGCCGCGATCATCGCGAGCGTCGCGTCGTACGCAAACGGCGCATACAGCTCGACGTCCTGGTTGAAGCGCGCCTTGTAGCGCTGCGCGAACGCGATCGCCGACGGCAGCTTGTCGAGCGCCGGCCCCGGTTCGAGATCCTGCGTACCTTCGCCCGCATTGCCGGCGATCTTCAGGAACGCATTGCTTTTCAGCGCGCCGGCGCCGAACAGCTGCGCGCGGATGCCGAGCGAGCGCATCTGCTTGACGAGCATCGCGCCCTGTTCGTCGAGGCCGCCGAAGAACAGCAGGTCGATGTTGTTGCTCTTCATCGTGGTCAGGATGCCGCGGAAATCGACCGCCTTGTCGTTCGTGTATTCGCGGCCGACGATGGTGCCGTGCGCGTCCTTCACGCCTTTCTCGAATGCGTCCGCGAGCCCCTGGCCGAATGCGGTGCGGTCATCGATGATGCCGATCCGCTTGGCCTTCAGCTGCTCGACCGCGAAGCGTCCGGCGACCACGCCGCCGACGCCGTCGTGCCCCATCGTGCGGAACACGTTCTTGAAGCCCTGCATCGTCAGTTGCGGGTTGGTCGAGCCGGGCGTGATCATCGCGACGTTCGCCTGCCGGTAGACGGCCGACGCGGGGATGCTGCAGCCCGAGTTGTAGTGGCCGACCACGCCGACCACGCCGTCGTCGACGAGCTTCTGCCCGACCTGGATCGCGATGCGCGGATCGGCCTGGTCGTCCTGCACGTCGAGCACGAAGCGCACGGGCTTGCCGCCGATGGTCGGGTGTTTCGCGTTCTCCTCGTCGAGCGCGAGCTGCGCGCCGTATTGCAGGTCCTTGCCGACGCGCGCGACCGGGCCCGTCAGCGGGCCGGCGAAGCCGATCTTGACGGTTTCCGGGTCCGCGGCCTGCGCGGACGCGGTGACCGTGCCGATCGAGCAGACGGCCAGCCATGCCAGCCAGTTACGACGATTCATGATGCCTCCTTGCAGTGGTGGAAGTGGCGGCGCGCGTCAGAATCGCGCGGCCCGGTAGGGGGTGAGATCCAGCGGCGGCGCGCGTTGCGCGACGAGATCGGCGACGATCCGCCCGGTGATGCCGGCGAGCGTGACGCCGAGATGCTGGTGGCCGAACGCGTGGATCACGCGCTCGCTGCGCCGCGCGCGGCCGATCACGGGCACGCCGTCCGGCAGCGTGGGCCGAAAGCCGAGCCAGCTGCGCGTCGGCGCGCCGAGCGATGGCAATGCCTCGCGCGCGGAGCGGGTGAGCAGCGCGACCAGCGAGCGGTTCATGCCGGCGTCGAAGCCGCCGAGTTCGACGGTGCCGGCCGCGCGCAATCCTTCGTCGAGCGGCGTCATGTAGAACCCGCGCTCGGCCCAGCCGACCGGCCGCGTAACGATCTGCTCGTGCGCGGCGAACTGCACGTGGTAGCCGCGCTCGGTGTCGAGCGGTACGGCGTCGCCGCACGCGGCGGCGAATGCGCGCGAGCGGGCGCCGGCGGCAATCACCACATGATCGAAGCGGCGCACGGTGCCGCCCGCATGCAGGCTCACGCCGTCGCCGACGGGCTCGATCCGTTCGACCTGCGCGCGTTCGAGCGTCGCGCCGCCGGTTGCCAGGTGCGCGAACAGTTCGTCGAGGAACCCGCTGGGATCGGAGAAATGCCAGCTCCCGTGGAACAGCACGCCGCGCGTGAAGATCGGCGCGAGCGCGGGCTCGAGCCGGCGGATCGCGTCCGCGTCGAGCGTGTCGAACGGCACGCCGAGCCGGCGCCGCAGCGCGAGCGACGGCTGCGCGGCGTCGAACGACGCCTGCCGTGCGTACAGATACAGGCATTCGCGCGGCCGCACGAATGCCGCGAGCCGCGACGGCGCGAGCAACGGCGCATAGCCGTCGGCGGCGCGCGTCAGCAGCGCGGCTAGCGCGCTCGCGCTGCGCGCGTGATGCGCGGGCGTCGACGCGACCAGGAACCGTGCGAGCCACGGCGCGCCGCGCAGCAGGTAAGGCCAGCGGATGCGCAGCGGGCTGTCGGCGCCGAACAGGAAGTGCGGCATGTCGCGGAACACGGACGGGCCGTTGACGGGCACGCAGCCATACGGCGCGAACGTCGCGGCGTTGCCGAACGACGCGCCATGGCCGACGCCGGCCGGATCGAACAGCGTGACGCGGTGCCCGTCGCGCTGCAGCCAGGCCGCCGCGCCGAGTCCGATGAAACCTGCACCCACGATGGCGATGTTCGCCATGTCACCTCTCCTCCGGCACGCGTGATTCACACAAAGATGGGATAAAGAATCACACAGTAATTTTTTGTGTGCAATCAAAAAGCGATTGTATGGCGCTAGCGTTTACCCGATTTCAAGTCACTGTTTTGACTGACCTTTCGGCTGACGTTTGACCGGAAGGGGATGTCATATACAATCGCTGGGCAGGCTTGAACGGCAGACAAACGCTTTTTGTGTGGATACAGGCGACGAATGGCAGCAGACAAATTTTCCGGTGAGCGCGACGGCGACGCGCCGGCGCAGGCGAAGCGGCCGACCTATGTCGAGGTATCGAGCTCGATCGAGGCGGAAATCCGCAACGGCATGTACCCGCCGGGTAGCCGCCTGCCGCCGCAGCGCCAGCTCGCGACGGAGCTCGGCATCAACGTGTCGACCGTGTCGCGCGCGTACAAGGAGCTGCAGCTGCGCGGCCTCGTGATCGGCAGCAAGCGGCGCGGGTCGCTCGTCACCGGCGGCGCGATGCCGAGCATCGAGCCGGCCCGCGCGTCGCTCGCGGCGGGCAACGGGGTGATCGACCTGACGGTGAACCGGCCGGCGACCGGCGAGTTTCTGGCGTGCCTCGCGCAGACGTTCGGCACGCTGCCGGCCGATCCGCGGTTCGCCTCGCTGCAGGAATACCAGCCGCCGCAGGGCCCCGACTGGGCGCGCGCCGCGGGCGCGCAGTGGCTGGCCGCGCCGGGCTTCACGCCGTCGCGCGACCAGGTGGTCGTCACGAGCGGCGCGCAGCACGGGCTTTATGCGGTGCTGAACAGCCTGATCGGCACCGACGGCGTGATCGTCGCCGACCGGCTCACGTATTACGGCCTGAAGGCGCTCGCGCCGGTGTTCCAGTTCGAGATCGTCAGCGCGCCGGCCGACGACGACGGCCTGCTGCCCGACGAGATCGAGCGGATCTGCCAGCGCATGCCCGTCAAGGCGATCTTTGTCGTGCCGAACCTGCAGAACCCGACCGTGACGACGATGAGCCTCGCGCGCCGCATGGCGCTCGTCGACGTCGCGCGTCGCCATCACGTGACGATCATCGAGGACGACGTGTACGGGCCGCTCGTGCGCGACCGGCTGCCGGCGATCGCGGGCTTGTGTCCCGAGCTCACGTTCCATATCGGCGCGACGTCGAAGATCCTCGCGCCCGGGCTGCGCCTCGGCTACCTGAGCTGCCCGCGCGACAGCGTCGCGCTGTGCGCGGAAGCGGTGCGCACCACCGCGTGGATGCCCGCGCCGACGTCGATGCTGATCGCGACGGTGTGGATCGAGAACGGCACCGCCGAGCGGATCATGAGCGCGCAGCTGGCGGAGATCCGTGCGCGCGTCGATCTGGCGCGGGAACTGCTGCCGGCCGGTCACCTGAAGTCGGATCCCGCATGCATGTTCGTGTGGCTGCGGCTGCCGCCGCCGTGGCGGGCCGACGACTTCGCCGCGAACGCGAAGGCGCGCGGCGTGATCGTGATGCCGTCGTCGACGTTCGCGGTCGATCGCGCGGAAATCGAGCACGGCGTGCGCATCAATCTCGCGTGTCCGGCGACCCGCGACGAACTCGTGAACGGGCTGCGCATTCTGGCCGGCACGCTGAAGGACCGGCCGCGCGCGCTGTTCGGGTCGATCTGACGCGCGCCGTTCGCGCCGAGCCAACCCGCAACGACTTCGACGATCCGCCGCGGCAGCGGCGCTGTGCCGTCACGCAGCGCGCGATATCGCGTGCAGCGGCTGGCGGCTGACGGTTCGCTGCCTGTATCGGGCCAGCCGATGGTGATCCTCACGCCGGGCGTCGGCGAACGGCCCGCATGCCTTGTTCTCACCGGAGCGCGACCGCACCTCGTCCGGGCCCGATTCCTCGACCATGGAGACACGCGCTCACGCGCGTGCCAATCGCCGCGGCGTTCTGGCGTGATTTTCACGACGGGACGATCGCGGGTCGGCGCGCCCCATCCCTGCCGGGCCCGGACTGCATCGCAGGATGCCGCGGACGCAACCGCGAACTGCGCGATCGCACGGTACCGCTCTCGAATCCCCAGCCACCGCATCAATTTCCCAGCCTCTGCGCCCAATTCATAAGACGTACAGTTCGCTAGAAATCGCCAATTCGCGCCGAACTGTACTCTTGTGTGCGTATCCGATGTGTGTACTCCGCACCAACTGTTCTGCTTTTAAGATTCGATCATCAAGTGCACAGTGCCGCAAGCCCAGACGTCACGGGCCGCCCGGCGCATCTTCAAAAGCGAGCCACGGCGATGGAAAAGGCAAAACCGGAGGGAGCAGTCAGGCATCACGACATCCCGGTCGGCGGGCAGAACACGCGCGCATCGGACGCGCACGGAGGGGCGGCGCGCATGCGCGCGCCGGCGGGGAGCATGCGATGAAGCTCTACGAAAAACTCGCGGACGACATCGAACGCCTGATCCGCCAGGGCGTGTACCGGCACGGCGACCGGATTCCGTCGGTGCGGCAGGCGAGCCAGCAGCACCGGATCAGCATCACGACCGTGCTGCACGCGTACCTGCTGCTCGAAAGCCGCGGGCTGCTGGAAAGCCGCCCGCAGTCGGGCTACTTCGTGAACCTGCGGCGCGACGACAACCATGCGCCGGTGCGCGAACTGCGCCCGTCGAAGCCGATCGCGATCTCGTCGTCGGTGGACATGAGCCGGCTCGTGCTGTCAACGCTGCGCTCGATCGGTACCGACGACGCGGTGCCGCTCGGCTCGCCGTACCCCGACCCGAGCCTGTTTCCGTTCGAGAAGCTGAACCGCTATGCGTATGCGGCCGGCCGCGACAAGTCGCTGTGGGGCGTGACCGACGGGCTGCCGCCGGGCCATCCGCGCCTGATCCGGCAGATCGCACGGCGCTACCTGGAAAACGGGATGTCGGTCGATCCGAACGAGATCATCGTGACGGTCGGCGCGACGGAGGCGATCAACCTGTGTCTGCAGGCAGTCGCGAAACCGGGCGACACGATCGCGGTGGAGTCGCCGACGTTCTACGCGATGCTGCACGCGATCGAGCGGATGGGGATGAAGGCGATCGAGGTGGCGACGCATCCGGAATACGGAATCGACATCGCGGCGCTGGCGGCGATCGCGAAGTCTCAGCCGATCGCCGCGTGCATGGTGATGCCGAACTTCCAGAATCCGCTCGGCTTCCAGATGCCCGACGAGCGCAAGCGCGAACTGGTGGAGTTCGCAACTAAAATCGACATGCCGATCATCGAGAACGGTGTGTATAACGAACTGTATTTCGGCGAGTCGCATCCGAGCACGCTGAAGTCCTACGACCGCAGCGGAATCGTGCTGCACTGCGCGTCGTTCTCGAAGAGCCTGACGGCCGCGTACCGGATCGGCTGGGCGTTGCCGGGCCGGTATCGCGATCAGGTCGAGAAGCTGAAGTTCCTGAACACGCTGGCGACGCCGTCGCTGCCGCAGCTGGCGATCGCCGAGTTTCTCGAACGCGACGGCTACGAGCATCACCTGCGGCGCCTGCGCAAGGCGTATGCGCAGCAGGCGAACCTGATGCGCGCGATGGTGTCGCGGTTCTTCCCGGAAGGCACGCGCATCTCGAGCCCGGCGGGCGGCTACGTGCTGTGGGTCGAGTTGCCGGCGCAGGTCGATGCGATGCGGCTGTACCAGCTCGCGCTGGAGCAGGGAATCACGATCGGTCCGGGTTACATGTTCTCGATCACCGACAACTACCGGAACTTCATCCGGCTGAACTACAGCAGCCCGTGGTCGCCGGAGATCGAGCAGGCGGTGATCGCGGTCGGCAAGCTCGCGGCGTCGTGCATGCGGTGAGTCGAACGCCGGTGCGCGTCGTATGCGCCGGCCCGCTCGATGCCGATATCCGGGCTGAACCGCGCGCCCGGGTGTCGGCGTGCGGCGATCAGCGACTGCCGCGCGCAATGGCCAGCATCACGCCGAAGCCGACGAGCAACACGCCAAACGTGCGATCGATCCAGTGACGCAAAGACAGCAAGCGATCGCGGACGGCGTCGGCGGAAAAACAGAGCGCCACGAGACTGAACCAGCCCGCGTGCGCCAGCGCGATGAACAGGCCGTAGCCGATCTGCACCGGTAATGGCGTGTCGGGGCGGACCGCCTGCATGAACAGGCTGACGATGAACACGGTGGTTTTCGGATTCAGCGCGTTCGTCAGAAAGCCGGTGCGCAGCGCCGCCAGATCCGACAGGGGCGCGGCCTGCGTCGCGGGGCGGCCGTCCACGGGTTTGGCCGCGAGCATCTTCACGCCGAGGTAGATCAGGTAGAGCGCGCCGACGAGCTTCACGGCATTGAAGAGCCACAGCGACTGGCGGATCAGGAGGCCGACGCCGAGCAGCGTGTAGCTCACGTGAACCGTCACACCCAAGCCGATTCCCCACGCGGTGAGCAGGCCCGAGCGGCGCGACAGCATCAGGCTGTTGCGCGTGACCATCGCGAAATCCGGCCCCGGGCTGATGACGGCCAGCAGCGTGATGGTGACTACGACTATCCATTCCGTCATTGCATCGTCCTTTTGAAATTCATCGTGATGAGCGAATATTAGGGATCACGATTCGCGAGGAAAAGCGATGATTTCTGACCAGGATGGTGAGTTTGACTCACATGAAATTAGAGCCAATCTGCCGTCGTTGATGGCCCTGCGCTGCTTCGAGGCGGCGGCGCGCCATGAGCATTTCAGCCGCGCCGCCGATGAACTGCATCTGACGCACGGCGCCGTCAGTCGCGCGGTGCGTCTGCTCGAAGACGATCTCGGTGTGGCGTTGTTCGAGCGGCGCAGTCGTCGGGTCTTCCTGACCGACGCGGGCCGCAAGCTGGCGCAGGCCGTCCATGACGGCCTGCATCTGATGAAACAGGCCGCGCATGAATTGCGGACCGAGGCGGCCCGCGCGCAGCGTTGGGTGCTGTCGTGCGAACCGACGCTGCTGATGCGCTGGCTGATTCCGCGCTGGCCGGATTTCCAGGCGGCTTACGCGGGCGTCGATATCCATCTCGCCGCGGCGGGCGGCCCGTTCTCGTTCGACAACGGCATCGACATGGCGATCCGCCGCAATGACTTTGCGTGGGCCGCCGGCTATCACGCGGAGCGACTGTTCGCGGAGAAGGTCGGTCCGGTGTGCCGGCCCGACAAGGTCGATGCGTGGTTTTCAGGCAGTCGGCATGACCGCGCGTTGAAGCGGGGCGCGCCGCGACTGCATACCCGGACGCGGCCGGACGCATGGAAGGAATGGGCGACGGCCGCGGATCAGCCGGCGGGAAGCGGACGCGGGCAGGCGTTCGACCATTTCTATTTCAGCCTTCAGGCGGCCGTCGCGGGGTTGGGTGTCGCGGTCGGGCCGTGGCATCTCGTTCGCGACGACCTCGAAAGCGGCGTGCTGGTCGCGCCGATGGGTTTCGTTGAGGACGGCTCGCACTATTGCCTGCTGACGCCGGAGCCCGTGAAGGACGGAAGCGCGCAGTCGGATCTGCTCGGCTGGCTGAAGGCGATGGCCTGACGTGTGAGCCGGACCGTTTTATAGCGCCGGCGACATTCAAAAATCCAAAAAAAAATGGCGCCGCGGCCATTCAGCCCGCGGCGCCATTGCGTGTCGCCACGACGGGCATCACCCGCCGTAGCGCGACAGCATGCTTAGATCTGCACGGTGTCGGCGACTTCCTTGAAGTCTTCGATCTGGTCGAAGTTCATGTACTGGTAGATCTTGTCGCCGTTTGCCGTGAGCACGCCCATGTCGGCCATGTACTCTTCCTTGGTCGGGATCTTGCCCAGACGCGAGCAGATCGCCGCCAGCTCCGCCGAGCCGAGGTACACGTTCGTGTTCTTGCCCAGGCGGTTCGGGAAGTTGCGGGTCGACGTCGACATCACCGTCGCGCCTTCGCGCACCTGTGCCTGGTTACCCATGCACAGCGAGCAGCCCGGCATTTCGGTGCGTGCGCCGGCCGTGCCGAACACGCCGTAGTGACCTTCTTCCGTCAGTTGCTTCTGGTCCATCTTGGTCGGCGGCGCGACCCACAGCTTGACCGGAATGTCGCGCTTGCCTTCCAGCAGCTTCGACGCGGCACGGAAGTGACCGATGTTGGTCATGCACGAGCCGATGAACACTTCGTCGATCTTGGCGCCGGCCACGTCGGACAGCGTCTTCACGTCGTCCGGGTCGTTCGGGCATGCGACGATCGGCTCGTGGATGTCGGCGAGGTCGATCTCGATGACGGCCGCGTATTCGGCGTCGGCATCCGGCGCGAGCAGTTGCGGGTCGGCCAGCCATTGCTCCATCGCCGCGATACGGCGCTGCAGGCTGCGCGGATCCTGGTAGCCCTGCGCAATCATCCACTTCAGCAGCGTGATGTTGCTGTTCAGGTATTCGATGATCGGTTCCTTGTTCAGGCGCACCGTGCAACCGGCGGCCGAACGCTCTGCCGACGCATCCGACAGCTCGAACGCCTGCTCGACCTTCAGGTCGGGGAGGCCTTCGATTTCGAGGATGCGGCCCGAGAAGATATTCTTCTTGCCTTGCTTGGCGACCGTCAGCATGCCCTGCTTGATCGCGTACAGCGGAATCGCGTTGACGAGGTCACGCAGCGTGACGCCCGGCTGCATCTTGCCCTTGAAGCGGACCAGCACCGATTCCGGCATGTCGAGCGGCATCGTGCCGGTGGCGGCCGCGAACGCGACCAGGCCCGAGCCTGCCGGGAAGCTGATGCCGATCGGGAAGCGCGTGTGCGAGTCGCCGCCGGTGCCGACGGTGTCGGGCAGCAGCATGCGGTTCAGCCACGAGTGGATCACGCCGTCGCCCGGACGCAGCGCGATGCCGCCACGGGTGCTGATGAAGTTCGGCAGCGTCTGGTGCGTCTTCACGTCGACGGGCTTCGGATAAGCGGCGGTGTGGCAGAACGACTGCATCACGAGGTCGGCCGAGAAGCCGAGGCACGCCAGATCCTTCAGTTCGTCGCGGGTCATCGGGCCCGTGGTGTCCTGCGAGCCGACCGAGGTCATCTTCGGTTCGCAGTACGTGCCCGGGCGTACGCCCTGGCCTTCCGGCAAACCGCATGCACGGCCGACCATCTTCTGCGCGAGCGAGAAACCCTTGCCGCTGTCGGCCGGCTGGTGCGGCAGGCGGAACAGCGTCGACGGTGCGAGGCCGAGCGCTTCACGCGCCTTCGCGGTCAGGCCGCGGCCGATGATCAGCGGAATGCGGCCGCCGGCGCGCACTTCGTCGAACAGCACGTCGGACTTGACCTGGAATTCGGCGATCACGTTGCCGTCCTTCAGCGCCTTGCCTTCGTACGGGCGCAGTTCGACCACGTCGCCCATGTTCATCTGCGACACGTCGAGTTCGATCGGCAGCGCGCCGGCGTCTTCCATCGTGTTGTAGAAGATCGGGGCGATCTTGCCGCCGAGGCACACGCCGCCGAAGCGCTTGTTCGGGACGAACGGGATGTCTTCGCCGGTGAACCACAGCACCGAGTTGGTGGCGGACTTGCGCGAGGAGCCGGTGCCGACCACGTCGCCGACGTAGGCGACCAGGTGACCCTTTTCCTTCAGCGATTCGATGAACTTGACCGGGCCGCGCTTGCCGTCTTCTTCCGGCGTGATGCCGGGGCGCGCGTTCTTCAGCATCGCCAGCGCGTGCATCGGGATGTCCGGGCGGGTGGTGGCGTCCGGGGCCGGCGACAGGTCGTCGGTGTTGGTTTCGCCCGTGACCTTGAATACCGTGATGGTCAGGCTTTCCGGCACTTCCGGACGGCTCGTGAACCATTCGGCGTCGGCCCAGCTCTGCAGCACGGCCTTCGCGTGCGCGTTGCCCTGGTCGGCGAGTTCCTTCACGTCATGGAACTGGTCGAACATCAGCAGGGTTTTCTTCAGCGCGTCGGCAGCGACGGCCGCGACCGCTTCGTCGGACAGCAGCTCGATCAGCGGCTGGATGTTGTAGCCGCCGAGCATCGTGCCGAGCAGCTCGGTCGCGCGCTCGCGCGAGATCAGCGGGCAGGCCGTCTCGCCCTTCGCGACGGCGGCCAGGAAGCCGGCCTTCACGCGCGCGGCTTCGTCGACGCCGGCGGGCACGCGGTGGGTGATCAGGTCGAGCAGCGTCTGCTCTTCGCCTGCGGGCGGGTGCGCCAGCAGTTCCACCAGTTCGGCGGTTTGCTGGGCCGTCAGCGGCAGGGGGGGAATACCGAGCGCGGCGCGGGCGGCCACGTGAGCACGAAAGTTTTCAAGCATGGGGGGACCTGCTGAGATTGCGTTTCAGGGGAAGGGCTTTCCAGGCACGCCGAGGCTGCTGTTCCGGACACTGCTTCACTGCTTGGACGGGATTCTAGTCGCAATATGGTCAGGCGTCAAATGTCTTATGTCTTATATAAGAGTTGCGGCGCGTGGCGGGTGAGCCGTCTTGCCGGGTATCCGGCGGGGCGCATCGAAGCTGGATGCGAAGCGGGCGGAAAATCGCGAACTGCGTGGGCCGGAGCGGGACGGTTCGACGCAGGGGCGCGATCGTGGATTCGGGCCGTCGCTCCGATACCCTGACGGCGGGACGGCATTTCGCTTGCCCTTGGTGCGACGCTTGCCGGGGCAGCTTCCAGCTCCTATATCATTCGTGTCAGTCCGTGCGCGGTAGCTGTACTTGCAGGCTGGAGGGCGGATTCCTCATGCCCGCATGCCGCCGAAGGCATCGATAAATTGTGGATATGCAGCAGGAGTCGCTACGTGGAAAAGTCTGAGTTGCGGAATGATCTGGTGGAGTTGCGCGAACTCGTCCGCCAGTTTGTCGACGAGCGCGACTGGGACAAATTCCACACGCCGAAGAACCTGGCGACAGCGCTCAGCATCGAAGCGAGTGAATTGCTGGAGCCGTTTCAATGGCTCGTTTCGGGCGACAAGAGCGAACTTGGCGAAGCCAACCTGACGGCCGTTCGTCACGAGATGGCCGACGTATTGGTGTATCTGGTTCGCCTCGCGGACAAGATGGATGTCGATCTTTTTCAGGCGGTGCTTGAGAAGATGGAGCTCAACCGGGCAAAGTATCCGGCTGACAGAGTGAGGGGCGACTCGCGAAAATACTCTGAATATAAAAATCAGGAGAAATGAGGCTGGATGCAGGTCACGGCAAGTCGCGTGGCTTGATGATCCATTTGCCTGTTTCGTGGGCGGGGTTCATGACAACTTCGTTGCGGCCGGAGATGTAGTCGACCCCGATTTGGGGTCCGGATGCGGCCTTTTCGTACGCGCATCGCGTTCGACATGACGCAGTTGTTTGGCGCGCGCAAGGGCGCGCCGACGACGGCCGGAACACCGAACCGGCTCGCCCGGCGCGAACGGATGCCCGCGCGTCCGGCCGTGCGGAAAGTGGCCGGCGCGCCGGCCGGCTACCCGACGTCGATCGACCACCCGTCCCGGATTTTCTTCGCGAGCTCGTCTAGCCGCCAGTCAGGCATCGGGCCGCCGAAGCCTGCCGGTCGCCGCCCGATGCGAACGGATCACCCGCCCGTCACCGGCGGGAAAAACGCCACCTCGCTATCCTCCCGCACGACGAATCCCCCGGTCACCATCTCGAGATTCACGGCCGCCCGCACGGGCCGGTCCATCCGCAGCGCTTCGCCGCTGCGCGCGTCGCGTGCGGCGAGCGTGCCGCGCAGCGCGTCGACGGTGACCTCGTGCGCATCGATCTCGACGACTTCCTGATCGATATGCAGCTGTTCGCGAATGCTCGCAAAGTATTTGATCGTCAGTTTCATTGAAATGTCCCGGGCGGAATGGGCGAAACGGGCGGAATCGGCAACGCATTGACCGGCACGCTCAACCCCACCGCCGCATCGCCTGATCGTCGTGCGCCTTCGGCTCGACCCAGCCGGCCACGCCGTCGTGCCGGATCTCCTTCTTCCAGAACGGCGCATGCGTCTTCAGGAAGTCCATGATGAATTCACACGCATCGAATGCCGACGCGCGATGCGCGGCGGCCACCACGACGATCACGACCGGCTGGCCGAGCGGAATGCGCCCGACGCGATGCACGATCCTGACCGCTTCTAGCCGCCAGCGCGCGCTGGCTTCCTCGACGATGCTCCAGAGCGCCTGCTCGGTCATCGTCGGATAGTGTTCGACTTCGAGCGCGATCACGTCGTCGACGTCGCCCTCGTTGCGCACGACACCGAGGAAATTCACGACCGCGCCGACATTCGGATTCCGAACGATCGGTGCGATCTCGGTGCCGGCGTCGATCGCCGCGTACTGCACACGCACCTCGAAGCCGGCGGCAATCGCCGGCGGCGGCTCGGCGTGCGGCTCGGCGGGTTCGGCATGGGCGGCGTCACGCGACGGATCGTCGGGTGACGCGGCACGGGATTCGGTGAAACTCGTCATGACGGTTCTCCAGTAAGCGGTGCGCGCCGCCGAGCGCGGCAGCCGTCAGCCGCCGACGAGCGACATGCGCACGGTCGGATAGGTCTTGCCCGACGGCCGGGCCGCACGCGTGGCGCGCCGCTCGGAATAGCGGTCGTCGCGCCGCGTCCATCGCGCACGCACGGCGTCGGCGAGGTGGTCGACCGATGCGCCGTCGTCGAGCCACGGCCGCAGGTCGGTGCCCTGCATCGCGAACAGGCACGTATAGAGCTGGCCGTCGGCCGACACGCGGGCGCGCGAGCACGTGCCGCAGAACGGATGCGACACGCTCGCGATGAAGCCGACCTCGCCCGCGCCGTCGATGTGCCGGCAGCGGATGGCGGTGGCGTCGTGGCCCGGTTCGCCGACGAGCACGAGCGGATAACTCGCGTCGATGCGTTCGCGCATCCGCGCGGCCGGCACGACCTTGTCGCCGGACCACGCGCTCGCGCCGCCGACGTCCATGTATTCGATGAAGCGCACGGCCACGCCGCTATGACGGAAGTGGCGCACGAGCGGCAGGATCTGGTCGTCGTTGGCGCCGCGCTCGATCACGGCGTTGACCTTCACGGGCGCGAGCCCGGCCGCCTGCGCAGCCTCGATGCCGGCCAGCACGCGCGCGACCGGCACGTCGGTGTCGGTCATCCGGCGGAACACGACATCGTCGATCGCGTCGAGGCTCACGGTCACGCGCGACAGGCCCGCATCGCGCAGCGTGCGTGCCTTCGCGGCGAGCAGCGAACCGTTGGTCGTCAGCGCGATTTCGACGGGCTTGCCGTCGACGGTCGTCAGCGCCGCGAGCCGTTCGATCAGCGCTTCGAGATTGCGGCGCAGCAGCGGCTCGCCGCCGGTGAGGCGGATCTTCTCGACGCCGAGCGAGACGAACGCGCGCGCGATCTTCTCCAGTTGCGCGAACGACAGCCGCTCGGACGACGGCATGAACGCATAGTCGGGCCCGAAGCTGTCGCGCGGCATGCAATAGCCGCAGCGGAAGTTGCACTGGTCGATGACGGACAGCCGCAGATCGCGCAGCGGCCGCGCGAGCGTGTCGAGCGGGCGGGAGAAGGCGCCGGGCGATGCACCGCCGGATGCAATGGCGGCCGGAGCGGAAGCGATGGCATTCACGATCGGTTTTTCGACCTGCATGAAGTGAGCGGAGCGGCGTCGCCGGTCGGCCGCCTGTGTGCCGACGTGTCGGCGCACGGGTCGTGACGAGCCTCTTCGTGAGGATAGTCCGCCGGATTTTTCCGACAGGGACACAATCCCGCCCGAAATGCAGGAATACAGTTCGTGATCCTGCCTGCACGCAAGGCGGACATGACGCGCATGGGCATGCTCACGCGAGCCAGTGCGTGAAATCGTAATACGGCACCGCGTCGCCGCGCGCGATGCGTCGGCCGGCCGGCAGCCGCGCGAGCCCGCTCGCCTGAACGAGCGATTGCAGCGTGCCGGCGCCTTGTTGCCGCAGCGTATCGAGTACGGGCGCGCCATTGGCGTCGAGGGTGCGGCGCACGCGGACGAAGCGCTCGCGCTGCGCATCGGGTTCGACGTCGATGTCGATCGGCAGCGCCGGCACGGCCGGCAGGCAGTCGTCGCGCCCCTGCAGGCAGCGGATCAGCGGCGCGACGAACAGCGCGAACGCGGTCATCGCGGCGCCCGGATTGCCGGGCAGCAGCACCACGGGCCGTTCGTCGAGCCGCGCGAGCGCGACCGGCTTGCCGGGTTTGATCCGCACGCCCGACACCACGAACGACGCGCCGAGCGCGGTCAGCGCGGGACGCAGCAGGTCCTTGTCGCCGACCGATGCACCGCCGACGCAGACGACCAGGTCGCAGCGCGCGGCCATGCCGCGCAGCGCCTGATCGACGGCGGCCCGCGTGTCGGCGGCGTGCTCGCTCGCCGCGACGCCGGCACCGGTTCCCGACACCAGCGCGGCGAGCATCGGCGCGTTGCTGTTGTAGATCTGCTGCGGCGCGCGCGGCTGGCCGCACGGGACCAGCTCGTCGCCGGTCGTCAGGATGCCGACCCGCAGCGACGGGCGCACGTCGATGCGCGCGCAACCCTGCGCGGCGGCGACGCCGACGTGCATCGCGCCGAGCCGCACGCCGGCAGGCATCAGCAGGGCGCCCGCGCGCACCTCCTCGCCGCGGCGGCGGATATGCGATCCGCTGCGCTGCGGTGTGTCGAACGCAACCCAGCCATCCTGTTCGTGCGCGTGCTCCTGCATCACGACGGTGTCGGCGCCCGGCGGAATCAGGCTGCCGGTAAAGATGCGCGCGGCGGTGCGCGGCGCGAGCGGCGCCGGCGCGTCGCCCGCATAGCAGCGCTGCGCGACGCGCAGCGGCTCGCCGTGTTCGAGGTCCGCGTGACGGACGGCGTAGCCGTCCATCGCGCTCTGGTCGGCGGGCGGCTGGTCGAGCACGGCGGTGAGCGGCGTGGCGAGCACGTGGCCGGCCGCCTGCGCGACCGGGATGGAGACGGCCGCATGCGGCGGCGCGAATACGCCGGCGAACTGCCGTTGGGCGGTGTCGAAATCGGTCAGGGGTTTCATCAAGCGGTGAGCGCCTGCGCTTGCGCAGGCGTCGGTTCGGGTAACGGGAGCGGGTCGGGCGACACGTATTCGACGAAGCCGTCGTTGCGGCAGAAGCCGAGCAGCCGCACGCCGGCTTCGCGGGCGACGTCGATCGCGAGCGAGGTCGGCGCCGAGATCGTCGCGATCATCGGGATGCCGACGCGTGCGGCCTTGCGCACGAGCTCGTAGCTCGCGCGGCTGGACAGGAACACGAAGCCCGCGCCCAGGTCGGCGCGGCGCCGCGCGAGCCGGCCGATCAGCTTGTCGAGCGCGTTGTGGCGGCCGACGTCCTCGACGACTTCCAGCACCGTGCCGTCGCGCTCGCACCACGCGGCCGCGTGGATGCCGCCGGTCGCGTGCATCAGCGGCTGCCGCTGCGGCAGCGCGCGGGCGGCGCGCGCGACGGCGTCGGCGCCGATGCCGGCCGCCGCGCCCGCGGCCGCGAGGCGCGGCGGATGCAGGTCGAGCTGCGCGATGCTCTCGATCCCGCAGACGCCGCAGCCGGTGCGGCCGGCCAGCGCGCGCCGGTGCGCCTTCAGCGCCATGAACGCCTGCTGCGCCACGGTGAGCCGCACTTCGGCGCTGCCGGGCCGGCATTCGCTTTCGATATCGAAGACGTCCGACGCGCGCTCGACGATGCCTTCGCTCAGCGCGAAGCCGAGGCCGAACGCGTCGAGGTCGATCGGCGTCGCCATCATCACCGTGTGCGCGATGCCGTTGAATACGAGTGCAACCGGCGTTTCGTCGACGACGCGATCGACGATGTCCCGCGCGTCGCCGGCACGATGACGCGTCACATGACACGCGCGGGTGCCGGCCGGATCGTCGGGGCGGTCGCTGGGCTCCATGCGGGTTTCTCCAGGGGGATCGGCCGGCGCGGGCGCCGGGCGATCGAAACGGATTCTGCGGGGGCGGTGCGCGGGGTCGCGCTCGCTCGCCACGGGCAGGCCAGGAGCCGATGGTACGGGCGTTCGGCGGTGCCGCGGATGCACAGCGTTGCAGAGCGGAAAGCAGTACAGCTGAGGGCCTCGCGGCGCCGAAACGGGTTTTCCGTACACACATCTTCGGCCCCGGGGAAAGCACAGTTTCAGCGCACGTCCGCGCGATTGCGAGTATCGTCTGAAACGCGATATCGTCATTCACGCTTCGTTGCCGTGCACTGCGATCCGTCGTTGTGTGCACGTGCCGTCGCGAAGCCGTCGCGCGATTTCCTGCTTCGAGCTGACGTCCTCACAACCACGAGCAAATTACGGTCATGGAAATCTTCGATGCGTTCCATCTCGCCCGATTGCAATTCGCGTTCACGGTGTCGTTCCACATCGTGTTTCCGGCGATCAGCATCGGCATGGCGAGCTTCCTGGCGGTGCTGGAATGGCGCTATCTCGTCACCGGCGACGCTGCCTACAAATCCATGTTCCAGTTCTGGTCGAAGATCTTCGCGATCGGCTTCGGGATGGGCGTCGTCTCCGGCGTCGTGATGGCCTACGAGTTCGGCACGAACTGGGCGGGCTTCTCGCGCGTCGCGGGCAACATCACCGGCCCGCTGCTCACGTACGAAGTCCTGACGGCCTTCTTCCTCGAGGCCGGCTTCCTCGGCGTGATGCTGTTCGGCTGGCAGCGCGTCAGCCCGCGCGCGCACTTCTTCGCGACGCTGATGGTCGCGGTCGGTACGCTGATCTCGACGTTCTGGATCCTCGCGTCGAACAGCTTCATGCAGACGCCGCAGGGCTACAAGATCGAGAACGGCCTCGTCGTGCCGGTCGACTGGTTCAAGATCATCTTCAACCCGTCGTTCCCGTATCGCCTCGTGCACATGACGATCGCCGCGTTCATCGTCGCGGGCTTCATCGTCGCCGCGTGCGGCGCGTGGCACCTGCTGAAGGGGCGCCGCGACGAGCCGGTCAAGCGCAGCTTCTCGATGGCGCTGTGGATGCTGCTGCTGCTCGCGCCGATCCAGATCGTCGTCGGCGACGCGCACGGGCTGAACACGCGCGAATACCAGCCGGCGAAGATCGCGGCGATCGAAGGGCTGTGGGAAACCGAGAAGGGCGGCACCGCGCTGAACCTCGTCGGCCTGCCCGACATGCAGGCCGAGACGACGCGCTATGCGATCCAGGTGCCGCACCTCGGGAGCCTGATCCTCACGCACAGCTGGAGCGGCGAGATTCGCGGACTGAAGGAATTCCCGGCGCAGGACCGTCCGTATTCGCCGATCGTGTTCTGGACCTTCCGGATCATGGCCGGCCTCGGGATGCTGATGCTGCTCGCCGCGCTGCTCGGCCTGCTGCTGAGAAAGGGCGGACGCCTGTATGAAACGCGCTGGTTCCAGTGGTTCGTCGTGTGCATGGGGCCGTCGGGCATCGTCGCGCTGCTGGCCGGCTGGATCACGACCGAGGTCGGGCGGCAGCCGTGGACCGTCTACGGCGTGCTGCGCACCGTCGATTCGGTCGCGCCGCTCAGCGCGCAGCAGGTCGGCGTGTCGCTGCTGATCTTCGTGGTCGTGTATTTCCTGGTGTTCGGGACGGGTATCTACTACATGCTGAACCTGATGAAGCGCGGACCGGCTGCCCACGCCGGATACATCGAGCTGCACCGGCATCCGGGGCTGCGCAAGAGCGCGCTGTCCACGCCGCTGAACGTCACCGAAGCGGAGTAAGCCATGCAGATCGATCTTCCTGTCGTGTGGGCCGCGATCATCGGCCTCGGCGTGTTCATCTACGTGATGCTGGACGGCTTCGACCTCGGCATCGGCCTGCTGTTTCCGTTCTTCGACGCCAAGGTCGAACGCGAAGTCATGCTGAATACCGTCGCGCCGGTGTGGGACGGCAACGAGACCTTTCTGGTGCTTGGCGGCGCGGGCCTGTACGGCGCATTCCCGGTCGTCTACTCGACGCTGTTGCCGGCGAACTACCTGCCGCTGATCCTGATGGTGGTCGGGCTGATCTTCCGCGGCGCGGCGTTCGAGTTGCGCGCGAAGGCGAACCGCACGCAACACCTGTGGGATCTCGCGTTCATCGGCGGCTCCGCGCTGGCCGCGTTCTGCCAGGGCGTCACGCTCGGTTCGCTGCTGCAGGGCATCCGGATCGTGGACAACCAGTTCGCGGGCGGGCCGTTCGACTGGCTGTCGCCGTTCAGCCTGTTCTGCGGGATCGGCGTGCTCGTCACCTATGCGACGCTCGGCTGCGGCTGGCTGATCCTGAAGGTCGACGGCGAACTGCAGCGCAAGATGCGCGTGCTGATGAAGCCGCTCGCGGGCGTGCTGCTCGCCGTGATGGGCGTGGTCAGCCTGTGGACCGTGATCGGGCTGCCGGCCGTCGCGCACCGCTGGTTCGGCAGCGGCTACCTCGGCTGGTTCCTGCCGGTGCCGGTCCTCGTCGTCGCATGCGTGTGGGGCATCTTCCATACGCTGAAGCGCCGGCACGAGGCAACGCCGTTCCTGCTGACGCTCGCGCTCGTGTTCCTCGGCTATACCGGGCTCGTGATCAGCATCTGGCCGAACATCGTGCCGCCGTCGCTGACGATCTGGGATGCGTCGTCGAGCCATTCGAGCCAGCTGTTCGCGCTCGTCGGCACCGTGATCGTGCTGCCGATCATCCTCGTGTACAACGCGATGCAGTACCGCGTGTTCCGCGGCAAGGTGCGCGAGGGCGACGCCGGCTATCACTGACCGGCGCGGCCGGTGACGGCGTGCGGCGTGCGGCGCGCGGCGTGCGGCGTGCGCGGGCGTATCATCTCGCGCAGCCGCCGTGCGGCTCGTCACCCGGCCCGGTATCGATCGGACAGCGGCCCGCCACGCGCGGGCCGTCGCACATCGGGCGGCGGCGCGCCGCATTGCGTATTCCCTTGGCAGTCGAGACAACACCATGATCGTCAGACCACGACAAAACTGGCTCAGGATGCTGTTCGTGTGGAACGGCTCCGTGCTGCAGTCGATCATTCCGCAACTCGTGTTCATGGCGGTCGTCAGCACGCTGGCGGTCTTCACGAACGGGCGCATCTTCGGCGAGAAGATTCCGCTGAACACCGCGCCGTTCACGCTGTTCGGGCTCGCGCTCGCGATCTTTCTCGCGTTTCGCAACAACGCGAGCTTCGAGCGCTTCAAGGAGGCGCGGCTTCTGTGGGGCAACCTGCTGATCGCCGCGCGCACCGTCACGTCGCAACTGCGGCGCTACCTGCCCGACAGCGTCGCCGACGCGGAGCGCAACCGGCTCGCCGATCTGCTGATCGCGTTCACGTATGCGCTGAAGCATCAGCTGCGCCATACCGATCCGGCGCAAGACCTGCAGCGCATCCTCGGCGCCGAGCGCGCCGCCGCGTTCGCGCACAAGTGCTACCAGCCCGTCGCGATTCTCGACGAACTGCGCGGCGGGATCGTCCGCGCGCTGGGCCGCGCGCCCGGCAGCGACGCGACGTGCTGGATGTTCGATGCGCAGCTGGTCGAACTCGGCAAGGCGGTGGGCGGTTGCGAGCGGATCCTGACGACGCCGATTCCGTTCTCGTACAGCGTGCTGCTGCATCGCACCGTCTATGCTTATTGCGTGCTGCTGCCGTTCGGCCTCGTCGATTCGACGGAGTTTTTCACGCCGCTGATTTGCGTGTTCATTTCGTACACGCTGATCGCGCTCGAAGCGATCGCGAACGAGGTCGCGGAGCCGTTCGGCCTCGCGCCGAACGCGCTCGCGCTCGATGCGATGGCGCGCACGATCGAACGGTCGGTGCTCGAGCTGGGCGATCGCGCGATGCCGGAGGAATTCGTGCCGGCATCGACGTATCAGATCACGTGAGCGGCACGGCGACGACGCGCGCGGCGGCACGCGTGATTCGGAGAACATCACATGCGCATCTACGTGACGAGCATCTTTGTCGACGATCAGGACAAGGCACTCGCGTTCTATACCGACACCCTCGGCTTCCGGTTGAAGAACAACGTGCCGGTGGGCGAGTACCGCTGGCTGACGGTCGTGTCGAAGGACCAGCCTGACGGCACCGAGCTGATGCTCGAGCCGAGCCATCATCGCGCGGTCGGGCCTTTTCGTCAGGCGCTCTACGAGGACGGCATTCCGGCGGCGTCGTTCCAGGTCGACGATCTCGACGCGGAGTTCGCGCGGCTCGACGCGCTCGGCGTGCGCTTCACGCTGGCGCCGATGGACGCGGGGCCCGTGCGCGTCGCGGTGCTCGACGATACGTGCGGCAACCTCGTGCAGCTGATGCAGATGAAGTGACGCGTGGCGGGCGCGGTGTTCGACGTGCCGATCAAAGCGTCGGTGACGCTGCGTGAGCATCAGTTCCTGATCGCATCGGCGTCCCACGCACCCAGCGCGATGGCTTTGCCCAGCATGCCGACGGTCAATGCGTCTCGATCGAACGTATGGGGCTTCCTGAGAATGAACTTGCGAACCAGGTGTTACAGGAGCCCTTCACCCTCCATCAGGAAGTAACGCCCGAAATCGTAGTCGCGGCGATCCACACCGAATCGGGCGAAGAAGCGCTCCATGAAGATGTCCGCGTCGTCTCCGGCTTGTCCGAGATCGTCGGCGATCGAGGTCTCCGCGGTAATCCGCTGTTTGCTCGATATTGCCGCCTCCTCGCGAACGAGCTTCCAGTGCTTCCCAAATGTGGCGGTCGTCCGTCATGGAGTCCTGTCCTCCGGTTTTGCGATCTGGTTGTACCGGTAGCCGGTTCGAAGTGACATGTTTGTGTAGACTCGTACTCGTTCAACGGAGCCAACCCCATGCAACTTCTCGACCACGTGTCCATCGGCGTTCCTGATATCGACCAGGCACGCCCGTTCTATGACGGCATCATGGCCGCACTTGGCGCGGCCAAGGTTTACGACCGGCCCGCCGCACTCGGTTACGGCGAACGCTGCAATGCAAACGACACCGCCTCGACTTTCCTGGCCGTGTATCTCGATCCCGCCGAAGTCGGAACGAGCAAGCGGCACTGGTGCTTCAAGGCCGCTTCTCGCGAGCAGGTACATGCATTTTTCGAGGCAGGGCTCTGCGCGGGCGGGCAGTCCGACGGCGATCCCGGATTGAGGCCGCATTATCACGCCGACTACTACGCGGCGTTTCTCGTCGACCCTGCCGGCAACCGGATCGAGGCTGTGTGCCACGTAGCGCCGTCGGCGCACGAGCGGTCGTGACGGTGCTTGCGGGCGACTGACCGCGGCTTCGCGGTGTGCCGGTGGACATCGGGGTAAGCGCGGCGCCGGCATTGCGCCACGCCACGCCACGCCGCCCGGCCGCGTTTGCCGCGCACGGCTCAATCGAAATACGTGAGCCCCATCGCGCCTTTCACCTCGGCCAGCGTCGCGCCGGCCACCTCGCGCGCATGCATCGTGCCGCGCTTCAGGATCGCCATTACCTCCGCCTTGTCCGCCTCGAATTCGCGGCGGCGCGCACGGATCGGCTCGATCAGCGCCTGCAGCCGCTCGTTCAGCACGCGCTTGACGACGCTGTCGCCGAGGCCGCCGCGGCGATAGTGCGCCTTCAGTTCGTCGACCTTCTGCACGTCGGGCTCGAACGCGTCGAGGAACGTGAACACGACGTTGCCTTCGACCTGGCCGGGATCGCTGACGCGCAGGTGGTTCGGATCCGTGTACATGTCCTTCACGGCCTGCGTGATCTCGTCCGGCGTCGAGCCGAGCGTGATCGCGTTGCCGAGCGACTTGCTCATCTTCGCCTTGCCGTCGATGCCCGGCAGCCGCGTGACCGCCGACAGCACGGCCTCGCATTCCACCAGCACCGGCTTGTCGACCGTCGCGTTGAAGCGGCGCACGAGTTCGTTGGTCTGTTCGATCATCGGCAGCTGGTCGTCGCCGACCGGCACGTGCGTCGCCTTGAACGCGGTGATGTCGGCGGCCTGGCTGACGGGATAGGTCAGGAAGCCGGCCGGGATGTCGCGCTCGAAGCCGCGCAGGCGGATCTCTTCCTTGATGGTCGGATTGCGCTCGAGGCGCGCGACCGTGACGAGGTTGAGCAGGTATTGCGACAGCTCGGCGAGCTCGGGCACCTGCGACTGGACGACGATCGTCGAGATCGCCGGGTCGATGCCGACGGCCAGGTAGTCGAGCGCGACCTCGATCACGTTTTCGGTGACGCGCTGGCGACGGCCCATGTTGTCGGTCAGCGCCTGCGTGTCGGCGAGCAGCAGGAACTGCGTCGCGTCGTGCTGCATCTGCACGCGCGCGCGCAGCGAGCCGATGTAGTGGCCGAGATGCAGCGGGCCGGTCGTGCGGTCGCCGGTGAGGATGGTCGGTCGGGTCGGGTGCGTCATGGTGTGGATTGGCTCCGGGTTATCGAAGCCACCAGCCATGATTCGGGCGCAGAAACGACAATGCCGCCATGGCTGGCGGCATCACGTTCGGGACATGCAAAAGGAAACGGGCCGCCTGGGTCAGGCGCGCCACCAGCGATGCACGTTCGGCGAGGCAGGTTTGGTTTCCATTGCGCGAGTATAGCGTAGTGCGGGGACGGGCGTGCTGCGTCAGCGTATGACCGACTCCATCGCGAGGTAGGCGGTTTCGGCCGACGGCCACAGCAGGTACAGCAGGCCGGCCATCAACAGCAGCGCGCCGGCGCGTACCAGCGGCGTGCGATCGATCTCGCCCAGGATGCGGAAGTGCTGCTTCAGTTTCTTCATGCTTGCAGGCGCAACGTGCGCTACTCCAACGGTTGCTGCAACGGGTCGGGTGGGGCCGACACCGGGGTGTTGCGGGGTTCGACGGGGGGCTGAGCCGGTGGCTCGGCGCGGCAAGGGGATCGCGTGCGGGAGATCGAAAAGGGGAACGATCAGGTGCGCCGGATGCGTCTCGCCTAGTGATGCGCATCCTACCAGTTCGACGGCGTGCGCATAGTCAAGAATTGTGGGGTGGGGACAGGTTAAAGGGACGCAACGTAAAATCAGCGGCATATGAACGGAGATGCTGTCCCGACTGCGGGCCATTGCCGACGGCCCATGAAATTGCCGGATGAGGGCCTTGTCAGCAGGCCGTTTGTGCCGTTCCATACTGCGCACGTGACCGTGCATTCATTTCTTGTCGTGCAAGGTATTCGATATCGTGCGAATTCGATTGCGTCTGATTACCGTGGACCGTGGCCGGCTGATCCGATTGGCTTCCGTTGTTCTGATCGCTGGATGTGCCGCCTGTTCAAGGAACGATTCGCTTCCTCGCAACATGTCGCTGACTGCGTTCAATCCGCACCGCGAAGCGTTCGAATGCAAGCATGAAGCCGACGTTGTTCCTCGGATCGATCCAGAGGCAGATCGTTGGAATACGCGAGCGATCGCGCTCACCAGTTCGTTGCTGTGGCCGAATCAGCGCGACTATAGGGGGGCCGTCGAGTTATGGGCAAAGGCCGCCGAGCGCAAACACTGGAAGGCGATGCTGAATCTGGCGAATGCGTACGCTCGCGGCGAAGGTGTGGATGGTGATTCCGAACACGCCGTTCAGATCGCTGAACAGGCGATGAAACTCGGCATTCCGGCGGCCTACGATTTGATGGGCACGTATTACATGGACGGGATGGGGGTGAAGCAGGATGCGAGTAGAGCCTATGCATTCTGGCAACTGGCCGCGGATATGGGTAGCCCGAGTGCGATGGCATATCTGGGGGGCAAAATGGACGCGCTCTATGACGACCCGAAGGCAGGCTTTTGGGGCAATCGCAAGATTGCTCTCCAGATGCTGGAATGCGGCGTCGCACAGGGAAACGGGCGTGCAGCATATGAACTTGGGACGACGATCGTAGGTGATCGCGCAGAATTGGGCGAGAACAATGAACGCGCACTCAAGACCTTGCATGCCGGTGTGAAATTCGGGAGCGCCGAGAGTGCCGGATGGTTGAGCGCTTCGTTTGGCAAGGGTGATCCGTTGGTCGGCCATGTCAAGGACGAGGCACGCGCCGAACGCTACGGAATTCTCGCCGACCGCCTCGAGCGCGATCCCGACCTTCGCCTGCCGAACCTCGACAAGATGGTGCCGCTGCCGCCATCCAAATTGCCCAAGTGGGACGGCAACAAGGAGACGCTGATCAATGCGGCGAAGGCCGTGATGTCGGCACCGGCGTCACCTTCCAAACCCGCCGCTCATCCGGTCTCACTACGTACCGGTCGCGCGCATGTACCCGATGGCTATACGTTGCCGGAGAAGCCGCCTGTCGCCGTACCTCCGCAGGCGGAAACCACCGCTGCACCGGTGGGCGGTTATTGGCTCGCACAGCTCAAGTATCCGACTGCCGAACGTCATTTCGCCTGGAATCTGGCGCAGGTGCCGATGCACTACAGCAAGGACGAACTATTCGATCGCAGTCGTCCCGGCCTTGTTCTGGAAGATGGACGTATCTTCTTTCATTACGTCGGCGATGCGATTCCGGTGGCAGTACAACAACCGGTATCGGAACCCCGCGTGGCGCAGGGCATCGCGCGCACCGCGCAATTTCCCGATCCGCTGATCCAGTGTCGAGGCACACGCGCGTGCCCGGTGACGGGTATATGGCAGGCCAGTGTGACGGATGACCATCCTCGAGCCGCGACGTTCAATCAGTGGTACCGCCAGGCCTATGTCGCCCAGGGTGATTCGTTCCCTGATCCGCAGGACATGCATCTGGATGTATCGCCGGCGGACGTGACCTGGACGTGGTGGAACGAGGCCAATCGCCTCGGATTCGCGAAACTGCCGGAAGTCAGTGTAGGCAACGCGTCCGGTGACGCTTGACGGAGCGAAGAATGCGCAAGTCGACAATGGCCGCGATCGTAGTGGCCGGCGGCCTGATACTGGTTGCCTGGGCTGTCATCGCATCCTTGGGGGCGGTGTCCCAGATCAGTGGAGGCAGCTACGGTTCGCATGACGTGAGCGATTTTGCGATCGAGAATTTCCTCTTCCTCGGCTCGCTGATTGCGTTGGGCGGCCTTGTCGCCTGGTTCGCCAACCGCGACTCGGCGGCGTCCGACGCCGATGACGAACAGATGGCCGGCAACGGCGAAGGCGAATCGTCTGCTCAGGCGCATCGAGACGCAGACTCATGAGCAGTTCTGAAATCATCTACAAGCACGACCTGTGGCGCAAGGGTGCCGGTGGAATGCCGGCAGGAGTCTCAGGTCAGACGGATAGTTCGGCCTATGCCGGCCTGGATCTGGGTCTTGCGCAATTCTCCGGCAGCAGCTTCAGCGGCAGCCGGTTCAGCGGCACGTCATTCCGGCAGGCCGGCTGGACAGGCTGCCGGTTCTCTGCTTGTACGTTTGCCAGTTGCGATTTTTCGGGGATTGCAATTTCCGGATGCACGTTCGTCGATTGCTCCTTCGATGAGGCCGCCTTTCAGGGCAGTACGTTCAATAGCGTGAAATTTCTCGGATGCAAGTGGAACGGCGTTCGGTTCGACGACAACACGTGGCATTCGGTGCAGGTGCTGGACTGCACGGGAAGCACGGTCGAAGCCCATGGACTCAAGGGGCTGGACGTGGATTTCACGGGTAGCTATTTCGAGCATCTGGCATTCGAAGACACGGAAATCAACGGCGGGCATTGAGTCGAGCGCCTGTTCATTCACGGTTTGCCTTGCGGCGACCGTGAATGGGTGGACGCCATGTAAAGTGTTTCGTGTTGCTCAGCCTTCGACGCGGACCCTGAATTCAATCCGCAGGCGCTGCTCGCGTATGCGATCGGGATCGTCGTGCAGATCCCGTTCATGAACACGCCGATGTACGCGGGCCCGATTCCCGCGCATCTCGGCGGCGCCGACCTGTCCTGGCTCGTCGGGCTCGCGCTGACGTCGCCGCTGTACTACTGGCTCGCGACGCGCGACAGCGCGTACCGTCGCCGGCAGACGGGCGCGGCTCTGCCGCCGTCGGCGGCGCGGTAAGGCGCGTGCCGTTCGCCACGTGAAAACGAAGCGGCCGCCGCATCGGAGGCGATGCAGCGGCCGGGAGAGCGGGGAGGCGGGGCGGCAGGCAGGTTCTCGGCGTCACGGCATGTCGCATGCGTGCCGTACGTCGCGAACCTGCCGCGCCCGCGGATCACACGACCGCGGAACGCGCGACCCGCACCGGCACCGACTTGTACGACGGCGTGCCGCTTTCCTTGTCGATGTAGTCGAGCGGCACGAGCACGTTCGCCTCCGGATAGTACGCGCCGACCGACCCCGGCGCGATGTCGTACTCGATCGCAGTGATCTTCTCGAGGCGCAGCGTGCGGCCCGAGGCGGTGATCGTCTCGATGTCGACAAGGTCGCCGTGTTCGAGCCCGTACTTCGCGAGATCGGCCGCGTTCATGAACAGCACGTCGCGCCGCCCGAACACGCCGCGATAGCGGTCGTCGAGCCCGTAGATCGTCGTGTTGTACTGGTCGTGGCTGCGCAGCGTGATCAGCCGCAGCACCTGCTCGGCGCCGAGCACGTCCGCGTCTTCCTTCACGCCCGTGTAGACCGAGAACATCGCCTTGCCGGTCGGCGTGGGCCACACGCGCTCGGCGGGCGGCAGCGGCAGGCGGAAGCCGCCCGGCGTGCGGATCCGTTCGTTGAACGCCTCGAAGCCGGGGACCGTCTTGTCGATCAGGTCGCGGATGCGGTCGTAGTCGGCGATCAGGTCGAGCCACGCGACCTTGCTGTTCGGCAGCGTCGCATGCGCGATCCCCGCGACGATCGCGGGCTCCGAGCGCAACGCGTCGGACGCCGGCTTGAGCTTGCCGGCCGACGCGTGGACCATCGACATCGAATCCTCGACGGTGATCGATTGCCGGCCGCTCGCCTGCATGTCGAGCTCGGTGCGGCCGAGCACGGGCAGGATGTAGGTTTCCTTCGCAACCAGCAGATGCGAGCGGTTCAGCTTCGTGCCGAGATGCACGCTGAGATCGAGCTTCGCCATCGCGGGGAACGACAGCTCGGGATCGGGCAGCGCGACCGCGAAGTTGCCGCCGAGGCACAGCAGCGCCTTGGCCTGGCCGTCGACCATCGCCTGCATGGCCTGCACGGCGTCGTGCCCATGATGCGCGGGCGGCTTGAAGCCGCACACGTCCTCGATCTTCTGCAGGAACTCGGCCGACGGCTTCTCGGTGATGCCGACCGTGCGGTTGCCCTGCACGTTGGAGTGGCCGCGCAGCGGGCACACGCCCGCGCCGGGCTTGCCGAAGTTGCCGCGCATCAGCAGCAGGTCGGCGATCAGGCGCACGGTCGCGGTGCCCTTGTTGTGCTGCGTGACGCCCATCCCGTACGTGACGATCGTCGCGTTCGATTTCGCATAGGCGAGCGCGACCTGCTCGAGCTGCGCCTGGCTCAGGCCGCTCGCGCGCTCGATGTCGTCCCACGACGTGGCCTGCAGGTCGGTGGAGAACGCGTCGAAGCCGCTGGTGTGCTGCGCGATGAAGTCACGGTCGAGCACGTTGCCGCGCTCGGCCTCGAGCTGCAGCAGCGCCTTCATGATGCCCTTCAGAGCGGCCGCGTCGCCGCCCGCGTCGACCTGGTAGTACGTCGACGCGATGCGCGTCGAACCGAACGACGCCATCTCGATCATGTCCTGCGGATCGGCGAAGCGTTCGAGCGCGCGCTCGCGCAACGGGTTGAACACGATGATCGGCACGTTGCGGCGCGAGCACTCGTGCAGCGTGCCCATCATCCGCGGATGGTTCGTGCCGGGGTTGTGGCCGATCGAGATGATCAGCTCGCAGTGGTCGAAATCCTCCAGCGAAACGGTGCCCTTGCCGATCCCGATCGACTGCGGCAGGCCGACGCTGGTCGGCTCGTGGCACATGTTCGAGCAGTCGGGGAAGTTGTTGGTGCCGAGCTCGCGCGCGAACAGCTGATACAGGTACGCGGCTTCGTTCGACGCGCGCCCCGACGTATAGAACTCGACCTGCTCGGGCGGCAGCGCACGCAGCACCTCGCCGATGCGCGCGAACGCGTCGTCCCATTCGACCGCGCGGAACGTGTCGGTCGCGCGATCGTAGACGAGCGGATGCGTGAGCCGGCCCATGTTCTCCAGCTCGTAGTCGGACATCCGCAGCAGCGACGACACGGTGTTCGCCGCGAAGAACTCGGGCGTCACGCGCTTGGTCGTGGCCTCCCACGTGACGGCCTTCGCGCCGTTCTCGCAGAACTGGAACGTCGACTTGTGTTCCTTGTCGGGCCACGCGCAGCCGGGACAGTCGAAACCGTCGGGCTGGTTGGTCCGCATCAGCACGATCGGCGCCTCGATGGTTTCCATCTGCGTGCGCACGGCCTCGGCTGTCGCGCGAAGCGCGCCCCAACCGCCGGCGGGCCCATCGTACTTCCTGATGCCTGGCACTTCGCGTCGATTTGTCATGTGAATCTCCATGAGCCGGGCCCGCTGCGGGGTGGCTCGGGTTGCGCCGCGTCGCGGCGTGGGGCGGCACCGTCCGGCGGACGGCGCCGGTCATGCGGGCCCAGGCATCCGGGCCCGCGTGGTATCAGTGCGCGTCCTTCTTCGCACCGGACGACTTCTTGCCGGATGCCTTCGCGACGGGCGGCGGCGTATCGGCCTTTGCTTCGTCATCCTTTTCATTGGCCGATGCCTTCGTGGCCTTGCCGTTCGGCCTGGCCTTGCCGTCGGCGTCCTGCTTCGCGTCCTTCACATCAGGCGGCGCGAGCTTGTTGAACGTCACCGTGTCGCCGGTCGTGTCGTAGTCGACTTCGACGCGGTCGCCCGACTGAAGCTTGTCCGCGAGGATCTCCTTCGCGAGCTTCGTTTCGATGATCTGCCGAACTTGCCGCTTCAGCTCGCGCGCGCCGAACTCCGGCTGGTAGCCGGCTTCGGTCAGGTGTTCGACGAGCGAGTCGCCCATCACGAGCGTGATGTCCTGCGCGGCGGCGGTGCGCACCACGCGGTCGAGCTGGATCTGCACGATCGAGCGGATGTTCTCCTTCGACAGCGCATGGAACACGATCACCTCGTCGATCCGGTTCAGGAACTCGGGGCGGAAATGGCCCTTCAGCACCTGCATCAGCTGCTCGCGGATCGCCTTGTCGGTCTTGCGCGCGGCTTCCGGCTGCGTGAGGTTGTCCATGATGATCGCGGCGCCGAGGTTGCTCGTCGCGATGATGATCGTGTTGCTGAAGTCGACCACGCGGCCCTTGCCGTCGGTCAGCCGGCCGTCGTCGAACACCTGCAGCAGCACGTTGTAGACGTCCGGATGGGCCTTCTCGATCTCGTCGAGCAGGATCACGCTGTACGGGCGGCGCCGCACGCGCTCGGTGAGCTGGCCGCCTTCGTCGTAGCCGACGTAGCCGGGCGGCGCGCCGATCAGCCGCGCGACCGCGTGCCGCTCCATGTACTCGGACATGTCGATGCGGATGATCGCCTGCTCGTCGCCGAACACGGTCTCGGCCAGCGCCTTCGCGAGCTCGGTCTTGCCGACGCCGGTCGGCCCGAGGAACAGGAACGTCGCGATCGGCCGGTGCGTCTGGCCGAGCCCGGCGCGCGACAGCCGCACCGCGTCGCTGACGGCGACCACCGCGTCGTTCTGGCCGACCACGCGCTCGCGCAGCTGCTCCTCCATCTTCAGCAGCTTCTGGCGCTCTTCCTGTGTAAGCTCGGACACCGGGATGCCGGTCAGCCGCGACACGACTTCGGCGACCGATTCGACGGTCACCTCGAGCGTCTCGGAACCGGTCTTGCGCTGCCACGCTTCCATCTTTTCGTCGAGCGACTTCTGCTTCTCGTTGATCTGTTCTTCGAACTGCTTCGCTTCGTCGAAGCGCTTGCGCGACGTCGCGTAGTCCTGCTCGCGCTTCAGCTGCGCGATCTGCGCTTCGCCTTCCTGGATGTCGACGGGGCGCGACGTCGCGCCGATCCGCACGCGCGCGGCGGCCTGGTCGATCAGGTCGATCGCCTTGTCGGGCAGGAAGCGCGCGGTGATGTAGCGGTCGGCGAACTCGGCGGCCGCGACGAACGCGTCGTCGGCGAACGTCACCTGATGGTGCGCCTCGAGGCTGTCGCGCAGCCCGCGCAGGATCACGATCGTCTGCTCGACGCTCGGCTCCGGCACGAACACCGGCTGGAAGCGCCGCTCCAGCGCCGCGTCCTTCTCGATGTGCTTCTGGTATTCGTTCAGCGTGGTCGCGCCGATCAGGCTCAGCTCGCCGCGCGCGAGCGCCGGCTTCAGCACGTTCGCGATGTCGAGCCCGCCTTCGCCGCCGCCCTGGCCCGCGCCGACGATCGTATGCAGCTCGTCGATGAACAGGATCAGTTCGTCATGCTTCGCGGTCACTTCGTCGATCAGCTGCTTCGCGCGCTCCTCGAATTCGCCGCGATACTTTGCGCCGGCGACCATCGAGTTGATGTTGACTTCGACGAGCCGCTTGCCGCGCAGCACTTCTGGCACGTCGCCGTTCACGATCCGCTGCGCGAGGCCTTCGACGATCGCGGTCTTGCCGACACCCGGCTCGCCGATCAGCACCGGGTTGTTCTTCTTGCGGCGCGCGAGCACCTCGATCGTGCTTTCGATTTCCTGCGCGCGGCCGAGCACCGGATCGAGCTTGCCCTGGCGCGCGATCGCGGTGAGGTCGCGGCCGAACTTGTCGAGATTCGGCGTGCCGGTCGGCGCATCGACGCGGCCGTCTTCCGCGCCCTTGCCGACGACCTTCACGACCTTCTGGCGCAGCGCCTCCGGCGTCACGCCGTATTTCTTCAGCAGCGTGCCGGCGATGCTGTCCGGCACCGACGCGAGACCGATCAGCAGGTGCTCGGGGCCGATGTACGAGTGACCGAGGTCGCGCGACGCCTGGAACGCGTACTGCACGGCCTTCTTCACGCGCGGCGAGATCGACAGCTTGTCGAGCGACGCATCGGGGGAGGCCGTGCCGGTATGCGCGTGCTCGTCGATGTACGACTTGATGTCCTGCGGCGACAGCTTCAGTTCCTTCAGCAGCGCGGCGCACACGTCGGTGTCCGCGAGCGCGTACAGCAGGTGTTCGGTGTCGAGTTCGCTGCGGCGCAGCTCGTGCGCCTTCTCGGCCGCGCGCTGCAGCAGTTCGAGCGTCTGCTCGCTGAATGCGTCGGTCGGGTCGACCGACTCGCGCGGAATCTCCGCGGCAAGCGGCGACGTGTCGCCGGACTCGCCGAACAGCGACGACGCGCCGCCGCCCAGCAGCGAGTCGAACGGGTTCAGCATGCTCTGATGCCGCATCAGCTGACGGAAGTGGTAGTCGCAGATCGAGATCGTCTTGCGCTCGCCGTCCTGCATCACGGTGGCGCGCGCGACGGCCGGCCGGGCGTGACAGATGTCGCAAAGTGCGGGCATGGTGGTCTGGCTCCTGTCAATGAACGTGAATCGAAAGGGAAGTCCCGATGCGCGAGGGCGCCGGGGCGTGCCTGCCGCACGACGCGACCGGCGGCGCGCGCGCCATGCCGGCGCCCTTGCGCCACGCGCGCAGGCATGGCGACCTGCCGTGCTCGACGCCGGCAATACCGTTGCTTCGCGGCGCCTGCGCCATCACTTCGACTGCGTTCAAAATAGCGAATCGGCCCGGGGCCTCCAAGACACAGTTCCGCATCGGCCCGGCCGGGAATTGCACCCTCACAAGCGTGCGAGCATGAGACGCAAGGAGTACAGACGAGCGCGCATGCGGGTGCGGCGTGCGGGCTGCGCAAACGTGGCGGCGTGCGACGCGCGCGAAGCGCGGTGCGACATCGGCGCGCAGGGCGCCGGCAGGGAGCCAACGGGAAGGGGGACGCGCGACGCAACGCGGCGCGCGCGCATCGGCGCGAGCGCGCAGCGCGGCAGCGTGCGCGCACGGGTCAGGCCGGGCCGCGCGCGCACCGCAACCGGTGCGTGGCGCGCGGCCGCTGGCGAAGCGGGCGGCTTGCACGGTGCGGGCCGGACATGGCCCAACCGTGACGAGGCGGCGGCGTCAGTCGGAGAGCGTCATCGCAAGTTTCTGCCGTGCGATCTGCTTCACGTCGGTTGACAGTGCCGCATTCTGCAGACCATTGGCCCAGACGGAGAACGAATCCTCGATCAGGTTGCGGGTGTCGGGCGGCAGTTCGGCCAGCATCAGCGCCACCACGGTGAACAATACGGCGGTGTCGCCGGCCTGGCGGCTCGCGTTCGCGTCGACGGCCTGCTTCAGGCTGTCGATCGACGCTTGCAGTGCCTGTAGTGCTTCATTCGATTCGCTCATTTCTCGCTCCATGCAGGATGGTTCGATCGGCGACGAACGTGCGGCCGGCCATGCGGCCGGTGGGCGCGATGCCGGTCGGGCATCGCGCGGGCGGAACGTCAGGTCGCCGGGTTGCCCTGCGGCGCCACGGCCACCGATGCCTCGCTCGTCAGCATCAGGAACGTGAACGTTTCGCGCAGGTAAAGGCGAACGACCTTGTCGGTATGGCTCGTGTAGCCGATCGACACGTCTTCGCCGAGGTGCAGTTCATAGTCGCCGCCGCGGGTGGACAGCACGCAGCCGCCGCTGATCGCCGGCGCCCAGATGATCTCGCCGCTGACGATGCGCTTGATGTGGCCGAGGACCGGATAGCCCTGGTCGCGCGCCTCGCTGAGCGCCGTGTAGGCGTCCGAGCCGAGCACGACCGAGTACGGGCCGTCCACGCCGGCGAGCCGCAGCGCTTCCAGCGCGTCGCTGATCGCGTCCGGATATGCGCTGACGTCGGCCGGCAGCGTGAGCTTGCGGTTCGACGTGCCTTCGCGGATGCCGACGATGTCCGCGGCCAGATAGCCGTCGAAGATCGCGCCGTCTTCCGCGAACGCGAGCCGTTGCGCGGCATCCTTCGCCGGCTGCCAGTCGGCATCGCGCGCGCCGCGCTCGACGCTGTCGATCGCGTCGCGGCTCAGCTCGAACGGCACCGTCAGCTCGACGATCGTGCGGACTTCGCGCAGCCGTGCGCCGACCAGCTCGCGCGGTGCCGCGACCTCGCGCAGGTGCCCGGTGCCGACGGCCGACAGCTCGGGGCCGGCCGGGCCCTCGACGTCGACAACGCGGCGCCCGGCCACCGAGCGCTTGAAGGTGCGTGCGACTTCTTCCTCGATCTGCTCCCAGGCGGACGAGGAAATCGGCGCGAGTTCGCGGTGCAGGTTATTCATAGGCTTTGGCTCCTTTCAGCGATCCGATGTTCAGCGAGCCGTCACGACGCGACTCGGGCGATGCGGGGGCCGGCTGCGCGGCGGTGGCGGTGGCTTCGGCGCCCGGTGCGGGGCGATCGGCGAGCGCCTCGAGCAGGTCGGCCGACGGCACGAAGAACAGCGAGCCGGTGACCGCGCGGCTATAGTCGAGCAGCCGGTCGTAGTTGCCGGGCGGGCGGCCGACGAACATGTTCTCGAGCATCTGCTCGATCGGCGCCGGCGAGCGCGCGTAGCCGATGAAGTAGGTGCCGAATTCGCCGGAGCCGGGGCGCCCGAACGGCATGTTGTCGCGCAGGATCTTCACTTCCTGGCCGTTCTCGTCGAGCGTGGTCAGCGAGCTGTGCGAGCACGACGGCTTCACGTCCGGCGCGAGCTCGATGTCGGACAATTTGGTGCGCCCGATGATGCGCTCCTGCGTCTCGACCGCGAGCGCATTCCAGCCGGCCATGTCGTGCAGGTACTTCTGCACGATCACGTAGCTGCCGCCCGCGAATTCGGCATCTTCGTCGCCGATCACCGTGAAGTCGACCGCGTCGCGGCCCTCCGGGTTCTCGGTGCCGTCGACGAAGCCGATCATCGCGCGCTGGTCGAAGTTGCGGAAGCCGTGCACCTCGTCGACGACCGTGACCGCGTCGCCGAGCGCGCCGAGCAATTGGGTCGCGAGTTCGAAGCACAGGTCCATCGCGTCGGCGCGGATGTGCAGCAGGATGTCGCCGGGCGTCGCGATCGCGACGCGCTGGCCGGCGCCGAATTCGCGGAACGGATGCAGCGACGCGGGGCGCGGATCGCCGAACAGCGCATCCCAGGCGTCGGCGCCGAAGCCGCATACGCAGGACAGGTTGCCGTCCGGCACGCGCTTGCCGACCGAGCGCACGAGCGCGGCGATGTCGCCGCACCACGCGCGGATCGTGTCGGCGCGCTCGGCGCCGGGGTTGACGGTGGCAACGAGGAAGATCGCGCTGCGCGTGACCGGGCTGTGAACGGCCTGGGAAAGCGGGGGACGGGTTTGCATCGCGGCCTGCCGGTCAGTCATGTCGGGACGGACGGGCCGCGGATGCCGCGGCGCGCGAAGACGAACGGTTGGACTGTGTCATGCGACTGTTCTCTTTGTGACATGCGGATGAAGGACGTTGCGCGGGCATCGCGCAACGGGCCGCAGCGGCGGCGGCCTGCCGCCCGGGCGCGCAAGGGGGAGGCAGGCTCGGTGGCCGCGCGTTCGCCCGGCGCGCGACCTCGCCGCACCGCGTAACGTCGTCGAGCATGCAATCTAGCAGCTTCGGCGGGTCTTTGGAACACGTATCGCCAATCTGTCATTCGAATGGGTTGATCGGGGTCCGATTCTGCGTCGCGGGCCTGCAGCTGTACTCCTGAAACCCGCGGCGCTGTGCTCTTGAGCGGGCGTGGCGCGTGCAGTAGATTAGGTTCGCTCCGCCCGCCGACGAGGACCATCATGATGAACCTGCTGGAAGCGATGCGTATTTATGTCGCGGTGGTCGAGCATGGCGGGGTGTCCGCCGCGGCGTCCGAACTGAAGCTCGGACGCGCGCAAGTCAGCGAGCGGCTGGACCGCCTCGAACGGTATCTCGGCTGCCAGCTGTTGCTGGCGCGTGCGGGCGGCGACGTGGCGTGTACCGATGCGGGCGTCGCGTTCCACCAGTGCTGCCGGCGCACGCTGTCCGCGGTCGCGCAGGCCACCACCGCGGCCGGTGCGTGCGCAACCTTTCCCGATGCGCGCGTCGCGGGCTTTCCGCCGCCCGAAACCATCCGCCGTGTCGACCCAGCGTCGATCGCGGCACAACCCTCATTGCACCGGTCATCGCCTTGAATACGTCCACTGTTTCCGCCGATACGGCCGCCGAGCGCATCCGCCGCCGCTTCGGACACTTCCTCCACGCGGCCGAGCTGGCCGGGCTGATCGTGATCGGCCTCGCGACCGCGTTCGCGATGACGCAGGAAGCGTGGAAGGTCGTGCTCGCGGGCGAGGTGTCGCTGACCGACCTGCTGCTGATGTTCCTCTATCTCGAAGTGCTCGCGATGAACGTGCGTTACCTGCGGCTCGGCCGGCTGCCGGTGCGCTTTCCGCTGTTCATTGCGATGACGTCGCTCGCGCGCGACCTGATCCTGCGCGGCGCCACCGACAGCCCCGAGCGGATGCTGATGACCACGTTCGGAATCGTGCTGCTCGCGGTAGGCGTGTTGATCCTCAGTTTCGGCCAGCATCGCTTTCCAGCGGAGGTCGACGACGTCGAGGACGATGTGCATGCGCGTCGGTGATGCGTGTGTGTGCGGGGCCGATCGATGGGGGTGTCGGTTCGGTAGTTCATTTCGTTATACCGAGATTGATTCGGTGCGGCGCCGACTCGCGGCTGCCGCGTTTCCATCTGTTCACCACACGTGTGCGATTTGAGGTTTGATCGCCAAACTGTCACTTACATTCGCCGAAATGACGCAGTAGGATGCCGATCCTTCTCATGATGGATTTCGCATTGCTATCCGCCTTCAATTTCGGTAATGGACGTGGCTCGCACCGGAACGCCCGCGGCCGGACACGGCTATCCGGCTTCGTGCAGCGGCACGGCACGCGCACCTGTGCGTCGCAGGCTGGTTCACCGCTGGCGGGGCGAGGCGGATGAAGCTCTACGAGAAATTCGCGAACGACATAGAGAGACTCATCCGGCAACGCGTGTATCGACATGGCGATCGTGTGCCGTCGGTGCGGCAGGCGAGCCAGCAGCACCGGATCAGCATCACGACCGTGCTGCACGCGTACCTGCTGCTCGAAAGCCGCGGGCTGCTGGAGAGCCGCCCGCAGTCGGGGTACTTCGTCAACCTGCGCAACGACGACGGGCACGCGCCGGTGCGCGAGCTGCGGCCGTCGAAGCCGATCGCGATCTCGTCGTCGGTGGACATGAGCCGGCTCGTGCTGTCCACGCTGCGCGCGATCGGCACCGACGACGCGGTGCCGCTCGGCTCGCCATACCCGGACCCGAGCCTGTTCCCGTTCGAGAAGCTGAACCGCTACGCGTACGCGGCCGGCCGCGACAAGTCGCTGTGGGGCGTGACCGACGGGCTGCCGCCCGGCCATCCGCGCCTGATCCGGCAGATCGCACGGCGCTACCTGGAAAACGGGATGTCGGTCGACCCGAACGAGATCATCGTGACGGTCGGCGCGACCGAGGCGATCAACCTGTGCCTGCAGGCGGTCGCGAAACCGGGCGACACGATCGCGGTGGAGTCGCCGACGTTCTACGCGATGCTGCACGCGATCGAACGGATGGGGATGAAGGCGATCGAGGTCGCGACCCATCCTGAATACGGAATCGACATCGCGGCGCTGGCGGCGATCGCGAAGTCGCAGCCGATCGCCGCATGCATGGTGATGCCGAACTTCCAGAATCCGCTCGGTTTCCAGATGCCCGACGAGCGCAAGCGCGAACTGGTTGAATTCGCAACGAAAGCCGATATGCCGGTGATCGAGAACGGCGTATACAACGAACTGTATTTCGGCAATGCGCACCCGAGTGCGCTGAAGGCGTTCGACCGCAACGGGATCGTGCTGCACTGCGCGTCGTTCTCGAAAAGCCTGACGGCCGCGTACCGGATCGGCTGGGCGTTGCCGGGCCGTTATCGCGAACAGGTCGAGAAGCTGAAGTTCCTGAACACGCTGGCGACGCCGTCGCTGCCGCAGCTGGCGATCGCCGAGTTCCTCGAACGCGACGGTTACGAGCATCACCTGCGGCGGATTCGCAAGGCGTATGCGCAGCAAGCGAACCTGATGCGCGCGATGGTGTCGCGGTTCTTCCCGGAAGGCACGCGCATCTCGAGCCCGGCGGGCGGCTACGTACTGTGGGTCGAGTTGCCGGCGCAGGTCGATGCGATGCGGTTGTACCAGCTCGCGCTGGAGCAGGGGATCACGATCGGGCCCGGCTACATGTTCTCGATCGCGGACACCTACCGCAATTTCATCCGGCTGAACTACAGCAGCCCGTGGTCGCCGGAGATCGAACGCGCGATCGTCACGGTCGGCAAGCTCGCGTTATGACCTGAATCGCGTCGCGCACGTGATGCGGCGGATAGCCGTCGACCGGGTCGGGATAGAGCACGCATAGAACGGTCGCCATCGGGTCGCTCCTCGTGACGGGATGAAGGCGGGGCGGTACGCGGATTGCTCGGCTCGCCGGCCCCCCGCGCACGGGCATCCGGCGTGTTGCGCCGCAACGTCGATGACGTTCTACGCCGGTCGCGGATCGCGTACAAGCCACAGTCCGTGTTTGCGTGCGCTGCGGGGTCGTCTGTACCTGTTCTTTTCGGGAAGGACGCCGATAATGGGATCGTTACCCCACACTCCGGGAGCCACGCCATGTCCGGAAGCGACGCCTCGTCTTCACGTCCCGATCTCGCGCAGGGGATCGCGCTCGACGACCTCGCCGACGGCGCGATGATCGAGGGCCAGGTCGGCGACGCCACGGTGCTGCTGGTGCGCCGCGCCGACGAACTGTTTGCCGTGGGCGCGCAATGCCCGCACTACGGCGCGCCGCTCGCCGACGGGCTGCTGGTCGGCGATACGATCCGCTGTCCGTGGCATCACGCGGCGTTCTGCCTGCGCACCGGCGAGCTGTTGCGCGCGCCGGCGCTCGACGGCCTGACGTGCTGGCGCGTCGAGCGGCGCGACGGCCGCGCGGTCGTGCTCGATGCGCGGCCAGCCGCATCGCCCCCCGCGCTGAACGCGGCGGGGCTGCCCGCATCGGTGGTGATCGTCGGCGGCGGTGCGGCCGCGATCGCGGCGGCCGTGACACTGCGCCAGGAAGGCTATCCGCATGCGATCACGCTGCTGAGCGCGGACAGCGAGCCGCCGTACGACCGGCCGAACCTGTCGAAGGACTATCTGGCCGGCACGGCCGAGGCCGACTGGCTGCCGTTGCGCGGCGCGTCGTTCTATACCGACCAGCGCATCGACGTGCGCTGCGGCATGCGCGTCACGCGGATCGATCCCGCGCAGCACGCGGTCGAGCTCGCGGACGGCAGCCGCGTCGGCTACGGCGCGCTGCTGCTGGCCACCGGCGCCGAGCCGAACCGGCTGACCGTGCCGGGTGCGGATCTGCCGCACGTGTGCGTGCTGCGTTCGCGGGCCGATTGCGAGGCGCTGATCGGCAAGCTGAAGACGGCGCGGCGCTGCGTCGTGATCGGCGCGAGCTTCATCGGCCTCGAAGCGGCCGCCGCGCTGCGCACGCGCGGGCTCGACGTGCAGGTGGTCGCGCCCGACGCGCATCCGATGGCGCGCGTGCTCGGCGAAGCGCTCGGCGACACGATCCGCGCGCTGCACGAAGCGCACGGCGTGGTGTTCCATCTCGGCGCGACGCCCACGCAGATCGCGCCGGAGCGCGTGACGCTGTCGAACGGCGACGCGCTGCCGGCCGATGTGGTGGTGGTCGGCATCGGCGTGCATCCGGACCTCGCGCTCGCGCAGGATGCGGGGCTCGCCGTCGATCGCGGCGTGACGGTCGACCGTTTCCTGCGGACGAGCGCACCGGACATCTACGCGGCCGGCGACATCGCGCGCTGGCCCGATCCGTTGACGGGCGAACGCATACGCGTCGAGCACTGGGTCGTTGCTGAGCGGCAGGGCATCGCCGCGGCGCGCAACATGCTCGGCCAGCAGCGGCCGTTCGACGCGGTGCCGTTCTTCTGGAGCCAGCACTACGACCTGACGGTCCGTTATGTCGGACATGCGGAGCAATGGGACCGCGTCGAGATCGACGGCGACCTGCGCACGCATGACGCTTCGGTCGCGTTCTGGCGCGGCAACGCACGGCTCGCGGTCGCGACGATCGGCCGGGATCTCGACTGCCTGCGCGCGGAAGCGGCGCTCGAGCAGCAGGGCACGACGCGCGCGTGAACGGGCTGCCGACTGTGCGCTGACCGGTACACGCTCTGGAAAAAAGAGTTGCGCACACAACTGTCATCGCATCGTCGCGGCTTGCGCAGAGACCGCCGAGCCGGACAGACTCCCGTGACTCTCGACTGCGGTTTCTCGACCGAGGTGATCGCGGCGCCGTTCGCGATCATGAACCCGAGCGTGAACATTCCGGTATTTCCGGTGCCGACATGGAGGTGCAGTCGACACGATGCGCCGCACGGCCGCGCTGCCGGCCGCGATCGGCATGTCGATCGACAACGACGCACCGGCCGGCTGACCACGCACCGCACCGCCCCCTGCGCGCACGGGCGCGCGCCTTGCTCGAACAGTGTGACGGTACTTGCACCGTTACCGCTTTCGACAAGGAGGGCCTGACATGAAAGCAGTCGTATTTCACGGCATCGGCGACATTCGCATCGATACGGTACCCGACCCGCAAGTCGTCGACGTGACCGATGCGGTCGTGCGCCTGACGGCCAGCGCGATCTGCGGCACCGACCTGCACATGGTGCGCGGCACGCTCGGCGGGATGAAGCCCGGCACGATCCTCGGCCATGAGGGTGTCGGCATCGTCGAGACGGTCGGGCGCGACGTGCGCAACCTGAAGCGCGGCGATCGCGTGCTGATTCCGTCGACGATCGCGTGCGGCAGCTGCGTGTACTGCCGCGCGGGCTACACCGCGCAATGCGACGTCGCGAACCCGGGCGGGCCGCGCGCGGGCACCGCGTTCTACGGCGGCCCGGCCGACACGGGGCCGTTCGACGGGCTGCAGGCCGAATACGCGCGCACGCCACTCGCGAACGCGAGCCTGATCCGGTTGCCGGACGCGATCGACGACGACCGGGCGATCCTGATGTCCGACATTTTTCCGACCGGCTACTTCGGCGCGCAGCTCGCGGAAGTGAAGCCGGGCGACACGGTGGCCGTGTTCGGCGCCGGGCCGGTCGGCCAGTTCGCGATCGCGAGCGCGAAGCTAATGGGCGCCGGGCGCGTGATCGCGATCGACCGCATCGCGTCGCGGCTCGAGATGGCCTGCGCGCAGGGCGCCGAGACCATCGACTTCTCCGAGGAAGACCCCGTCGACACGGTGCTGCGGCTCACCGGCGGGATCGGGGTCGATCGTGCGATCGATGCGGTGGGCGTCGACGCGATGCGCGCGACGCATGGACCGGCCGCCGCCGACCACGACGCGGCGCGTGCATTCGATGCGGAAGTCGACGCCGTCGCGCCGCGCCGCAAGCCCGACGGCCGCTACTGGACGCCCGGCGACGGGCCCTCGCAGGTACTGCAATGGGCGGTGCGCGCGGTCGCGAAGGCGGGCACGGTCGCGGTGATCGGCGTGTATCCGCCGCAGGCGCGCGTGTTTCCGGTCGGCGAGGCGATGAACCGGAACCTCACGATCAAGATGGGCAACTGCAATCACCGGACCGTCACGCCGCACCTGATCGAGCTCGTGCGCAGCGGTGCGTTCGACCCGGCGTCCGTGCTGACGCGCTGCGAGCCGCTGACGAACGCGATCGACGCGTATCGCGCGTTCGACGTGCGCGAGCCGGGCTGGCTGAAAGTGAAGCTGACGCCATGACGCTGCGAACCGCAACGAGGAGTGCTGCCATGAACGGGTTCCATGATCTCTACGACAACTGCATGGCCGCGTGCGATGCGTGCGCGCATGCATGCGACGCGTGTACGGCGGGGTGCCTGGCGGACCCCGACACGCACGCGCTGGCCGCTTGCATCGCGCTCGACATCGAGTGCGCGCAGCTGTGCCGCCTTGCCTCGGCCGCGATGGCTCGCGACAGCGTGCTCGCGCCGCAGGTGTGCGCCCTGTGCGCGCGTGCGTGCGAGGTGTGCGCGGCCGAATGCCTGCTGCATGCGCACGACCATTGCCGGCGCTGCGCGCTGGCATGCGATGCGTGCGCGGCGATGTGCCGCGCGATGGCATGAGCGGCTACGGCGCGCCGTGAACCTTGCGCGCGACGCGCTCCAGCAGCGCGTCGAGCACCGCCATCTCGACGGGCTTCACGAGGTGATCGTCGAAGCCCTCGCTCGCGGTGCGTGCGAAGTCGGCCGGGCTCGCATGGCCGGACAACGCGACGCAGGTCGTGCCGGCCAGCGCATCGATCGCGCGCAGTTCGCGCAGCAGCGTGAAGCCGTCGACGTCGGGCATCGACAAGTCGACGAGCATCAGGTGCGGAACGATGTCGCGCGCGAGCGCCAGCGCGTCGTCCGCGTGGTACGCGACGCGCGGCGCGTGGCCCTTGATCTGCAGCAGCACGGCGAGCGTGTCGGCGGAGTCGCGGTTGTCGTCGACGATGACGATGCGCAGCGGCGCGCCGGCAGGCGGCTCGGTCGTGCGCGGCGCCGGCGCCGGCGCGTCGCCGGGCGTCGGGCGCATCGCGCGCTCGAGCGGCAGCCGCACCGTGAACGTCGCGCCGTGGCCGGGGCCGGCGCTTTCCGCGGCGATCCTCCCGCCGTGCAGTTCGACGAACGACCGGCAGATCGCGAGGCCGAGCCCGAAGCCGTCCGACGCGCGCCGGCCCGGCACGCTTTCCTGTTCGAACAGGTCGAAGATCGATTCGAGCGAACCCGGCGCGATGCCGACGCCGTGATCGGTGATGCGAATCGCGACGACCGCCCCTTCGGCGCTCGCGCTGACGTCGATGCGCGCGCCCTGCGGCGAGAATTTCGACGCGTTGTCGAGCAGGTTGTGCAGCACCTGCACGAGCCGCGCGGCGTCGCCGCGCACCACCAGCGGATCGGCCGGCAGGTCGACGCGAATGTTCTGCTCGCGTGCGGCCAGCTTCGGCTGGACGCTTTCCACGCCGCGGCAGACGACGTCGCGCACGGTCACCGGCGCGTGGTCGAGTTGGACCTTGCCGGCGGTGATGCGCCCGACGTCGAGCAGGTCGTCGACCAGCCGCGTCAGCTGGCCGACCTGGCGATGCACGGCGTCGCGGCATTGCGCGAGCGCGGGTGCCGGATCGGGCAGGCTCTGCAGCACGCCGACCGAATTGCGCAGCGGCGCGAGATGGTTGCGCAGCTCGTGCGCGAGCATCGCGATGAACACGCTGAGCCGGTGCGTCGACACCTCGAGTTCGGCGAGCCGCTTGCGCTCGGTCATGTCGCGCGTGATCTTGATGAAGCCGGCCAGCTGGCCCGCATGGTCGTGCACGGCCGTGATCGTCACGCTGGCCCAGAACAGCGAACCGTCCTTGCGCACGCGCCAGCCTTCGTCCTCGAAGCGGCCGTGCACGACGGCTTCGCGGAGCCCGAATGCGGGCCGCCCGGCGACGATCGCATCGGGCGGATAGAAACGCGAGAAATGGTGGCCGACGATCTCGGCCGTCCGATAGCCCTTGATGCGCTCCGCGCCCGCGTTCCACGTCGCGACGTTACCGTGCGCGTCGAGCATGAACACCGCATAGTCGGTGATCGCACCGACGACGGTCTCGAAACGGAACTCGGCGAAGCGGTGCAGCAGGTCGCGTGCATCGGCGGGCCCGAGCGGGGGGTGGAGATCGGAAATGGCGTCGTCTTTCTTCATCGGAACGGCAAGTCGGATGCGGGCGGAGGAACGCCGCCCCGCCGCGGCCGGACGCGCCGGCTGCGGCCATTCAAATCGGATTGACACCCCGAAAGCATAAGGGAGGTCGAATCGCCTGATCAATGGGGGCGCATGGCCTGTGCCGCGTCGCGCCCGCAGTGCGAAATCCTGCCGGTGGCGGCCCGGCGACGGCGGCGCGGCATGCCGATTGCGTCGCCCTCCGGTCCGCAGGCCGCGGCCGGCCCGGCGCGACAGCCGGCCTCCGGCGGCGGCGCGCCGCTTCACGGCTACCCGAGGGCATCGACATGAACAGCACACTGAACCCCGACAACGAACCGGCCGGCCCGGACGACGACAACGTACGGCGCGGCCGCGACGGCCGCGCGCTGGGTCCGAGCGATTCGTCCGACAGCGGCAGCGACACGGCCGGCGCGCGGCGCCATCCGTTCGACGTCGATTCGCCGCTCGACGAGCACGCGCTGGAGCGCGGCGACGCGGCCCTCGACAGCGATACGGACCGCGCGGGCACCGGCGAGCGCGCGTCGGCGGACGGCGACGCGGGGCTCGAGGAAGGCGCCGATATCGAGCCGGATCGCACGGAACGGCTGAGCGAGCCCGGCGGCACCGAGGATCCGGATGCGCCGGACGAACCGGGTGCGGGTGGCGCATAGGGTCGCTGCACGGCGACCATTCGCGCAAAAACTGCAATTGCGTTGCAGATAGGGGCGTCCAGCCAGGGGCGACGGGCAAAGGGTGCCCGGCCAGGTGCGCCCTGCCAAGGACCCCCGCCGAAGCGCGACGATCCGCATTGCCCCCGTCAGCGCGCTGCGCGGCGATCGCGACGTGGACCGCGATCGTCGGCGCGGGCGTGCCGCCCTGGGCTTCGCCGCGCCCCCGCGGTGTGCTGGCCAACGGGCGGCACGCGACTTGCATCGACCTGACCGACGTGCGCCGCGACGCGACATGGGTCCGGGTCCGCACGCGGCACACGCGCGATCAGGCACAGGCGCGATCAAGGAGGGACACGATGCAACGACGATCTCCCGGACGGCAAGCCGAACGGAGCGGCCCGCCCGACTGGCAGGAGCGCGGCGAACGCGCGTACCGGGACACCGGCGAGCGCGATTTTCGCGGCGACGAATCCCGGCGCCACGATGCCGACTACGAATCCGCGTACCGGCGGTTCGCGAGCGAGGACGTCGGCCCCGAAGACTGGGGCAGCGAATGGAGCGAGCGCTCGGCCCGCTCGTCGGCCGAACAGCGCGGCGCAGACGCCGGCGCCGACTGGCGCGGTGCGCCGGGCGGCCCCGGCGGTTCGCGCGATCCGGCGTGGGAGTCCGGGCGCGGCTACGGCAACCGCGGCCGCACAGCGGAAGGCGGCCAGGGACGTGAAGGCGCCCATGCCGATCAGCCGCGGTTCCGCGGCCAGCACCGGACGGGCTGGCATGGCGGCGAGGGCGACTACGACGCCTACAACGGGCGCGACCAGCGCCGTGCCGATGCGTCCGGCCTGTCGCGCTTCGGCGACGCTGCGCAACGCGAGGCCATGCGGCATCGGCGCGGCCCGAAAGGCTACACGCGTTCGGACGAGCGGATTCGCGAGGACGTCTGCGAGCGGCTCGCGCATGCGCTCGACATCGACGTGAGCGATGTCTCCGTGCAGGTGCGCGACGGCCGCGTCGAACTCGACGGCACCGTACCGCAGCGCTGGATGAAGCACGACATCGAGGACATCGCCGACGGCTGCATGGGCGTGCGCGACGTCGAGAACCGCGTGCGCGTGCGCCGCGACGGCGAACAACCCGATACGGGCATGGTGCTGCATCCGTCCCAACGCACGGTCACGCCGACGCAGCCTGCGGCGCGCGATCCCGAACCGGGTAGCGGCGCCGGTCGCGAGCGCGATCGGCGCCGTTGACGGCCGATGCGCGGGACGACCCGGCCAAGGCCACGGACACAGCCAATGCGCGCATGACGACCGGCACCGACGACGGACCGCGTGACGACGGCGACATTGGCGACGATCGCGACTCGAGCGCCAGCACGCCGCGCGACGGTCGTGGCCGCGACGCACGTGGCCTGCGCGCGCGCATCGCGGTCGAGCTGTGGCGCGCGATCCGGCATTACCGCGCGCGCGTGCTGGCCGCGCTGGCGCTGCTGCTGCTCGCGAAGGCGGCGGCCGTTTCGGTGCCGCTGCTGCTGAAGGACATCGTCGACGGGCTGGGCCGCACGGCCGGCCAGCCGATCGCGCTGCCGGTTCTGCTGCTGTTCGCGTATGCGGTCGTGCGCTTCGCGGCGAACGCGCTGAACGAAGTGCGCGACATGACGTTCGTGCAGGTCACGCAGCACGCGGTCGCGTCGTTTACGGTCCGCACGTTCGGTCATCTGCACCGGCTCGGCGCGCGCTTTCATTCGCAGCGCGAGACCGGCGCCGTCGTGCGCGACCTCGAGAAAGGCACGGCCGGGATCGGCTACCTGCTCGGCGTCGCGGTGTTTACCGTCGTGCCGACCGCGATCGAGATCGGCTCGGTGCTGGTGATCGTGATCGGCAAGTATGGCGGCGGCTTCACCGCGATCATCCTCGTCACGTTCGCCGTCTATGCGGCCTACACGACCGTCTTCACGCGCCGGCGGATGCGCTACCAGCGTCGCGTGAACGTGCTCGAGGCCGAATCGAACGCGCGCGTGGTCGACAGTCTGCTCAACGTCGATACGGTCAAGTACTTCGCGCGCGAGGACGTCGAGCGCAGCCGGCTCGAACGCGTGCTCGACGCATGGCGCGAGGCCGGCGTCGACAACCAGTACGCGCTGTCGACGCTGCATATCGGGCAGAGCGCATGCATCGGCGCGGGCATCGCGGCGGTGATGCTGCTCGCCGGCCAGCATGTCGCGCGCGGCACGATGACGGTCGGCGACCTGGTGCTGATCAACGCGTACATCATCCAGATCAGCCTGCCGCTGAATGCGCTCGGCTTCGTGTTCCGCGAGGCGCACGACGCGATGACGAACATCGAACGATTGTTCGGGCTGCTCGACGCCCGCGGCAAGCCGGGCGAGGAGGGCGACGCGCCGGGCGCGCAGCCGCTCGCGGTGCGCGGCGGCGCGATCGAGTTCGAGCACGTCGACTTCGGCTACGAGCCGAGCCGGCAGATTCTGTGGGACGTGTCGTTTCGGGTCGAGCCGGGACAGTCGGTCGCGGTGGTCGGCGGGAGCGGCTCGGGGAAGTCGACGCTCGCGCGGCTGCTGTTCCGGCTGTACCAGCCCGATGCGGGGACGATCCGGATCGACGGCCAGGACCTGCGCCTCGTGACCGAGCGAAGCCTGCGCGATGCGCTCGGCATCGTGCCGCAGGACACGATCCTGTTCAACGACACGCTGGCCTACAACATCGCATACGGCAAGCGCGACGCGACGCGCGGCGAAGTGATCGCGGCCGCGCGCGGCGCGCAACTCGACGCGTTCATCGAGCGGCTGCCCGATGCGTACGACACGCGTGTCGGCGAGCGCGGCGTGCGGCTGTCCGGCGGCGAGCGGCAGCGTGTCGCGATCGCGCGCGCGCTGCTGAAGGCGCCGCCGATCGTCGTGTTCGACGAGGCGACGTCGGCGCTCGATACGCGCTCGGAGCGCGCGATCCAGCAGGAACTGATGCGCGTCGCGCGGCACCGCACGAGTCTCGTCATCGCGCACCGGCTGTCGACGATCGTCGACGCGGACCGGATCCTCGTGATGGAGCATGGCCGGCTCGTCGAGCAGGGCACCCACGACGAACTGCTGGCGAGCGACGGCGTGTATGCGCAGATGTGGTCGCTGCAGGCGAAGCAGCGCGAACTGGAGCGCACCGAGGCGAAGTTCGCGCTGCAGCCGGTGCGGATCAACCCGCTGGTGGCGCAGGTGCTCGATGCGCTGGCGGAAGCCGCCGCGCGCCGCGGCGTGCCGGTGTTCCGCGAGCTGTCGAACGAGGATCTGGTCGTCAAGGCCGATCCGGCCGCACTGCGGCGCTTCGTGTGGGAGCTGTGCCGCGGCGGGATCGACACGAGCGGCGGCGGGCGGGTCGAGGTGCGCACCGCGCGGCACGACCCCGACGCGCGGATCACGATCACGTGCACCGGCGTCGACGCGCCGGAGCTGTCGCTGGCCGATCTCGAACGGCTGCAGGGCGCGATCGAGGACGCGGGCGGCTACGTCGTTCGCGAGCGCGACGACGTCGGCGTGACGTTGCACCTGTCGCTGCCGCTGTGCGCGGTTGCGCCGGCGTCGCTGCAACCGGCCGACGCTGCCGCGCCGAATCCCGGGCCGGGCGCCGTTGCGGCCGCGGACGCGAAGCCGCTCGACGGCGTGCGCGTCGCGTGCGTCGACGATCACGACGAGGCGCGCGAAGCGCTTGCCGCGCTGCTGCAGGTCGCCGGTGCGGACGTGCGCGTGTTCGCGTCCGGCCACGCGCTGCTCGACGAGATGCGTAACACGCGCCGCGCGGACTGGCCGGCGCTCCTGGTATGCGACATCGACCTTGGCGCCGACGAGGAAGACGGCTACACGGTGATGCGCCGCGTGCGCCAGCTCGACGCCGAGCGTGCGCGCGACGGCCGGGCGCCGCTCGAAGCGCTCGCGTTGTCGGGCCATGCCCGCGAGCGCGACCGCACGCGCGCGGTCGAAGCGGGTTTCCACGCCTATCTGACCAAGCCCGCGGCAGCGGCCGACCTGATCGCGACGCTGCGGGCGCTCGCGCTTTCCTCCGGAGATATCCATGCCGAACCTTTCGAATCCGACGCCCCCCGAAGTCCTGACCGAGCGCCGCGCCGGTAGCGCGTTCGCCGACCGCCAGGCCGCGGTCGCCGCCGTCGAGCTGCTGTTGCCGACGTTGTCGGCCGCGTTGCAGAGCGACTTCGTCGGCGACAGCGGCTGCCTGCACGTCGTGATCATGGATCCGGCGCTCGGGCCGCGCGACGCGGCGTTCGAGGATGCGATCCTGTACGAGTTCTCGCTGCCCGATCCGAAGGACTGGGATGCCGATTATCGTGCGTACGCCCGCGCGAAGGCGCGGCTGTCGTGGGAAACCGGCTGCGACGGCCACGTCGTGCAGGCGCTCGAGCCGTACCGGCTGCGCGCGGGCGACACGAACCTGTGGGGCGGCGTCGCGCAGCACGGCATCGTGGTCGGCGTGTCGGGCGCGCAGCCCTGGTTCGACGAGGCGTTCGCGGGCTGCATCGCGCACTGCCTGCGTGCGCTCGCGAAGCACCGCGCGCAGGCGACGCCGGACGCGCTTGCGATCTGAGCGCAGGCGAGCGGGCCCGTTTTTACAGCCGGTTATAAAAAAGCCAGCGGGCGCGCGGGGGGAGCGCGATGTGGCGCGGGCGTTCGCGCAATGGCACGGTTTTCGCTGTACCTCTGGTACGACGTTTGTCACGACAAGTGTCAACGCCTCGATATTCCGGACGCTTACAGGAGGTGCATGTTGAACGCGACTCACGATCCAGCGCGAGCGTCGCTCGCCGGTCGCACCGCGCTCGTGACGGGCGGCGGTCGCGGCCTGGGCGAGGCCATCTGCGAGGAACTGGCGCAACACGGCGCACACGTGATCGTTGCCGATCTCGACGGCGATCGCGCGGCGGCCGTCGCGCAGCGCCTCGAGCGGCATGGCGGCCGCGCGGTCGGACGGCCGCTCGACGTACGCGACGAGGCGTCGGTGCTGCAGGTCATGCACGACGCGCGCGAGGCGCTCGGCGACGTCGACGTGATCGTCAACAACGCGGCGATCGACGTGACCGCGCCGATCGACGACGTCAGCGTCGCCGCCTGGCAGCAGGTGATGATGACCAACCTGTTCGGCCCGTACCTGATGTGCCACGCGGCCGTGCCGATGATGAAGGCCCGCGGCAGCGGCCACATCGTCAACATCGCGTCGACCGCATCGAAGCGCGCATGGCCGAATGCGTCCGCGTATCACGCGACGAAGTGGGGGCTGCTCGGGTTGTCGCATGCGTTGCATGCGGAGCTTCGGCCGGCCGGCGTGAGCGTGTCGGCGATCGTCGCGGGCGGGATGCGCACGCCGTTCCTCCTCGATCGCTTCCCCGACATCGACGTGGACACGCTGCAGCCGCCGGAACACGTCGCGGCGGCCGTGCGTTTCGTGCTGACGCAGCCGCCGGGCACCGTCGTGCCGGAACTGATGGTGCTGCCGATGAAGGAGACGTCATGGCCGTGAGTCGCGCGCGACGGCTGCCCGGCGCGGTGCTGCTCGACAAGGACGGCACGCTGCTGGAGGACCTGCCGTACAACGTCGACCCCGCGCGGATGCAGCTTGCGCCGGGCGCCGCGCGCGCATTGCGCACGCTCGGCGCGACGGGCATGCCGATCGCGGTCGTGTCGAACCAGCCGGGTGTCGCGCTCGGCTACTTTGCCGAATCGAAGCTTGGCGCGGTCCGTCAGCGTCTCGCCGAATTGTTCGAAGCGAACGGCGCGGTGCTGGCGGACTTTTTTTATTGCCCGCATCACCCGGCGGGCAGCGTGCCGCGCTACACCTGCGACTGCATCTGCCGCAAGCCGCGCCCGGGGATGGTGCGCCGCGCGATCGCCACGCTCGGCGCGGTCGCCGAGTGGAGCTGGATGATCGGCGACATTCTCGACGACGTCGAGGCCGGCCGCGCCGCGCGCTGCGGCACGATACTCGTCGACCGCGGCAACGAGACGCAATGGCGGCTCGATGCCGCGCGCACGCCGCACCATGTGGTCGACCGGCTCGACCTCGCCGCCGACCTCGTCGCGCGCGAGGCCGTGCGCCGCCACGGCTCGTGGGTGCGGCGATGAGCGCCGCCTGGGATCGCGCGCGGCGCATTCTGTGCGTGCGCCTCGACAGCCTCGGCGACGTGCTGATGACGACCCCCGCGTTGCGCGCGCTGAAGGAGAGCGGGCGCGGCCGCCGGCTCACGCTGCTGACGTCGCGCACCGGCGCCGCGCTGGCGAAACACCTGCCGATGGTCGACGACGTGTGGACGTACGACGCGCCGTGGGTCAAGCATCCGGACGTGCGCGGCGATCCGGTCGTCGATCTCGACATGATCGACCGGCTGCTGGCCGGCCGCTTCGACGCGGCCGTGATCTTCACCGTATACAGCCAGAGTCCGTTGCCGGCCGCGATGATGTGCTGGCTCGCGGGCATCCCGCTGCGGCTCGCGCATTGCCGCGAGAACCCCTACGAACTGCTGACCGACCGCGTGCCCGAGACCGAGCCGGATTCGCGCGTGCGCCACGAAGTCGCGCGCCAGCTTGCGCTGGTCCGCGCGATCGGCGCGAAGACGTGCGACTGGCGCATGGCGTTCGAGCCGGGCGATGCGGCGCGACGCGCGCTGCACTCGCGCTTGCGCGCGGCGCTGCTGCGCATCGGCGGCCCGCGCCGGCCGGCGCCGGCGCACACGCGCTGGCTGGTCGTGCATCCGGGCGCGAGCGCGGCGTCGCGGCGCTGGCCGGCCGAGCGCTTCGGCGACGTGGCCGCGCGGCTCGCGCCGCTGTTCGACGGCATCGCGGTGACGGGCGGCGCCGACGAGCGCGCGCTCGTGGATGCCGTGTGCGAACGCGCGGGGCCGCGCGCCGTGCCGCTCGCCGGCGTGCTGCCGCTCGGCGAGCTCGGCGCGCTGATCGAGACGGCCGACCTGCTGCTGACGAACAACAGCGGCCCCGTGCATCTCGCGGCCGCGCTCGGCACGCCGGTCGTCGATCTGTACGCGCTGACCAATCCGCAGCACACGCCGTGGCGTGTGCCGCACCGCGCATTGAACGTCGACGTGCCGTGCCGCAACTGCTACCGCAGCGTGTGCAACCAGCCCGGCCATCCGTGCCTGCTCGGCGTGAGCGTCGACGATGTCGTCGAGGCGACGCACGGCTTGTTGCGCCGCAGCGCGCGCCATGCGCAACACGCGGCCGCGCGCGCCACCTTGCACGCTGCCGAGCCGGTCGCGGCGAACGCGTCGAGCGTGTCGAACGTGATTCCGTTCGCGCAAGTCATCACGAGGACCTGACGCATGCCTGCTCCGACCTATACGCTCGGCATCAATGCCGCCTTTCACGACAGCGCCGCGTGCCTCGTGCGCGACGGCGCGGTGATCGCGGCGGCCGAGGACGAACGCTTCACGCACGTGAAGCACGCGAAGCGGCCGGTGCCGTTCTCGACTTGGGAGCTGCCGTTTCACGCGATCGACTATTGTCTGGCGGAAGCGGACATCGCGCTCGCGGACGTCGACCATGTCGCATATTCGTACGATCCGTGGCTCGAACTGGACCGTCACGGCGACGCGCCCGAGCTGACGCTGCCGCTCGCGCCGTCCGCGCATGCGCGGCGTGCCGACGGCGCATCGCCGTGGCATCCGTTGTTCCTGTCGTCGATCGTGAACGCGCCGCGCCAGCTCGCGGGCGGCGCGCCGCACCACCTGCAGCGGCGCTTTCGCGGCGTCGCGCACGACGGGCCGTTTCGCTGGCATTTCATCGAGCACCACCTCGCGCACGAGGCGAGCGCGTTTCTCGCGGCGCCGTACGAGCACTGCGCGGTGATGACGATGGACGGACGCGGCGAACGCGCGACGACGAGCTACGGCGTGTTCGACGGCCAGTCATACCGGCGGCTCGGCCAGGTCAACCTGCCGCATTCGCTCGGCCTGCTGTACGAGCGCGTGACGCGCTACCTCGGCTTCCTGCATTCGTCGGACGAGTACAAGGTGATGGCGCTCGCGTCGTACGGCAAGCCGGTGTTCGCGGACGCGATGCGCAAGCTGGTGAGCTACAACGGCGACGGGCGCTACGAGGTTGCCGACGGCGATCTCGTCGCGCTGTTCGGCGCGCCGCGCGAGCGCGGCGGACCGATCGAGCCGCATCACTGCGACATCGCGCATGCGCTGCAGCTGGTGCTCGAGGAAACGACGCTGCAGGCGGTCGACTGGCTCGCGGCCGAGAGCGGCGAGCAGCAACTGGCGATGGCGGGCGGCGTCGCGCTGAACTGCGTGATGAACGCGAAGATCCGCGATCGCGGCCCGTTCGACGACGTGTGGGTGCAACCGGCGGCAGGCGACGCGGGCACCGCGCTCGGCGCCGCGCTGTGGACCGATTTCCGGATGCGCGGGATGCGCGGCGACTGGCGGATGGATCACGCGTATCTCGGGCCGTCGTACGGCGACGATGCGATCGAGGCGTTCCTGAAGGAAGCGCGGCTGCCGTACCGGCGGCTCGCGGACGTCGCCAGCCAGACGGCCGCGCTGCTCGCGGCAAACCGCGTGATCGGCTGGTTCCAGGGCCGCATGGAGTTCGGGCCGCGCGCGCTCGGTGCCCGCTCGATCCTCGCGTCGCCGATCGATCCGGACATGCAGCGCAAGCTGAACCGGATCAAGGATCGCGAGGACTTCCGGCCGGTTGCGCCGGTCGTGCTAGAAAGCCACGCACACCACTGGTTCAACGGCGGGCGGCGCACGCCGCTGCGCGCGCCGTTCATGCTGTTCGTGTACGACATCGCGCCCGGCGCCGAGGCGACGATTCCGGCGGTGCGCCACATCGACGGCACCGCGCGCGTGCAGACCGTCGACGCACACCAGCATCCGCTGCTGCATGCGCTGCTGTCCGAGTTCGACGCGCTGACCGGCGTGCCGGTGCTCGTCAACACGTCGTTCAACACGCGCGGCGAACCGATCGTCTGCACGCCGCGCGACGCGCTCGAGTGCTTCTGGACTTCGCCGCTCGACGCGCTCGTGATCGGTTCGTTCCTGCTGGAGAAGCCGAGGTGAACATGCGCGACACGCAACTGCCGCCGGTCGTGTCGGTCGTCGTGCCGACGTACCGGCGGCCCCGCCTGCTCGAACGCTGCCTCGACGCGCTGTGCGCGCAGGTGTTCGATCCGACCACCTACGAGATCGTCGTCGTCGACGACGACCCGGCCGGCAGCGCATGGGAAACCGTCGACGCGTGTCGTGCGCGCATGACCGACGTGCCGGTGATCCGCTACATGACCGCGCCGGATACGCAGGGGCCGGCGGGCGCGCGCAACATCGGCTGGCGCAGCGCGCGCGGCGCGCTGATCGCGTTCACCGACGACGACACGATTCCCGATCCGACCTGGCTGCGCCACGGCGCTGCCGCGCTGCTGGCCGAACCGTCGGCGGCGGCCGCGGCCGGGCGCATCGACGTGCCGTTGCGAGCGCGCCCGACCGACCACGAGCGCGACGCGGCCGGCCTCGCGCATGCGGAATTCGCGACCGCGAACTGCTTCGTGCGGCGCGCGGCGCTGGAGCGCGTAGGCGGGTTCGACGAGCGCTTCACGCGCGCATGGCGCGAGGACGCCGACCTGATGTTCGCGCTGCGCGAGCACGCGGGGCCGATCGTCGGCGTCGATGCCGCGCGGATCGTGCATCCGGTGCGTCCCGCGCGCTGGGGCGCGAGCATCGGCCAGCAGTCGAAGGTGTATTTCGACGCGCTGCTGTACAAGAAGCATCGCGCGACCTACCGGCGTCATATCCGCGCGATGCCGCCGTGGAATTACTACGCGGCCGTGTTGTTCGCGCTCGGCGCGCTCGGCTGTTTCGCGGCCGGATGGCGCGTGCCGGGCATCGCGTGCGCGACGGCCTGGGCCGTGATCACGGCCGCATTCTGCGCGAAGCGGCTGCGCGGCACGCGGCTCACGCCGTCGCATGTCGCCGAGATGATCGTCACGTCGATCGCGATCCCGCCCGTGTCGCTGTACTGGCGCGTGCGCGGTGCGCTCCACTTCCGGGTGTTCTTCCTATGATGCTCGAATCCGTTTCGTCGTCCGGTCCGATGCGCATCGCGGTGTTCCGCGCGCTGCAGCTCGGCGACATGCTGTGCGCGGTGCCGGCGCTGCGCGCGCTGCGGCGCGGCGAGCCGGATGCGCGCATCACGCTGATCGGCTTGCCGTGGGCGCGCGAGTTCGCATCGCGCTTCTCGGACTACATCGACAACTTCATCGCGTTTCCCGGCGCGCCGGGCCTCGGCGAGCAGCCGGACGCCGAGCCGGCCGCGCGCGAGGCGTTCGTCGCGGAATGCCGCGCGCGCGACTTCGATCTCGCGATCCAGCTGCACGGCAGCGGCGTGCAGACCAACGCGATCGTCGCGTCGCTCGGTGCGACGCGCACCGCCGGTTTCGTGCCGCCCGACGGCGGCACGACCGCGCTCGACTGTGCGCTCGTCTGGCGCGACGGCGAGCCCGAGGTCACGCGCTACCTGGCGCTGACCCGCAAGCTCGGCTATCCGGACTGGGGCGACTACCTGGAGTTTCCGCTGGGCGGCCTCGACTACGCGCTGTGGCACGTGCTGTGCGACGAGCATGCGCTCGATCCGGGCCGCTACGTGATCGTTCATCCGGGCGCGCGGATGGCGTCGCGGCGCTGGCCGGTCGAGCGTTTCGCGAGCGCGGCACGCCAGCTCGCGGACGACGGCTGGCAGATCGTGTTGACCGGCACGCGCGCGGAACTCGCGCTGGCCGGCGCGTTCGTCGAACATCTCGCGCGGCCGTGCGTGAACCTGTGCGGGCGCACGCCGCTCGGCGCGCTGGCCGCGCTGATCGGCCGCGCGCGGCTCGTGCTGTGCAACGACACGGGCGTGTCGCATGTCGCGGCGGCGTTCGGCACGCCGAGCATCGTCGTCGCATGCGGCAGCGACACGGCCCGCTGGGCGCCGCTCGACGCCGAACGCCATCGCGTGCTCGCGCACTATCCGGCCTGCCGGCCGTGCGCGTTCGACACCTGCCCGTACGGGCACGAGTGCGCGACGGCGATCGGCGTCGACGACGTGATGGAGCGGGCGGGCAAGCTGCTCGCGGAGGAGAGACGTCATGTCACGTAAGCGCTTGCGCGTGCTCACCTGGCACGTGCATGGCAACTATCTGTATTACCTGTCGCAGGCGCCGCACGATTTCTACATCATGACGAAGCCGCAGCATCCGCCCGGTTACGCGGGTCGGGTCGGGCACCTGCCGTGGGGCGACAACGTGTACGAGGTGCCCGTCGAGTGCGTGCGCGACACCGAGTTCGACTGCGTGCTGTATCAGCATCACAATCACTACGCGCACGACCGGTTGCGGCTCCTGAGCGACGCGCAGCGTGCGTTGCCGGCGCTGTTCGTCGAACACGATCCACCGCGCGAGCACCCGACCGACACGCTTCACCCCGTGCAGGACCCGAACGTGTTGCTGGTTCACGTGACGCCGTTCAACGCGCTGATGTGGGACAGCGGCGTCACGCCGACGCGCGTGATCGAGCACGGCGTGCTGCTGCCCGACGGTGTCGAGTATCGCGGCACGCTGCCCAAGGGCGTGACGGTCGTGAACCACCTCGCGCGACGCGGGCGGCGTCTCGGCGCCGACCTGTTCGAGACCGTGCGTCACAGCGTGCCGCTCGATCTGGTCGGGATGGGCTCGGCCGAACTCGGCGGCATCGGCGAGGTGCCGAATCCGGCGCTCCCGCAGTTCCTGTCGCACTACCGCTTCTTCTTCAATCCGATCCGCTACACGAGCCTCGGGCTCGCGGTGATCGAGGCGATGATGATCGGGCTGCCGATCGTTGCGCTCGCAACGACGGAGATGGCGCAGCTCGTGAGGAGCGGCTGCAACGGGGTCGCCGATACGCGGCCTGCCGTGTTGATCGACGCGATGCGCATGCTGCTCCGCGATCCGGATCTCGCGCGCGAGTGGGGCGCGGCGGCGAAGCGCGACGCGTGCGAGCGGTTCGGGATCGAGCGGTTCGTGCGCGAGTGGGACAGCGCGTTGTGCGACGTCGCGGCGTAGACCGGGCGGCCGCCGGCGCGGCCCGCTTACGGGTTCGTTGCGCCCGGCGGCATGCCCGCGCTCGGGCTGCCGGCCGCACCGTCGGCACCGGCGGTGCCGCCGGCGCCGCTTGCGCTGCTCGCGGCGGGCGTCGGCGCAGCCGCGGCGCTCGCCGCGTTGCGCTCGTGTTCGGGCAACAGCGCGAGCCGGTTGTACAGCGTCTTCAGGCTGATGCCGAGCGCCTTCGCGGTGCGCGGCTTGTCGCCGTTGAAATGGCGCAGCGACGCGACGATGAAGCGCTGCTGCGTATGCGCGAGCGTCGTGCCGATATGGAGCGTCATCGCGTTGTGACGCACCTCCTCGCGCGGCGGCTGGCGGCGCGGCAGCTGCAGTTCGATCTGCTCGTCGGCGAGAATGAACGCGCGCTCCAGCGCGTTGCGCAGCTCGCGCACGTTGCCGGGCCACGTATAGGCGCGCAGCGCCTTCATCGCCTGCAGCGACAGACGCTTGCGCGTGCGATGCCGTGCATTCAGCCGCTCGACGATCTGCAGCGCGATGTCGCCGACGTCGTCCTCGCGCTGCCGCAGCGCGGGCACGTGCAGCGCGATCGTCGCGATCCGGTAGAACAGATCCTCGCGCAGCCGGCCGCTGCGCACGGCCTCGACCGGATCGTGATGGGTGGCCGCGACGATCCGCACGTCGAGCGGAATCGCTTCGTGACCGCCGACGCGCACGATCGTGTTCGTCTCCAGCGTGCGCAGCAGTTTCACCTGCAATTCCGCCGGCATTTCCGCGATTTCGTCGAGAAACAGCGTGCCGCCGCGCGCGGCTTCGAACATGCCCACATGTTGCGCGATCGCGCCGGTGAAGCTGCCTTTTTCATGTCCGAACAAATGGGATTCCGCGATGTCCTTCGGAATCGCCCCGCAGTTGACGGGCACGAACGGCCCGCGCCGGCGCGGGCTCATGTCGTGGATGAGCCGCGCGACGATGTCCTTGCCGGCGCCGCTCTCGCCGACCACCAGGACGCTGACGCGCGTCGCGGCGACACGCGCTACCTTCAGCAGCAGGTCCTGAATCGTTGGCGAGCGGCCGAACAGCCGCGCGCCGTCATCGTCGGATTTCGACATGAGTGTATCGAGTTGGAAGTATTGACCGAAACCGTCGAGGAGCAGGCGAAAAAATGACCGCCACGCATCATTTTTTCATGTGGAAAGCATACCTTTTATGCCCGTTTCGCCGGATTGAATCTGGCAATGCTGTGGTCGACGACAGATAGATTTGTTCGATGATCGGCGAAGGCACGACGCACTTCTTCTATACTTCTAGGCACGCGTTTGTCACTGCAGGACAGCTAATTTGCTCATTCGTGTGCGGTGCGGATGTGCCGCCGGGTTCCGGCGTCGTACCCCGCATCGCACGCCCGCCGCGGTTTCGGCCGACGCCTTGCGCCCGGGCCGCACCCACCAGGAGCTTCGATGCCTTATGTCCTGATCGTCGAAGACGACGCCGATACGCGCACGATGCTCGCGACCCTCGCGCAAGCGCAGCAGCTTGCATGCGACACGGCCGCGACGCTCGAAGAAGCGCGCACGCTCGTCTCGACGCACACTCCCGATCTCGTGTTGTGCGATCTCGTGCTGCCGGACGGCAACGGCATGGATCTGTTCGACGCGTTGCCGAAGCGCGCGCATTGCGAAATGGTGCTGACCACCGGTCACGCGAGCCTCGAAACCGCGATCGACGCATTGCGGCGCGGCGCGACCGACTATCTGGTGAAGCCGATCAACATGCAGCGGCTGAACAGCATCTTCGCGCGCGTGCCGCGCACCACCGCACTGCATGAGGAAATCGCCGAACTGCGCTCCGAACTGAAGCGTCTCGGCCGCTTCGGCCGGATGCTCGGCAGCTCGCCCGCGATGCAGGCCGTCTACGATGCGATCGGTCGCGTCGCGCGCACCGAGGCGTCGGTGCTGCTCACCGGCGAGTCGGGCACCGGCAAGGAACTCGCCGCGCAGACGGTGCACGACCTGAGCCTGCGCCGCCGCGGCCCGTTCCTCGCGGTGAACTGCGGCGCGATCGCCGCGAATCTCGTCGAGAGCGAGATGTTCGGCCACGACCGCGGCAGCTTTACTGGCGCCGAGCGCCAGCACAAGGGCTTCTTCGAACGCGCGGACGGCGGCACGCTGTTCCTCGACGAAATCACCGAGATGCCGGTCGAATCGCAGGTCAAGCTGCTGCGCGTGCTGGAAACCGGGCGGCTCACGCGGCTCGGCTCGACGCGCGAGATCGACGTCGACGTGCGCATCGTCGCGGCGACCAACCGCGATCCGGAAGCCGCGATGGCCGACGGCAAGCTGCGGCCCGACCTCTATCACCGGATCAACGTGTTCCCGATCCCGCTGCCGTCGCTGAGCGAGCGCGGCGACGACATCCCGATGCTCGCCGACGCGTTCCTGCAGCACTACAACGAGGAAAGCGGCCGCAATCTGCGCTTTGCGCCCGCCGCGCGCGAAGCGCTGAAGTCCTACGCATGGCCCGGCAACGTGCGCGAGCTGCGCAACTTCGTGCAGCGCGCGAGCATCTTCGCCGACGCGGACGTGATCGACACGCTGCCGCCGCCGATCATGGACGAACTGTCGAACATGGTCGACGCGCACGAGGATCGCGTGACGGTGCCGTTCGGCACGCCGCTCGAGGAAGTCGACCGCAAGCTGATTCTCGGCACGATCGCGAAATGCGGCGGCGTGAAGGCGCAGGCGGCCGAAGTGCTGGACGTGAGCCTGAAGACGATCTACAACCGGCTCGCGCAACTGGAAGACGAAGCGGAAAAACCGGACTCCTGATGTCGTGCCGGGCGCGCTCATGCGCGCCCGCCCGCGCGGCGACGCGCGTCGTCGTCGAGCCGGCGGCGCATGCGTTCGACGTGCGGCGGCAGCGCGCACCGTTCGCGCAGGATCCACGGCAGGCCCGCGAAGGCGGGCACGATGCCGCGTTCGCGCCACAGGCGCGGCAGCATGCGGACGGTATGCGCGAGCGCGGCGCGGGCCGGCCATCTGAGCCACGCGGTCCACACCGCGTTGCGGGCGGACACGCTCGCGCGCGTCTGCACGTCGCGTTGCTTCGAAGGGTAATGATGAACCGTCAGACGCGGTGCATAGACGAGCCACGCGCCCGCGCGATACAGATCGAGCGCGAGCAGCGCTTCCTCGCCGCCGAGGAAGTAGCGCGGATGATAGCCGCCCGCGGCCACGAACGCGTCGCGCCGGAATGCGCTCGCGCCGGCCAGCAGCCCGAGGATCGGGCGGCCCGGCAGCGCGACGGGCGCATCGAGCGGGCTGTCGGCCATCAGCCGGCAGGTCGGGTCTTCGCGCCGGTCGGGGCCGACCAGCACGCGCGCGGTGACGGCCGCGACATGCGGGTACGCATCGAGCAGGTTCGCGGCTTCGGCGAGCGAGCCGGGCGCCCACCACGTGTCGTCGTCGCAGAACGCGACGTGGCGCGTGCGGGCGACGGCCGCGCCGAGGTTGCGGCCGGCGGCCCCGAGATTGGCCGGCGCATGCACCAGCGTCGCATGAGGAAAGCGGCTGTGCATGAGCGCCGCGGTCGCGTCGTCCGAGCCGTTGTCGACGACGACGATCGCCGGCCGGTCGGGCAGCGCGGAGAGCCGCGCCAGCGTGCGCGCGAGCTCCATCGAGCGCCGGCAGGTCAGCACCACCGCGGTCACGCGTGGTTCGCGCGGCGGCAGCACGACACGCGCGGGCGTCACGCGGACGTGCCGTCGCATTCGAGCCGCCAGTATGTTTCGGGTTCACGGAGATCGGCACGCATATGAGGCTCCAACAGCGCAATCTGGCTCGCATACGCGGCGGCGGCGGCGGCCTTCGCAGCCGCCGTGTCCATGCCGTTGCCGGCCGGCGCGCCGACCGGGTGGCCGATCCAGCCGTGCTCGCGCCAGCCGGTCACGCGCCGGGCCATCAACCCGTCGATCCGCCGGTACGGCACATCCTCGTAGAAGCGCCACACGCGCGCTGCGTCGCCGGCCCGGTCGTGATCGCGCAGCAGCGCCAGCACGGCCTGCTGAACCTGCAGGTGATCGCGATGGAACAGGCCGGCCGGCGCCAGCACGCCGAAGCCCGGGTGCGCGTCGATCACGTCGGCCACGCGCGCGGCGATTGCCGCCGACGCGGCCGGCGTGCCGTACTGGTCGTCGAGGAAGTCGAGCCAGACGGGCCGCGCATCGAGCAGCGCGAGCGCATGACGGTCCTCGTCGCGGCGCCTGCGCATCGCGTCGTCGGCCGTGCGGAATCCCGCGCGACGGTCCCACGGCGGCGCGGCCGTACCGTGTTCCGGAATGCCCGCGAACACCGTGACGACGACCGAGCCCGGTGCCTGCGCGAGCAGCTGCCCGCAACTGAAGACGGCGTCGTCGAGGTGCGGCGAGACGACGAGCCAGCGTGTCGGAGCGGTCATGGTATGAAGGTCTCCCAGGTCAGCACAGGCGGCCGAGCAGGTGACGTGCCCGTCCGGCTGCGCGTGGCCGGCTGCCGCCGGCGGGTCGGCAGGAGCGTGTCCGATGTTTGAATTTGCACGGCCGCAGGTCGGAAATTACGCAACCGCCGTGATGTTCGTCGCGATCGCCACCGTGCTGCAGGCGCTGGCGATCCGCTTCGGCGGCGTGAACCTGTCGCTGATCCTGTACTACCCGATGCTGGCCGGCGCGGCCTGGGTGACGTCGTTCCTGTTCGGGATCGTGTCGACCGTGGTCAGCGGGCTGCTGATCTGGACGCTGTTCCTGTCCGATCCGGCCGCGTACACCGGGCCGCTGTCGGCCCGGCTCGTGCAGCTCTTCGTCTTCCTGCTGGTCGGCATGCTGGTCTGCGCGGGCGCGGCGATGCTGCACCACGCGCGGCTCACGAACGACGTCGCGCGCCGGCGTGACACGGCCGCGCGGCGGCAGCTCGAAGCCGTGCTGCAGTCGCTGCCGCACGGCGTGATCGCGACCGACGGGAAAGGCCGGGTGACTTACCTGAATGTGGTGGCGGCCGAGCTGGCAGGCTGCGGCGTGGACGAGGCGACGGGCCGGCCCGTGAGCGACGTGCTGCGCCTGTTCGATCACGACGGCCGGCGCGTGCAGGCCACGCCGCTCGAGCGGGCGCTCGGCGGCGTGCATGCGTTGTCCGACCGGCACTGGCTGCACGGCGCGGCCGGCAGCACGCCGGTGCCGATCGCCGAGGCGGCGGCGCCGATCGCCGATGCGGACGGCAACATCGACGGCGCGGTGCTGCTGTTCTGCGATGCCGGCGTGGCGCGCGCGCGCGCCGACAAGTCGCGGCTGCAGCTCGCGGTCGTCGAGGCATCGCCGGACGCGATCGTCGGGGTCGACGGCCAGGGCCGCATCGTCAGCTGGAACCCGGCCGCGCAGCGGATCTTCGGGTACGACGAGTCCGAGGCCTACGGGCGCCCGTTCGAATCGCTCGTCGCGATGCGCTGGCTGCAGCGCAATCCGTTGGCCGAAACGTTCGACGCGATGCGCGAACCGGTCGGCCCGCTCGAACTGCTGTGCGTGCGCCGCGACGGCCGGCGCTTTCGCGCAACGGTGTCCGCATGCCCGGTGCGCGGCGACCTGCGCGCCAGCGTCGCGCTGTCGCTGACGCTGCGCGAGACCGGCGCACAGCGCCGCCGCGACCTGCGCGCGCACCGCTCGCTGCAGGGCGCGCGCGACGCGCGCGACCAGGCCGATACGTCGAACCGCCTGAAGGACGAATTGCTCGCGACCGTGTCGCACGAACTGCGCACGCCGCTGAACGTGATCTACGGCTGGGTCGAGGTGCTGCGCAATTCGCGCGAAGAAGGATTGCAGCAGCAGGCGATCGACGCGATCGATCGCAGCGCGCGTTCGCTCACGCGCATGGTCGGCGACATCCTCGACGCATCGTCGCTCGCGACCGGCAAGCTGCGGATCGATTCGATGCCGGTGGACGTGGTGCGCCTGTTCGCCGATGCGACGGGCACGTTCCAGACGGCCGCGTCGTCGGCCGGCATCGCGCTCGAATTCGACTGCGCCACGTCCACATGCGTGGTGTCGGGCGACGCGGAGCGCTTGCGGCAGATGCTGTCGAACCTCGTGTCGAACGCGCTGAAATTCACGCCGGCCGGCGGCGCGGTGACGGTCACGCTGTCGCGCGACGCCGGGCACGCGATGCTGACCGTCGCCGATACCGGGCAAGGCATCGCGCCGGATTTCATCCCGTACGTGTTCGACATGTTCCGCCGCGCGGACGAGTCGCCTGCCTCGTCGCGGCGCGGGCTCGGGCTCGGCCTGTCGATCGTGCGGCATATCGCCGAGCTGCACGGCGGCACGGTCAGCGTCGCGAGCCCGGGCCGCAATCGCGGCGCCACGTTCACCGTGACGTTGCCGGCCGGCTGGCAGCCGGCGGGGGCGATGGCGTGGAGCGTCACGCCGGACGACGTCGCGCGCGGTACGCCGATGCTCGAGTCGCAGCGCATCCTGATCGTCGACGACGACCCGACCACGCGTGCGAGCCTGACCGCCGCGCTGGCGACGCTCGGTGCGGTCGTCGCGGTCGCGTCGTCGGGCCGTGACGCGCTCGCCATCGTCGCGGAGGTGAAGCCGACCGTCGTGCTGTCCGATCTGGCGATGTCCGACGGCGACGGCTTCTGGCTGCTCGATGCGTTGCGCCGCGGCGGCGCGAACGGCGGCAGCCCGCCCAACCTGCGCGTGCTCGCGGTCACCGCGCACGCGGGCCTCGGCGACGAACGCCGTGCGCTCGAAGCGGGCTTCGACGGCTATCTGTGCAAGCCGGTCGACGTGCGCGAGCTGGCCCGCCGGATCGCGCGCGTGACGACGCGCGACGGCTGACGCGCGTCGGCCGATGCGCGGCGCCCGTCGCCCCGGGCGCGCGACGACGCAGCGTCGTGTCACGTCGTGCCGTTCACGTCGCCGCCCCCGGCCGGTTCCGTGTGCTGATCTGCGCGAGCATGTGCGACGCGATCCGCGTGCTGCGCACGAGATCGCCCGGCGTGTGATTCGCGACCTGCCGATGGATGAAATACCGCGCGGTATGCGCGAGCCCGCTCGCGAGCGGCGTCGTCGCGCGCCAGCCGAGGCGCCGGTGCGCGGCGTCGAGATCGGGCCGGCGCTGACGCGGATCGTCGGACGGCAACGGACGGAACTCGATCGCGACCGTCGCGCCGACGATCCTCACGACCTCGCGCGCCACGTCGATCATCGCGATCTCGTCGTCGCTGCCGAGGTTCACCGGCTCGCAGGCGTCGCCGGGTTCGTCCATCAGCCGGATCAGCGCATCGACCATGTCGTCGACATAGCAGAACGAGCGCGTCTGCCTGCCGTCGCCGTAGACGGTCAACGCTTCGCCGGCCAGCGCCTGCGTGATGAAGTTCGACACCACGCGCCCGTCGGCCGGATGCATGCGCGGCCCGTACGTGTTGAAGATCCGCGCGATCCGCACGTCGACGCCGTACTGGCGGTGATAGTCCATGAACAGCGTTTCCGCGCAGCGCTTGCCTTCGTCGTAGCACGCGCGGATGCCGATCGGGTTCACGCGGCCGCAGTAGCGCTCGTCCTGCGGATGCACGTCGGGGTCGCCGTACACTTCGCTCGTCGATGCCTGCAGGATGCGCGCCTTCACGCGCTTCGCGAGGCCGAGCAGGTTGATCGCGCCATGCACGCTGGTCTTGGTCGTCTGCACCGGGTCGCGCTGATAGTGCACGGGGGACGCCGGGCATGCGAGGTTGTAGATTTCATCGACCTCGACGTACAGCGGAAACGTCACGTCGTGCCGCATCAGCTCGAAGTTCGGCGCATCGCGCAGGTGCGCGATGTTGTCCTTCGCGCCCGTGTAGAAATTGTCGACGCACAGCACGTCGTGCCCGGCCGTCACGAGGCGTTCGCACAGATGCGAACCGAGAAATCCGGCGCCGCCGGTGACGAGTACCCGTTTGCGATCGTAGCCCTTCATCATGCATTCTCCTTGCGGTGGGCGAGTACGCCCGGCGTGGTCGCGACGGGCGTGCGGCGGCTGCCGGCCGCCGTGCCGGCACGTTGCGGATGCGCGACGTCGCGGTAGATGTCGACGAGGCGGTCGGTCACGCCGCGCCACGTATAGAAGCGGTGGGCGCGCAGGTAACCGGCCCGGCCGAGCGCATCGCACAGCGCCGGTTGCGCGCGCAGCTGCACGAGCCGCCCGGCGAGCGCGGCCGGGTCGCGCGGCGGCACCAGGTAGCCGGTGACGCCGTCGTCGACCGTCGTGCGGATGCCGCCGACGTCGCTGCCGATCACCGGCGCGGCACATGCCATCGCCTCGACCGGCGTGATGCCGAACGGCTCGTACCACGGCGTCGTCACGAAGACGTCCGCCGCGCTGTAGTACAGGTGCAGCGCGTCGCGCTCGCGCCGGCCCACGAACGTCACGCGTTCCGCGATGCCGGCGTCGTGCGCGAGCGCGGCGAGGCGTGCGAGTTCCGGATCGCGCGCCGGGTCGGGCGTCGCGTGGCTGCCGCCGACGATGTAGAGCCGCGTCGGCCGGTTCGGGTCACGTGGCATCCGCGCGAGCGCATCGATCACGGTGTCGATGCCCTTGCGCGGCACGAGCCGCCCGAGCTGCAGCACGACGAACGCATCGTGGGGCCAGCCGAGCCGCGCACGCGCATCGACGCGCGGCACCGGCCGGAATTCACCCGCATCGAACCCGCAGGGCACGATCTCGATGCGCGCGGCATCGGCGCGATAGTGCGTGGTCAGGTCGAGCGCATCCTGCGGGCACTCGGCGATCAGCCGGTCCGAGCGGCGCGCGAGCGTGTCCTCGATCGCGAAGCGTTCGTCGGGGAAGCCGTCGGCCGCGCCCTGATGCAGCCGGCGCACGCGGCCGAGCGCATGGAACGTCATGACGAGCGGGATCCCGAGACGCTGCTTCACGCGCAGCGCGGCCTCGCCCGACATGAAGAAGTTCGCGTGCATCACGTCGACGGGGTCGGGCTCGCGCCGCATGCGCGCCGTCATGTAGTCCGCGAACGCACCCATGTACGGCAGCAGCCGTTCCTTCGGCACGGCAGCGGGCGGCCCGGCCGGTACGTGGATCACGCGCATGCGCGGGCCGATCTGCACGACTTCCGGCAGGTGCGGATCGTCGCAGCGGGTGTAGACGTCGACGTCGAGGTCGCGCTCGGCCAACTGCTTCGCGACGTTCGCGACGTAGATGTTCTGGCCACCCGCGTCCACGCCGCCGATCACCCCCAGCGGTGACGCATGTTCACTGATCAACGCGATTCTTTGCATGGTAGTGCTCCCGAGGTCGGGGCCCGCGCCGGCGAGCCCCGTTGCGTCCCTCTGCGGCAATCGCCATGCCCGTCACTTTGCGGGCGGCACGCCCCGCCCAGGTGCCGAAAAAATTACAACGGGTTGGATGAAAGGGCGTCCGATCGGTGGGCCGAGCGGGGATGCGGCCGGTTGCGCGCGGCACGCGATTTGCGACACCCGGACGTCCGCCGGCCACGCCGGCCTCACGATAGGAGGTCACGATGAAGGTATTCCCGCTGCAAGCCCGCGCACCGCGATTCCGCCGTCATCCCGCCAGCCGTCTCGGCATGGCGGTCGCGATCGCCGCGGCCACCGCCTGTATCGCCGTCGCGCCGAACGTGTTCGCCGCCGGAGACGACGGCTCGGCATCGTCATCCATGTCGTCGTCGTCATCGTCGTCGATGACGCATTCGAGCACCGGCACGAAGATCCGCGACGCGACCATCACGACCAAGGCGAAGGCCGAGCTGGTCGGCACGAGCGGCCTGTCGGCCGGCGACATTCACGTGAAGACGCGTCACGGCGTCGTGATGCTGACCGGCAGCGTGCCGGACGAGCAGCAGCGCACGCAGGCCGTCGGTGTCGTCAGGCAGATCGACGGCGTGCAGGACGTGCGCGACCAGCTGACCATCCGCCCGAAATAACCGGCCCCGCAGAAGGAGTCCAGTGATGAACTGCATGCTCAAACCGGTCGGCGAGCAGACGATCGTGATCACGGGCGCCACCAGCGGCATCGGCCTCGTCACCGCGCGCAAGGCGGCACGGCGCGGGGCGAAGCTGGTGCTGTTCGCGCGCAACGCGGACGCGCTGAACACGCTGTGCGAGGAAATCCGCCAGCACGGCGGCCTCGCAGTGCCGGTCGCCGGCGACGTCGGCATTCTCGAGGACCTGCAGCGCGCGGCCGCGACGGCGGCCGATACCTATGGCGGCTTCGACACCTGGGTCAACAACGCGGGCGTGTCGATCTTCGGCACGGCGGCGGCGGTGCCGCTCGAGGATCAGCGCCGGCTGTTCGACACCAACTACTGGGGTGTCGTGCACGGCTCGCTCGTCGCGTCGGATCATTTCCGGCGCAAGAGCGATTTCCACGGCGGCGCGATCATCAACATGGGCAGCGAAGCGTCCGACGCGCCGGTGCCGCTGCAGAGCGCGTATGCGGCATCGAAGCACGCGGTGAAGGGTTTCACCGATTCGCTGCGCCTCGAGCTCGAGTCCGATCGCCTGCCGGTGTCCGTCACGCTGATCAAGCCGGCCGCGATCGACACGATGTTCGTGATGCACGCGAAGAACTACATGAATGTCGAGGCTCGGCTGCCGCCGCCGATCTACGACCCGGAGCTCGTCGCCGACGCGATCTTGTTCGCGGCGGCGCACCCGCGCCGCGCGCTGTTCGTCGGCGGTGCCGCGAAGCTCACGTCGGCCGGCGCGTATCACGCGCCGCGCCTGTTCGATCGCATCGCGGCCACGCTGTTCTCGCGCGGCCAGCGCACGGTGCGCCCCGCGCGGCCGCGCGACGACAACGCGCTATACGAGTCCCGCCATGCGCTGCATGAGCGCGAAGGAATGGACGGGCCCGTGCTGCGCGCTTGCGCATACAACGCGGTGGTGCAGCGGCCGAAGGTCGCGGGCGCGGTCGCGCTGGGCGCGGCGGCGCTGATGGTTGCCGCGTTCGCGCGGTCGCGGCGCGCCTCGACGTAATGGCGTGCCTTTCCGTTTTTCATTCGAAGGAGGTTTCCATGTCATCCCGACAACATACGGGCCACGAATACAGCCACGCGCGCGCGCATGAAGGCGAGCGCGAGCAGCAGGATCACGACAAGGGCGGCCACCAGAGCGGGCACGGCAAGGCGCCGAGCCCGGTCGACGTGCAGAAGGCGCTGAAGGGGATGGACTATCCGGCGAGCAAGGCGGAGGTGGTCGAGTGCGCGGAGCGCTCGCATGCCGACCCGCGCGTACTCGACATGCTCAGGCAGATCCCCGACCGGGAATACGGCACGCCGGCATCGGTATCGAAGGAACTCGGGCGGCTGATGTGAGCGCCCCCGCGTCGCGTCGCGCCCGCGCTCGCGTGTGCGGCACCCTACGGCCACGAGGAGCACGACCATGGCGATGATCGTCGCAGGCCGCTTCACGACGTTCGATGAAGCGGAAGGTGGGGCGCGCCACCTTTACGAGCGCGCGTTCGGCCCGGACGACGTGTCGATCTTCTTCCTGAACCCGGGCGGCCAGCACGCGCGCTTTCCGATCGGCGGCGACGTGTATGCCGATACGGCCGCGAAGCCCGGCGGGCGCGGCGCGCTGGTCGGCGCGCTGCGCGGGCTGCTGATCGGCGCGATCGTCGGGCTGATCGTCTATGCGTTCGGCGTGCGCTACTGGTTCGTGCCGGCCGCCGGTGCGCTCGCCGGTGCCTATCTCGGTGCGTTCGGCGGCGCGCTCGGCCGGATGCGCGGCGAGCAGGCCGAAGGCAAGGGCGCGCTCGCGAAGACCGAAACCGGCGTGATCCTGGCCGCGCGCGTGACGTCGACGACCGCGGCGACCGCGGAAGACGTGCTGCGTGCGACCGGTGCGCAAGCGATCGAACGTGTCGAAGGCGACTGGCAGGACGGCGAATGGCGCGACTTCGATCCGGTGCGCCGGCCGGACTGCACGACGCAGGGCACGCCGCGCTGAGCATGCCGTTTCTGCACGCGCTTGCAACGCGGCGCGCGGCGCGCGGGCATCGCGCGTGCACCGGGCCGGGCCGCCGCGCGGCATGCCGCTTGCGACGTCTCGCCGACACCCGTTCAAGGAGGAACCCATGACGACGGCAAAGACCCTGCCACCCCAGGAACAGGCCCGGCAGCCGGGCACCGAGCGGGACATGCATCCGAAGCCGCGCGACGAGGCGGCCGACTACGTCGGCAGCGGCAGGCTCGCCGGCAAGGTCGCGCTCGTGACGGGCGGCGACAGCGGGATCGGCCGCGCGGTCGCGATCGGTTTCGCGAAGGAGGGCGCGGACGTCGCGATCGTCTACCTGAACGAATCCGACGATGCCGCGCACACGAAGCGCTTGATCGAGCAGGCGGGGCGGCGCTGCGAGGCCATCGCTTGCGACGTCGGCGACCGCCGGCAGGCGCGCGACGCCGTCGCGCGCACGGTCGAGCGCTTGGGGCGCCTCGACGTGCTGGTCAACAACGCGGGCGAACAGCATCCGCAACCGGGCATCGAGGACGTGACCGAGGAGCAGCTCGAGCGCACGTTCCGCACGAACGTGTACGGCATGTTCTTCTGCACGCAGGCCGCGCTGCCGCACATGAAAGCGGGCGGGCGCATCGTCAACACCGCGTCGGTGACCGCGTATCACGGCAGCCCGAAGCTGCCCGACTACTCGGCGACCAAGGGCGCGATCGTCGCGTTCACGCGTTCGCTGTCGATCGAGCTGGCCGAGCGCGACATTCGCGTGAACGCCGTCGCGCCGGGGCCGATCTGGACGCCGCTGATCCCGTCGACCTTCACCGCCGAACAGGTCGCGACGTTCGGCTCGAACGTGCCGCTCAAGCGGCCGGGGCAGCCGGACGAGCTGATCGGCTGCTATGTGCTGCTCGCGTCGGACGGCGCGAGCTACATGACGGGACAGACCTTGCATCCGAACGGCGGCTCGATCGTCGGCGGGTGACGACTCCCGCCACACCAGGAGAAAGCGCATGAAACAACCCAACTGGACGATCGCGGCGCTCGCCGCGGGCGTACTCGCCATGGCGGGGCTCGCGCAGGCACAGGCGCCGAGCGAGCCGCCCGCGTCGAATTCGCATGTGCCGGGCGGCGTGATCAACCCGTCGTCGGGCGCCGCCGGCGCGGGCGATCCGGGCATCGCGAAGGCGCCGCAGCGCGGCGATGCGGAATTCGTCGACAAGGCCGCGCTGGCCGGCAAGGCCGAAGTGCAGGCGAGCCAGCTCGCGTTGAAGCAGGCGCAGTCGCCGGACGTGCGCGCGTTCGCGCAACGCATGGTGGCCGACCACGGCAAGGCGAACGCGAAGCTCGACGAGGTCGCCGCACGCGCGGGCATGAAGCCGCAGGTCGAGCAGATCCACGACCCGGACGTCGAAGCGCTGCGCGGCAAGAGCGGACACGACTTCGACACGGCGTATGTGGCCGCGGCCGGCCCGGACGCGCACAAGAAGGCGGTCGCGCTGTTCGAAGACGAGGCGCGCGGCGGCCAGGACGCGCAGCTGCGGGCGTTCGCGACCGCGGCGCTGCCGACGCTCAGGCATCACCTGAGCATGGCGGAAGCACTCCAGCGCAAGGTGGGCGCGCAGTAACGCGTGCCCGGTTCAACCCCAGGGCCGCGCGGGCGGCCCGTTTTTTCGGAGAAGCAGTCATGGGCCAACGGCAATCGAAGCACGAAGGCATCCTGGCGTTGCTGTGCCAGGCATACGAAACCGAGCTCGGCGGCGCGAAGATCTACGAGGCCGCGCTCAAGTGTGCGACCGACGAGGACCTGCACAAGGAATGGGAGAAGTACCACCGCGAAACGATGCATCACCAGGAAGTGCTGCGCAAGGTATTCGACACGCTCGGCCTCGATCCGGATACGCAGTCGCCGGGGCGCGCCGCCGTGGCGGCAACCGGCAAGTCGCTCGTCCAGGTGATCGAGCAGGCGAAGAAGCAGGCCGACCCGGCGGTCGCGCAGATCGTCGCGGCCGAGTGCGTGGTGCTCGCCGAGACGAAGGACCACCTGAACTGGGAGCTGATCGGCTATGCGGCCGACCAGCTGCGCGATCGCGACGCGGCGAAGGCGCTGAAGGCCGCGCACGACGAGGTGGAGGCGGACGAGGACCATCACCTGTATCACACCCGCGGCTGGGCGCGCGAGATGTGGATCGACTCGATGGGCTTCAAGGCGGTGCTGCCGCCGCCGGAGGAAGTGAAGAAGGTCGAGTCGGCGGCCGATGCGGCGCGGGCCGAAAAGTCGCGCGGCAAGATGATGTGACGCTGCCGGTCGGGCAGCCGGGCGACGCCGCTCGCGCGGCGTGCCCGGTTGTCACCCGACCCTCAGGGGCGTTCGCTTTCCACGCCGTCCGTCACGCGTGAACGGTTGCAGGCGCAACCATGCCGCCATGATCAGCTCAGCATGTCCGCGGCCATCACGACCACCGATGCCGCCATCAGCGCGACCGCCAGCCACCCGAACACCTTCGACGCGATGCCGCTGCCCGGCTGGCCGGCCGAATCGCGCCGCTGCGACAGCAGCATCACGAGCACCAGCATCGGCACCGCCGCGACGCCGTTGAGCACCGCGCTCCAGTACAACGCCTTGATCGGATCGACCGGGCTGAAGCAGATCGCGATGCCGACGACCACGCAGCCGGCCAGTACCGCATAGAACGCGGGTGCGCGCCGCACCGGTTCGTTCAGCCCTTCGCGGAACCGCCACGCCTCCGCGCAGCCGTATGCGGCGCTGCCCGCGAACGCGGGGATCGCGAGCAGCCCGCAGCCGACGATGCCGAACGCGAACACGACGAATGCCGCCTCGCCGGCGATCGGGCGCAGCGCCTCGGCAGCCTGCGCGGTGGAGCCGATGTCGTGCTTGCCGTGCGAGAAGAACACCGCCGCGCCGATCACCATGATGCAGAACGACACCGCGTTGGTGACGATCATCCCGGTCCAGGTGTCGAACGTGATGCGCCGCCCGGTTTCACGGCGCGCGCCGGGCGTGCACGCGGTGTCGCCGTTGCGGCGCTCGGCCTGGGTTTCCTCGACTTCGAGCGCGGCCTGCCATACGAACAGGTACGGGCTCAGCGTCGTGCCGAGCACCGCGACCGCCGTGGTCGCATAGTCGTGCGTGAACGCGATGTGCGGCAGGACGATCGCGTGCAGCAGGCCGCGCCAGTCGATGTGCACGAAGCCGAGTTCGAGCACGTAGGCGAGCAGGCCGAACGTCATCCATTTGAGCCAGCGCGCGTAGCGTTCGTAGGACAGCAGCACCTGCAGCGCGAGCGACGCGATGCCGTAGACGGGCGCATACCAGTAGCTGCGGCCGCCGGCGACGAGCGCGGTCGCATCACCCATCGCGGCGAGGTCGGCGCCGACGTTCACGACATTGACGATCACCACCATGACGATCAGGGCCTTGGCGAGGCGGACGGAGAACTGCTCGCGGATGCCGGCCACGAGGCCTTCGCGGTTGGCGCGCCCGATGAATGCCGCCGCGAGCTGCACGGCCACCATCATCGGCAGCGTGATCACGATCATCCACAGCATGTGGAAGCCGAACTGGCTGCCGGCCTGCGCATAGACGGCGACGTTGCTCGGATCGGCGTCGGACGCGCCCGCGAGCAGGCCGGGGCCGAGCCGACGGTACCAGGGCTTCGCGGCGGTGGTGGCGGCCGGGGTGTCGCGCGACGCGCCGCCGCGCAGGTTGCTCATTCGGCGTCTCCGGATGCCTCGTGCGCGCCGCCGTTGCCGCGCGCGAGGCGCGACGCGGTGCGCAGCGCGTCGACGAGCGTCCGGTACGCATGCTCGCGCGAATCGGCGCCGCGCGTGCGCAGCACGTAGGACGGGTGATAGGTCGCGACGACGAGACAGCCGTCCGGCGAGCGCACCGGCTTGCGCGTGCGCTCCACCGTCGCGTCGTTGTCCTGCAGCACCGCGCGCAGCGCCGTCGCGCCGAGCGCGACGATCACGCGCGGGTTCACCGCGTCGAGCTCGCGTTCGAGCCAGTAGCGGCAGGCGGCGACCTCGCGCTGCGCGGGCGTCTTGTGCAGCCGCCGCTTGCCGCGCGGTTCCCATTTGAAGTGCTTGACCGCATTGGTCAGGTAGACGCTCGTGCGTGCGATACCGGCCTCGTCGAGCGCGCGGTCGAGCATGCGGCCCGCCGCGCCGACGAACGGGATGCCCGCGCGGTCCTCCTGGTCGCCCGGCTGTTCGCCGACCAGCATGATGCGTGCGTCGACGGGCCCGGCGCCGGGCACCGGCTGGGTCGCATGTTCCCACAGCCCGCAGCGGCGGCATGCGTCGAGCGTGGCCGGTGTGTCGGCGGCGGCCGGGACCGCCGCCGGTTTCGTGCTAGCGTCGCGCTTCATGCCAGTCCTCCGGTGCAGGCCGACGCCGCGCGCGCGAAGCGGCATGCTCGGGCGCGCGCGACAGGCCGATCGAAGGCGTTGCCGGGGCGGAACATCGGCAGTGTGTGCATCGGCGGCTCCCGTATCGACGATATCGACGAGATGCAGCAACCGGCATGCCGCGTGCGGTCGCGATGGACGCGTCGTGTGTCGGAACCGCGTCCGGTGATGGCGGGGGACAGGGGATCCAAGCAGCCCCCGGCGATGCTCCAGCCGCCTTGCACGGTACGACTTGCAAAACAGCATCGAGCGGCCCGGAGCGGCCCGAAGCGGCCTAGAGCGCCGTCGTGCGGTGCTCAGCCGCCTGCCGTGCGCGCAGCGGCGGCGCGTCCCGCCGCGAACGCCGCCACGCCGGCGCAAACGAGCAGCGCCGCACTCATCGCGAAGGTCGCGCGATAGCCGTGCAGGTCGTACAGCAGGCCGCCCGTCGTCGCGCCGAGCGCGATCGCGAGCTGCACGACCGCGACCATCAGGCCGCCGCCGGCTTCCGCGTCATGCGGCAGCGTGCGCGCGAGCCACATCCACCAGCCGACGGGCGCGGCCGTGCCGGTCAGTCCCCACAGGGCAAGCAGGCCCGCGGTGGCGGCGGTCGACGCGCCGCACCACACGAGCGCGACGGCGATCGCGGCCATCAGCAGCGGGGTGACGCCGAGCGTGCGGTACAGCCCGTTCTTCAGGCACGCACCGATCAGGATCGTCCCCGCGACCCCGGCCACGCCGATCGCGAGCAGCATCAGCGACAGCGTGGCATTGCCGACGTGCGTCACCGTTTCGAGGAACGGCCGCAGGTACGTGAACAGCGCGAACTGTCCCATGAACAGCAGGCTGACGGCCGCCATGCCGAGCGCGACCGGCACGCGGCCGAGCAGTGCGAGCGCATTGGCGGGCGCCGCGTGCGATGCGGCTTTCATCGGCGGCAGGCTGACGAGTTTCCAGCCGAACGCGAGCGCCGCGACCGGCACGACGCAGAAGAATGCCCAGCGCCAGCCGACGATGCCGCCGAGAAAGCTGCCGAGCGGCGCCGCGACGACGGTCGCGAGCGCGTTGCCGCCGTTCACGATCGCCAGCGCGCGCGGCACCTCGCCATCGGGCACCAGCCGCATCGCGGTCGCGGCCGACATCGACCAGAACCCGCCGATCGCAACACCGATCTGTGCGCGCCCCGCGATGAAGGCAACGTAATTCGGTGCGAACGCAACGATCGTGCCGGAGACGATCGTCAGCAGCGTCAGCACGAGCAGCAGCCGCTTGCGATCGCGCCGCCCGGCCAGCGACGCGATGAACAGGCTCGTCACGAGCGCGAAGGCGCCGGACACGGAAATGGCCTGGCCCGCCTGGCCTTCGCTGACGTGCAGGTCGGTGGCGATCGGCGTCAGCAGGCTGACCGGCATGAATTCGGACGCGACGAGCGCGAACGCGCCGAGCGCCATCGCGAGGACGGCGCCCCATGCGGCGGTTTGAACGGGCGCGGGGCGCCGGTCGGAAGTGGCAACGGCTTGCATCGTCGAAGCGGTGCGGATCGTGGGCGAAGGGGCGGCGTCGGTCAGTCGCAGCGCGCGGCGGCCGCGCCGCGATCGGCCAGATGCGTGCGGGCGCCGGCATCGTGCGCGGCCATGACGCGTACGGACGCGGCCTGGGCATCGTCCACCCACGTGCGCGGATTCGCGCGTGCCGGATTGAAGCCGGCGGCTTCGTAGCGAATCATGTCCTCGCGCACCTGCTCGCGCGTCAGGCCCTGCGCATGGGCGAACCACGGGCCGGACACGGCGAGTGCGGCGACGAGAAGGCGAAGAGCGGATTTCACGAGACGGACTCCGGAAAGGAATGCAGGGGAGATCCCCACAGTCGGCTACGGCCGCAGGGGGACCCGAAGGCTTCGCAGTCTATCGACCCACGATCGATCGATTAAGTAGCACACTGCGCTTGGACTTATAAGTCAGTCTAATGAATCGACGGAGGCCGTACCGGGTGGCGCGCGGCGGCGTCGGTGCTAGGATGGGCGTCCGTTTCGACAGGAGCCGACCGACATGCCGCGCGAAAACCTCAACGATCTGCTGGCGTTTCTCGCGGTGGCGCGCGACCGGAGCTTCACGCGCGCGGCGGCGCGCCTCGGTGTGTCGCAATCGGCGCTGAGCCAGACGGTGCGCGATTTCGAAGCGCGGCTCGGCGTGCGGCTGCTGACGCGCACGACGCGCAGCGTGGCGACGACCGAAGCGGGCGAGGAACTGTTCCGGACCGTCGCGCCGCGCATCGACGAGATCGAAACGAAGCTCGCCGCGGTGGCCGATTTCCGCGACAAGCCGGCCGGCGTCGTGCGGATCACGGCCACCGAGCATCCGATCGACACGATCATCTGGCCGAAGCTCAGGAAGGTGCTGCCCGACTACCCCGACATCCGCGTCGAGTTCTCGGTCGACTACGGGCTGTCGAACATCGTCGAGGAGCGCTACGACATCGGCGTGCGCTACGGCAACCAGGTCGCGAAGGACATGATCGCGGTGCGCATCAGCCCGGACATCCGGATGGCGATGGTTGCGTCGCCGGCCTATTTCGACGGCCGCAAGCCGCCGAAGACGCCGCAAGACCTGCTCGATCACGATTGCGTGACGCTGCGGCTCGCGACCGCGAAGGGCATCTACGCATGGGAGCTGAAGAAGGGCAGGAACGAGATCCAGGCGCGCGTGAACGGGCGGATCACCTGCAACACGCAGCCACAGATGCTGCAGGCGGCGCTCGACGGATTCGGCATCGCGTTCGTCACCGAGGACATCGTGCTCGACCACGTGCACGCCGGCAGGCTGCGCATCGTGATGCCGGACTGGTGCCCGGTCTTTCCCGGCTATCACGCGTACTACCCGAGCCGCCGCCAGGCGTCGCGCGCGTTTTCGATCGTGATCGATGCGTTGCGGCATCGCGCGTAGCGGGGTGGCGGAGCCGGGCATCTCCGGGCTGGGTGTGGCTGCCCGAATCATGCAAAATACCGGGCATTCGAGATGTGGAGACACGGCCCGTGGGAATCAACTTCGATTTGACCGATTTGCAGGCGTTTCGCGCGGTGGTGGAGCTGGGCAGCTTCCGGAAGGCCGCCGAGGCGATCAGCATTTCACAGCCCGCGTTGAGCCGCCGGATCGACAAACTGGAGGAAGCGCTCGGCGTGCGTCTGTTCGAGCGCACCACGCGCAGCGTCTCGCTGACCACCGTCGGCCGCGTGTTCGCGCCGAGCGCCGAGCAGTTGCTGGACGATCTCGACGTCGCGCTGCTCGGCATCCGCGACGTGTCATCGAGCCGGCTCGGTCACGTGACGATCGCGTGCGTGCCGTCGGTCGCCTACTACTTTCTGCCGAACGTGATCGCGAGCTATCACCGCCGCTTTCCGCGCATCCGGGTCAAGCTGCTGGACGCGAGCGCGAACGAGGTGCTGAGCGCCGTCATCAGCGGCGAGGCCGATTTCGGCGTGAGCTTCATGGGCAGCCAGGAGCCCGAGGTCGAATTCAAGCTGCTGCTGCAGGAGCGGTTCGTCGCCGCGTGCCGGCGCGACCATCCGCTCGCGCGCAAGAAGCGCGTGACCTGGAACGAGCTTTACGAGTACGAGTACGTGTCGGTGGACAAGACGTCCGGCAACCGCCTGTTGCTCGACCAGGCGCTGACGAGCGTCGCGCCGCGGGCGCCGAGCGTGTGCGAGACGCGCCACGTGACGACCATGCTCGGGCTGGTCGAGGCAGGGCTCGGCGTCGCCGCGGTACCGTCGATGGCGATGCCCGGGCACGACCATCCGCTGCTCACGAGCGTGCCGCTCGTCGAGCCGGCGGTCAAGCGCCGCGTGGGCATCGTGAAACGGCGCGGACGCCCGCTCACACCGGCCGCGGAAGCGTTCCACCAGGCGGTCGTCGATGCGAAGCGCGGCGATGGATCGAAACAGGTGGCGCATGCGGCGAATGCGGCCGGAACATCGGGCAAGACCGCATCGTGACGCTGGCAAGACCGCTTCGTTCGCTCTACGTGCAGGTTCTGCTGGCGATGGTGCTCGGCGTGAGCGTCGGCCATTTCTGGCCGTCGGCGGGCGCGATGTTCAAGCCGCTCGGCGATGCCTTCGTCGGCCTCGTGCGGATGATGATCGCGCCGGTCGTGTTCTGCACGATCGTGTCGGGCATCACGTCGCTGGCGAACGGGACCGCCATCGGTCGCACGATCGTCCGCGCGCTGGTGCTGTTCTATCTGCTGACCGCCGCCGCGCTCGCCTTCGGGCTCGTCGCCGCGTTCGTGCTGCAGCCGGGCGCCGGCATGCACGTGGATGTGCGCCATCTCGATGCGAGCGTCCTTGCGCCCTATACGCGGCATGCGCCGCCGCGCGGGTTGGTCGAGTTTGCGTTGAGCGTGATCCCGGACACGATGCTCGGCGCGTTCCAGCAGGGCGAGGTGCTGCCGGTGCTGCTGCTGGCGCTGCTGTTCGGTTTTTCGCTCAATGCGGCTCCGCAGGCCGGCCGGCCCGTGCTGGCGCTGATCGACGGCGTCGCGCAGATCGTCTTTCGCGTGCTGGCGATGATCATGCGGCTCGCCCCGCTCGGCGCATTCGGCGCGATGGCCTTCACGGTGGGCCGCTTCGGCATCGGCTCGGTCGGCTCGCTCGCGCGGCTGATGATGTCGTTCTACATGGCCTGCGGGCTGTTCGTCGCGGTGGTGCTCGCACCGCTCGCGCGGTTGCACGGATTCGCGTTGTGGCGGCTGCTGCGCTACCTGCGCGAGGAGCTGCTGATCGTCCTCGCGACCTCGTCGACGGAGCCGGTATTGCCGCGGCTGATCGTCAAGCTGGAGTCGCTCGGTTGCGACAAGGGCGTGGTGGGGCTCGTGCTGCCGGCCGGCTATTCGTTCAACCTGGACGGCACCGCGATCTATCTGACGCTCGCGGCATTGTTCATTGCGCAGGCGTGCGACGTGCCGCTGTCCGCGCCGCAGATCGCGGCGATGCTGGCCGTCATGCTGCTGACGTCGAAGGGCGCGGCCGGCGTGTCCGGCAGCGGGCTCGTGGCGCTCGTCGCGACGCTTGCCGTGATGCCCGACCTGCCGGTTGCCGGGGTCGCGCTGCTGGTCGGCATCGATCGCTTCATGTCCGAGGCGCGTGCGCTGACGAGCGTGATCAGCAATGCGTGCGCGGTGATCTTCGTATCGTCGTGGGAAGGGGCGTGCGATCGTGCGCGTCTCGTGCGGGTGCTGAACGCGGCCGGGCCGGAAGGCCCGAATGGCGCCGACGATGCCGGGGCCGGCGCCGGGCGCGACGGGAAGGCGGTCTGACACGCGCCTTCCCGGCTTGCGGGCTCAATGCGCGGAGACGGAATCCAGCCCGGTCGATTTGACTTCCGCCTGCACGTCGGGCGACGCGAGATAGTCGAGGAGCGCCTTCGCTTCCTCCGGATGCTGCGCGCCGACCGGGATGCCGGCCGCGAAGCGCGTGACGGACTGCAGCGCTTCGGGAATCTTGCCGACGAAGGTCGCGCCCTTCACGGGCAGCAGTTCGCTCACCTGCTGAAAGCCGATTTCGTAGTCGCCGTTCGCGACCACGGAGGCGACCGGGATCCGCGGGATCATCTTCGCCTTCGATTTCACCTGGTCTTCGATGCCGAGCTTCTTGAACAATTCCCGCTCGATGTAGACGCCGCTCGCGCTGTCCGAGTAGGCGATCGACTTCGCATGCAGCAGCACTTCCCTGAGGCCGTCGGCCGAGCTGATGTCGGGTTTCGCCGCGCCGTCGCGCACGACCATGCCGATCCGCGAATCGGCCAGCTCGACGCGCGATCCGGGGATCACCTTGCCTTGCTTGATCAGGTCGTCGAGCGCGTAGCCGACCATGATCACCGCGTCGGCCGGCTCGCCGCGCGCCAGCCGGTTCGGAATCGCTTCGGGCGACTTGCCCATCGACGGGCCGAGCGCCGTGTCGAGCGTGTTGCCCGTGCGGGCCGCGAACTGCGGGCCGAGCCGCTTGTAGGCGGCGGTGAAGCCGCCCGAGCTCATCACGTGCAGCTCGGCGGCCTGCACGTTCGCGGCGATTGCGGAGGTGGCGACGAGTGCGGTCGCGCACAGTTTCAGGAACAGGTTCTTCATGGTCGTGGTCGTGGCCTGGGTCATGCGAAGTCGGGGCAGGGGTTCGGAATGCGGCGTCAGTGCGCCGGTGTCAGCGTCGCCGGATGGCGGCGATAGAGTACGAACGTCGCGAGCAGCGCGCACACCGCAGCGAGGCTCATCCAGTAGCCGGGTGCGGCCTTGTCGCCCGTCATGTGAATCAGCGCCGTGGAGATGGCAGGCGTGAAGCCGCCGAACACGGCCGTCGCGAGGCTGTAGGCGAGCGAGAAGCCAGCCACGCGCACCTCGACGGGCATCACTTCCGTCAGCGCGACGACCATCGCGCCGTTGTAGATCCCGTACATGAACGACAGCCACAGCAGCACGAGCAGCATGTTGATGAACGACGGCGCATGCGCGAGCAGCGACAGCGCGGGGTACGCGGTGGCGATCGCGAGCAGCGTCATGCCGACCAGCAGCGGCCGGCGGCCGATGCGATCGGACAGCGCGCCGCCGATCGGCAGCCACACGAAGTTCGACACGCCGACGCACAGCGTGACGAGCAGGCTGTCGGCGGTGCTCAGGTGCAGGACCGTCTTGCCGAACGTCGGCGCGTAGACGGTGATCAGGTAGAAGCTCGTGGTCGTCATCGCGACCAGCATCATGCCGGCGACCACGACACCCCAGTTGTGCGCCAGCGTGCCGAACACTTCCTTCATGCTCGGGCGGTGCCGGCGCGCCTTGAACTCCTGCGTTTCCTCGAGGTTGCGGCGCAGCATGAAGATGAACGGCACGATCATGCAGCCGACGAAGAACGGCACGCGCCATCCCCACGCGGCGATCGCCGATGCGCTCAGCCATTGATTGAGCGCGAAGCCGAGGCCGGCCGCGACGACGATCGCGACCTGCTGGCTGGCCGACTGCCAGCTCGTGAAGAAGCCCTTGCGGCCGGGCGTGGCCATTTCGGCGAGGTAGACCGACACGCCGCCCAGTTCCGCGCCTGCCGAAAAGCCCTGCAGCAGTCGCCCGATCAGCACGAGCGCGGGCGCGAGCAGGCCGATCGTCGCATAACCGGGGACGAACGCGATCAGGATGGTGCCGCTCGCCATGATCGCGAGCGTGACGATCAGGCCCTTGCGGCGGCCGACGTCGTCGATGTACGCGCCCAGCACGATCGCGCCCAGCGGCCGCATCAGGAAGCCGGCGCCGAAGACCGCGAAGGTCATCATCAGCGAGGCGAACTCGTTCGCGGTGGGAAAGAACACGGCGGCGATCTGCGTCGCGTAGAAGCCGAACAGGAAGAAGTCGAACTGCTCGAGGAAGTTGCCGGCCGTCACGCGGAATACCGCGGCGGCCTTCGAACGTCCGGTCGAAAGGCTGGGCGAGGGGTGCATCAGGGTGTCTCCAGAGAATGCGGGAATGGCGCGGGGCGCGACCGATTGTCGTTTTGGCAATGTTCGCCCGGAGACGCGGAAACGTTAAGTGCGAATTTTGGAAGGATTGATGTTGTTTGGTTATCAATCGTGCGGCGCGCCGTGCGCCCGGCCGGCGGCCTGCGACGCCGGCTTCACGGGACCGGGCCGGCCCGGCGATCCGTCACAAAGCCAAAAAAAGCCCCGCTTTCGCGGGGCACGTCGGCTAATACACCGGCAAATCGAGAGCGATCAATGCTGGTCGCGCGCGCGCGGATCGTTCAGGTCCTCGGTCGGATCGGTCAGCCCGAGCTCGTCGCCCGCGCTCCAGTACGGCGTGCTGCCGTAGTACTCGTGCAGCGGCTCGGCCCATTGCGGGTCGGCCATCGCCGGCCAGTGATCCTTGTCGAAGCCCGGCGCGTTGCGGATTCGCTCGGATGAGACCGACAGCAGGAAACACTTGCGCTCGGTATCGAGCGTGAGCGCGCTCCACGGAATCGCAAGCAGCTTGTCGCCGATGCCGAGCAGGCCGCCGCTCGACAGCACGGCGTACGCGACGCGGCCCGAGCGCACATCGAGCATGATGTCCTTGATCTTGCCGACGTCGTCGCCATCGGTCGTATAGACCTTGTCGCCTTCCAGCGTGTCGGCCGCCATCACGTCCGGGCCGGGCCCGGCCGCGGTTGCGGCCCCCTTGCCGACGATGCGGGTCTGTCCTTGAGTCTGCATGGTTGTCCTCCTGGCTGCGTGGAGCGCGACCGTGCCCGGGATGGGCCCTGCGGGTCGCGCGGGTAGTCGGGGCGGGGCGCGAATGGCCCCGTCACGTCTGCTTCGGTTGCGACACGCCTTCGAGCGTGTTCGCGACGTCGTCGCGTGCGGGGCCGGCCGTGCGCGTCGCGATGTCCGCGAGCGACAGCATGCCGACGAGCCGCTTGTCGTGATCGACGACGGGCAGGCGGCGCAGTTGCGCGTCGGCCATGTAGTGCTGGATCTCTTCCAGCGAATCGTCCTCGAAACACCATTCGATCGGACCCGACGCGACTTCGTGGATCCGCGTGTCCGGCGGCTTGCCGGCCGAGATCGCGCGCACCGCGAGATCGCGGTCCGTGACCATGCCGATCAGCCGGTTGTTGTCACATACGGGCAGCGCGCCGATGTCATAGCGCTCCATCAATTGCGCCGCATGACGGATCGAGTCGGTCGGCGCGATGCGCACGACGTCCTGCGACATGATTTCGTTGACGCGTTGCATGAAGTCCTCCTTGCGGGTTGAATCCGGGCCGTGTGAGTCGGCGAGTCCGGGCCGTGCGGGGCAACAAGCGGGGCAGCAAGCGGCGTGCCGTTCGGCAGCGGTGTCCGTCGAGTGCCGGCCGTCATTCGTCGCGGCGTCGGGCGGGGTCCTGCCACGGGCCATCGTCGTGCGTGCCCGGCGGCGTGTCGGGCTCGATGCGCGTGACGCCGCCGGTCGCGGGCGGATCGCTCGCGGGGAACGTGTCCTCGAGCTGCTTGTCGATATGGCGCTCCGAGTGGCGCGTCTTCGTTTGATCCTGGTCCTTCAACGGCGGCGACGGATCGCGCTGCGGTTGGTGCGGCGCGTCGCGGCCGGTTCGGGTCGATTCCTTCATGGCGGGGCTCCGAGGCGGTGACGATGACGCGGTGATCGCGCAACGGCCGTGCCCGTCGCGACCGCGCGGCACGGGACTTGCCGCTTCTTCGATGGATGACCACGCAGGACGACGACGCAGGATGCCGGCCACAACGCGCGGTGCAATGCTCCGCACACACACACGCAAATCAAGCGGGAGGCACGATGACGATTCCCAAACGGCGGCCAGGGGTGCGCTATGAGATCAACGTATGCGGCGGCGGGTTCGAGTCGGTGAAGAGCCATTTCAGCGCGTGGAAACAGGAGCCGCTGATCTACCGGCCCGATCGCCGGATGTTCGAAGGCAAGGCCGACGTGCGGCCGCTCGGCGACGAGACGTTCGGCTCGACCGAGCCGGCGCGGTTCGCGCTGCAGCGCGCGTGCGAGCCGGCCGATCCGTATGCGCTCGCCGCGCGGGTGCGCGACGACGACCACGAGCTGTGGCTCGTGATGGCCGCGTACGACGCGTAGCGCGCTGCCCTTGAAAGAATTGCAGCGCGCGGTGTAGCGAAGGCACGGCGTACGGCGGGGTGGCGCGCGCGGCCGTGCGCCGGCGCGCGGAAAGGCGGCGTGCGAGGCGGTGTGCACGCCGGCACGCAGACGGCACGCAGCTTGCGGCCCTGCCTTTCGTGGACGATCGGGCGGCGCACGCCGCGCCAATCGATCGGGCCCCGCGAGGACGACGCAACGATCGAATGCCCCCCGATGAACCGAGACCCCGCCCAGTCGCTGCACCGGCCCGAACCGCCGATACCCGACGTCGAACCGGACCCCGAGCCGCCCGCGCCGGATGACTTGCCGCCCGGCACGCCGGAACCTTATCAGGATCCGGAAGGCGACCCGCCCGGGCATCCGCCGCCGGAGCGCGAGCCGCCGACGCGGGCGCCGCCGGTTCACGCGCGGCCGAACCACGGGCTGCCGATTCCTGTGCGGCCGATTCACGCGCTGCCGATTCATGTGCGGCCCATTCACGCGCCGCCGATCCACACGCCGTCGACCGGCGTGCCGCCGATTGCGTCCATCCCACCCACGGAGAGCCCACGATGAGCATCAGCGTGAAACCCGGCATGCTGCGCGACGTGGCCGAGACGCTCGGCCGTCATTTCGAGGCGCGCGCGATGCCGTTCCATGCCGAGGAGCAGCCGGCCGGCGCGCTGCATTTCGGCTTTCGCGTCGACGGTCATCCGGCGTCGCTGACCGTGACCTTCGACGCCGACGCGTTCGCGGCGCTCGAGCAGGCCGGTATCGAGCGGCAACGCGGCGCACTGATGCGCGTCGCGGCCGAATTCGACACGATGATGGCCCGTCGCGCACCGAACGCGTATGCGGGCGATTTCCATTTCAACCGGCTCTGAGCCGCGCCGTCACGGCCGGCCCGGTGCCGCGCACCGCACTTCACGGAGGAGGTTCCGATGAAACCGATCCAGACGATACGCGTGTGCGCCTGTGCGTTCGCCGCGGCGTGCGCACTGGGCGCATGCACGCAACCGCAGGGCCCCTACGGCACGCGTGGCGCACCGCCGGCGCCACCGGACGGCCACGGCGCGTCGCCGACAACGACGATGCCGGACGCGAATACGCGTTACGACACGCGCCCGTCGCCGTACAACACGCTGCCGCCGGGCGCGACCGGCGGCGAGCCGGTCGACGTGCCGCCGCCGGGGCCGAATGGCGTGCAGGGCGGTCAAACGCTGCCGGGCACGCCGCCGCCGATGCAGTACTGACCGCGGCACCCTGCACGGATGCCGCGCAACGATATCGCCTGCGAAGGCATATTCGCGCGACGGCGACGGCATATCCGCGCGGAGCGAATGCCGTGCCCCCTAACTTGCTGGCGCTTGTAAAAAAGGGGGCGCCCGGGGCCGCGGCCGACGGGGTACGAACCCGCGAGAGCCCCGCCGGACGGCGCTTCGCCTTCCTGGCACGGTAGCTGCATGGATTCGCATAAACGCATTCCGCACACCGTCAGGAGGGCATCGATGTCCGTCACGCTTGCGCTCCAGATGCGACAGCATCTGGCACTCACGCCGAGGCTTCAGCAGTCGCTTCGCCTGCTGCAGTTGTCTTCGCTCGAATTCCAGCAGGAATTGCGACAGGCGCTCGACTCGAATCCGTTTCTCGAAGACGGGCAGGGCGACGAAGAAGCCGCCGACGCGCCCGAACCCGAGGCCGAAGCCGCACCGCCCGAGCCGCCACCCGAGCACGAGGAAGTGCGCCCGCCGGACGGCGACGTGTCGTACACGGCCGCGCCGACCACGCGAGGCACCGGGCGACAGGCCGACGACGCGGGCGACCAGTCGCCCGGCGAGTGGATGGCCGCCGAGCCGTCGCTGCACCAGCAGCTGCACGACGCATTGCGGCTCTATCCGCTGAACCGGCGCGACCGCGAGGCCGCGCGCATCGTGATCGACGCGCTCGACGAAGACGGCTACCTGCGTCAGGAGCTGGGCGAGCTGCTGATCGCGGCCGATCCGGCGCGGCTGCTGTCGGAACAGGATCTCACGGTCGCGCTGCGGCTCGTGCAGATGCTGGACCGGCCGGGCATCGCCGCGCGCTCGCTGTCCGAGTGCCTGCTGCTGCAGCTCAACGCGATTCCGGCCGGCACGCCGGCGCTCGCGGAAGCGAAGGCCATCGCGCGCGACCATCTCGAACGGCTCGCGCGCCGCGAGACGGCGGAGATCCAGCGGCGCCTCGGCTGCAACCAGGCGACGATGCAGGCCGCCTGCGCGCTGGTGCGCGCGCTCGATCCGCGCCCCGGCAATCACTACGGCAGCACGCGCGGTGACTACGTGATACCCGACGTGATCGTGCGCCAGGTGCGCGACGAATGGATCGTGACGATCAACCCGGCCGTGCTGCCGCGCGCGCGGCTGCACGAGCGCTACGCGACGCTGTTCGCGCAGTCGAGCGGCGAGCGCGATTCGCCGCTGGGCCAGCAGCTGCAGGAAGCGCGCTGGCTGATCCGCAACGTACAGAAGCGCTTCGACACGATCCAGCGGGTCGGCGAGTGCATCGTCGCCCGGCAGCGCGACTTCTTCCGCTACGGCGAGATCGCGATGAAGCCGCTCGTGCTGCGCGACATCGCCGAGGAGCTCGACCTGCACGAATCGACGGTCTCGCGCGCGACGGGCAACAAGTACATGGCCACGCCGCACGGCACGTTCGAGTTCAAGCATTTCTTCCCCCGCAAGCTGGAGGCGGCCGGCAAGGGCGTGTGCTCGGCATCGGCCGCGAAGGTGCTGATCCGCGACATGATCGCCGCCGAGCGCCATAACGATCCGCTGTCCGACGTCGCGCTCGCGCAGAACCTCGCGGGCCGCGGCATCCTTCTTGCGCGTCGTACCGTCACGAAGTATCGCCAGGCGATGAAGATTCCGCCGGCCGACCTGCGCCGGCGCGACGCCGCATGACGATACCGTCCGAACCGCGCGCGGCCCGCCCGTGAGCCGCACGGACGTCGCGCGCCACCGAGAGGAGGAAAGCCATGCCAGCCAAGTCCCAGGCACAGCAACGCGCCGCAGGAGCCGCCCTGTCGGCCAAGCGCGGCGACACGAAAATGAAGGACCTGAAGCCGCCTGCGAAGTCGATGGCCAAGTCGATGAGCGAAAAGGAACTCGAAAAAATGGCTTCGACGCCGGTCCACGGCAAACCCAGGCACAAGCACGATTCGTGATCGACGGCGACACGCATCGGCGATCACCGTTCTTCAGGACTCCAGGAGGCATTCATGCTTCGTTACGCCATCATCTTCCTCATCATCGCGCTCGTCGCCGCCTTGTTCGGCTTCGGCGGCATCGCGGCCGGCGCGGCCGAGATCGCGAAGATCCTGTTCTACATCTTCGTCGTGATCTTCCTCGTCACGCTGCTGCTGGGGGTTGTCAGGCGATGACGACCGCCCCCGACCGTTCGCAGCGCATCGCGGAAATCGAGCATGCGCTCGCGAACGGCTTTCCGTCGCAGTCGACCGTCGTCGTGCATGCGGACGACGCGTCCGGGCGGCTGACGATCCAGGTGTCGTGGGTCCGTGTGCCGTCCGATGAGGACGCGCGTCAATGGCGCTGCGCGGTCGACCTGCGTTTCGATCCCGACGTGCTCACGCGCTATGCGTCGCTCGGCGCGGCCGATCGCCTGCGCGTGCGCACGCAGCTGTGCGACCTCGCGCGGCGCGCGGTTGACGAGCACAAGCCGCGCGTCGAGGACGCCGAGATCGAATGCAGCGTCGCGCTCGACGTGACGCGCGCCGAACTCGACCGCGCGTTGCGCGCGCCCTGACCGACGCAGCCCGCATCGACGCTTTAGCCGCCGTCGCGACACGCGCCGTGCGGCGCATCCATGCCCGTGACGGTTTCTGGTGTGTGCCGCCACGCGCTCGCGCACCCGGCAAAGGAGAACACGCATGGCATCGCGGATGATCTGGAAAGGCGCGATCAGCTTCGGGCTCGTTCACGTGCCCGTGCAGCTGTTTCCCGCGACGCGCACCGTGAAGCCGTCGTTCCGGCTGCTCGACAAGCGCTCGATGGACCCGGTCGGCTATCGGCAGATCAACAAGCGCACCGGCAAGGAGGTCGCGCGCGAGGACATCGTGCGCGGCTACGAGTACGAGAAGGAACGCTACGTCGTGCTGACCGACGAGGAGATTCGCGCGGCCAATCCGGAATCGACGCAAACCGTCGACATCCTGACGTTCGTCGACGCGGACGCGGTATCGTTCCTGTATCTCGACACGCCGTACTACCTCGTGCCGGACCGCAAGGGCGAGAAGGTCTATGCGCTGCTGCGCGACGCGCTGAAGGACAGCGGCAAGATCGGCATCGCGCTCGTGGTGATGCGCGACCGCCAGCATCTCGGCGCGCTGATTCCGGTCGGGCCGCTGCTCGCGCTCGACACGCTGCGCTGGCAGGAAGAACTGCGGCCGCTCGACGAACTGACGGTGCCGGCCGACGACGCGAAACACGCGGGCGTGACCGCGCGCGAGCTCGGGATGGCGAAGAAGCTGATCGACGAGATGGCGGGCAAGTGGACGCCGGACGAGTATCACGACACGTTTCGCGACGACATTCTCGAGCTGGTCGAGCGCAAGGTGCGCGCGGGCAAGATCGAGGAGATCGAAGAGCGGCCACCGCAGACGGGCCGCGCGGCGACCAACGTGGTCGACCTGACCGAGCTGCTGAAACGCAGCCTGAAGGGCGGCGGCGGCGGCGGCGCGCGCGCGGCGGGCCCGCGCAATGCGGGCGACGACGAGGGCGCGGAGGCGGAAGCGTCGTCTTCCTCCGCGTCGTCTTCTTCTGCGTCGTCGCGCGGCGGCGCGCGCCGGAAGCCGGCTTCGAAGGCCGCGCCGAAAGGCTCCGCCGAGAAGACGCCGGCGGCGAAGCGGCCGGCCGCGAAACGTGCCGCGACCGGCGAGCATGCGGCGAAGAAAACCGCCGCGCGCCGCAAGCACGCCGCATGATGCGCGGCGACGCGAGGTGACACGATGGCCGGCAAGCTCGATCCCTATCGCCGCAAACGCCGCTTCGACGCGACGCCGGAACCCGAAGGCGCGCACGGGCGGCGGCGCGCGAAGGCGAACGCGACGCCTTCCGGGCGGGCGACCCGGCTTGCCGGCCACCCGCTGCGCTTCGTGATCCAGGAGCACCACGCGCGGCGCCTGCATTACGACTTCCGGCTCGAACTCGACGGCACGCTGAAGTCGTGGGCCGTGCCGAAGGGGCCGAGCGTCGATCCGTCGGTGAAGCGCCTCGCCGTGCAGGTCGAGGATCATCCGCTCGAATACGCGTCGTTCGAAGGCGAGATTCCGGCCGGGCATTACGGCGCGGGGGCGGTCATCGTATGGGACGAAGGCACGTGGACGCCCGACGGCGGCCTCGCGCAGGCACGCGACGGCTATCGCGCGGGCAAGCTGACGTTCCGGCTCGACGGCGAAAAGCTGCACGGCGGCTGGGCGCTCGTGCGCAGCGGACGGCAGGAGGGGCGGCAGGTGCAGTGGCTGCTGATCAAGGAGCGCGACGACGACGCGCGCAGCGAGGCCGAATTCGACGTCGTCGGCGAACTGCCGGGGAGTGTGCATGACGGGGCGGCGTCGGCGACGCGTGCGGATGCCGCGGGCCGCTCGACGCGCGCGCGCGGAGCGCAACGCGGCCGGCGCGACTCGACCGACACGCGCGCCGCAGCGCATGACGATCATGGCCGCGATGGCCGTGATTGCCGTGATGGCCGCGACAGCCGCGACAGCCGCGACAGCCGCGACAGCCGAGACAGCCGAGACAGCCGAGACAGCCGAGAAAGCCGAGAAAGCCGAGAAAGCCGAGAAAGCCGAGAAAGCCGAGAAAGCCGCGCCCGCCGGCCCGCCGATCCGTCCGAGATCGACGGTGCGGTACGTGCGCCGCTGCCCGAGCGCGTCGCGCCGCAACTCGCGACGCTGGTCGACGGCCCGCCGACGCAGGGCGACTGGCGCTACGAACTGAAATTCGACGGCTACCGGATCCTCGCGCGCATTGCGGGCAAGGGCGCCCGCCGGCATGTGAAGCTGATGACGCGCGAAGGCCGCGACTGGACCGCGAAGCTGCGCGCGCAGCGCGACGCGCTCGCGGCGCTCGACGTCGACGACGCCTGGCTCGACGGCGAGGCCGTCGTGCTCGGCAGGAACGGTCTCCCCGACTTTCAGGCGCTGCAGAACGCGATCGGCGCCGGACATTCGGATGCGATCACGCTGTTCGTGTTCGACCTGCCTTGTCTCGACGGTTACGACTTGCGCGACGCACCGCTCACCGCGCGCCGCGCCCTGCTCGAAGCGCTGCTCGCCGACAGCGACCCCGCGCGGCTGCGCTTTTCGCCGGATCTCGGCGACGACGTCGCATCGCTGATCGCGAGCGCCTGCGATACCGGCCTCGAAGGGCTGATCGGCAAGCGCGCGGAATCGCGCTATCGCGGCGGTCGCTCGCCCGCGTGGATCAAGCTCAAATGCCGGCGCCGGCAGGAGTTCGTGATCGGCGGTTACACCGAGCCGTCGGGCAGCCGGCACGGCTTCGGCGCGCTGCTGCTCGGCGTGCACGAGCCGGCAGCGGCCGGCAAGCGGCGGCGCGGGCCTGCGCCGCTGCGCTACGTCGGCCGCGTCGGCACCGGCTTCGACACGCGGATGCTCGACCGGCTCGCACCGATCCTGCGCAAGCAGCAACGCGATACGACGCCGTTCGATCCGCCGCCGCGCGAACGCTCGCGCACGCGCGTGCACTGGATCGAGCCGACGCTCGTCGCCGAATGCGAATTCGCCGAGTGGACCGGCGACGGCATCGTGCGGCAGGCCGCGTTCATCGCGCTGCGCGAGGACAAGCCGGCGTCGCAGATCGTCCGCGAAGTGCCGAAGCAACCGGAAACGGAGGGGGTGATGGAGCGACGCCAGACCACGCATCACGAAAAGCACGAACGCAAGCACGCGGCGCACACGGAGCACGTCGATCACGCGTCGCACGCGTCGCATGCCGAGCATGCCGATCACGCAGATCGCGCCGAGCACGATGCGAGCGCTCGCAAGCACCACGCACGTTCACGCCCGTCCCCCCACGCAGCACGCGACGATGCCGGTTCCGACATGCTCGGCCGCGTGCGCATCACCCATCCCGAGCGCGTGCTCGATCCGCAGAGCGGCACGCGCAAGATCGATCTCGCGCATTACTGGCAATGGGTCGCGCCGTGGCTGCTGCCGGACCTGAAGGGCCGGCCCGTGGCGCTCGTGCGCGCGCCCGGGGACATCGCGGGCGAGCTGTTCTTCCAGAAGCATGCGGAGCGCCGCGAGATCCCGTTCGTCACGCAGCACGCAGGACTCGATCCGGGCCACGGTCCGCTGCTGTCGCTCGACAGCGTCGACGCGCTGCTCGGCGCCGCGCAGATGGGCACGATCGAGCTGCATACATGGAACGCGCACGCGTCGAACATCGAGCGGCCGGACCGGATCGTGTTCGACCTCGATCCCGATCCGGCGCTGCCGTGGCGCGCGATGACCGACGCCGCGCAGCTCGTGCGCGGGCTGCTCGACGAACTGGGCCTCGCGTCGTTCTGCAAGACGAGCGGCGGCAAGGGGCTGCACGTCGTCGTGCCGATCGCGCGGCACCTGGGCTGGGACGACGCGAAGGACTTCTCGCGCGCGCTCGCGCGGCATGTCGCGGGCGCGCTGCCCGACCGTTTCACCGCGACGATGGGCGCGCGTCACCGGCGCGGCAAGATCTTCATCGACTACCTGCGCAACGGCCGCGGTGCGAGCACAATCGCCGCGTATTCGGTGCGGGCGCGGCCCGGGCTGGGCGTGTCGGTGCCGCTGCGCTGGGACGAGGTGCCAACCACCACGGGCGGCGCGCAATGGACGATCGACACGCTGCACGAGCGGCTCGACCGGCTCAAGCGCGACCCTTGGGAAGACTATGCCGGCACGCGGCAGCGGATCACCGCGCAGATGCGTGCGCGTCTCGGCATGTCGTGACGGCGCCGTCAGCGCCGACGCTGCTGCAGGCGGTGATACCAGTCCATCAGCGGCGTCGCGGACACGCCGTGCGCGATCACCGACGCCGACACGACGGCCAGCACCGGCGCCGCGAGCGGCCGCACGGCGCTCGACGGCCCGTGCTCGAGCGCGAACAGCAGGTAGTAGAACGAGCCGATCCCGCGTATCCCGAACCATGCCAGCAGCCGGCGCTGCGCCGGCGTCGCGCGCGAGCCGGCGAGCGCCGGCAGCACCGCGAGCGGCCGCACGGCGACGAACAGCCCGACGGCGAGCGCGGCCGAGCCCCACGTGAAGAGCGGCGTCGTCAGCGTGGCGAGCACGCCGCCGATCATCGTCATCACGAGCGCCTCGGCGATCCGCTCGAGCTCGATCGTGAAGTCGAGCACCGATTCGGTCATGAACGCGTGCGCTTTCTCCGGGTGCTTCTCGGTCGCGACCACGTCTTCCGAATCGACCCGGCCGATCACTTCGCGCGGCCGGCGGTCACCGCTCGCGCGATGCTCGACGCGGCGCATCGCGACGCCCGCGGCGAACGTCGCGATGAAGCCGAACGTATGCGCGAGCTGCGCGGCACCGAACGACAGCACGATCAACGCGAGCGCGAAGAAGCCTTCGAACCCGAGTGCCTGCGCATGACGGGTGCGCAGCCAGCCGATCGCGGTGGTGGTCGCCGCGCCGAGCATGCCGCCGATCGCGGCGGCGCCCGCGATGCCCCACAGCGCGGCCAGCGCGAACGTGCCCGACAGCGGTGGCGGCCCGTGCGGCGCCTCGGACGCGCCGCACAGCGCGAGGCCCGCGAGCGCGAACGGCAGCGCGATGCCGTCGTTCAGCCCGCCTTCGCCGGACAGCGCGAAGCGCACCAGGTCGCGATCGCCGGGATCATGCACCTGCACGTCGTGCGCGAGCACCGGGTCGGTCGGCGCGAGGATCGCCGCGAGCAGCAGCGCGGGGCCCCAGCCGAGCCCGAGCGTCAGTACCGCGCAGCCGGCGAGCAGCGGCACCGTGACGATCATCGCGAGCAGGCCGAGCCGGCACGGCACGCGCCACAGCGGGTCGGACAGCGGCACGCGCAGCCGCAGCCCGATCGCGAACAGCGATACCAGCAGCGCGACCTCGACGATCTCGCGCAGCAGCGGCGCGTCGCGCTGGATGTCGAGATGCAGGAGCCCGGCGCCGGACGGACCGAGCGCGACACCGAGAGCAAGATAGATCATCGCGCTGCTGCACGGCAGATGACGCAGCGCCGACGTCACGATGCCCATGCCCATCAGCACCGCGCCGATGATCAGATACCACAGCGTTTCATGCATGCGGGCAGGTCGACGGTGAACCGGCGGGGGCCGTCACGGCTTGCGGCCGAACGCCTCGCGCAGTTTGCGCTTCGCGCGTTCGAGCGTCGCGCGGCGCGTTTTCGGCAGGTTGCGGCCCGCGCGGTTCACGTAGAAGTTCAGCATCGACATCGCCGACTGGAACGGCGTCCCCTTGCGTCGGCGGCTGTGTTCGGCCGAGCGCTTGAGCGACGCGGCGATCTTGCCCGGGTCGTCGGACTTGAAGATCTCGGGCTCGATGTCGAGCGCATCGCTTCTTTGCATGACGTCGGCGGACCAGCGCTTGCGGTGCTGCGGATCGTTGCTGCGCGCACGGCCCGGGCGGCGCGTCGCGCGTTTGCCGTGCGGATGGGAAGCGGAAGCTGAAGGCATGGCAGAGCTCTCCCCATGGAATCGGGATGGATCGCGGGTCTCGGGTGTCCGGGTGCCGCAATTCGCGTGCCGCCTGTCGGTGGCGGCACGGGCCTTGCTGAATCGAAGGCGCAGGCCATTCCACTACGGCGGTTCCATTGAGGGAGAGCGCTCCATGAAGCCAGCATCCGAATCGAAATTTGCCGCGCGCCGGATCCTCGCGTGCGCGGCCGTCGCGCTCGTCGCGGCCGCACCGGCCGCATGGGCACAGAATTCGCAACGTTCCGACGAGGGCACCGGCGCGCCGATCCTGTCGCCGCCGGACACGTCGGCGCAGGGCAGCGGCGGCAACCTGTCGAACGGCAACACCGCGGCGCCGCCGCCCGCGACCCGTATGCAGGCGCCGCGTGGCACGGGTCCGCGCGGTCAACCGGACGTGCGCAGCAAGCCCGGCGGCATGACTGGCGCCGGGACCGGCAGCATGGGCGGCGGCACCGGCAGTACCGGAATGGGCAGTACCGGCAGCGGTACCGGCAGCACCGGAATGGGTACCCCCGGTACCGGCAGCACCGGCACGAGCGGTGCCGGCGGCGGCGCGGGCATGGGCGGTGCCGGTGCTGCCCCGGGCGGAACCGGCGCGGGCGCCGGCACTAGCCGCTTGCCGGGGGCGACCGGCTCGGGCGGCGGCGGCACGGGCAGCGCGGGTTCCAGCAGCTATTGACGATCTCGGCGTCGCGCCGGCGCCCCGGCGCGGCGCGCTGGCGGACGCCGCGCGCGAGGCCCGCCGGTCGCCACCACGCAGGAGGACAACATGCAATCGAATTCCCGGATCTCGCTCGACGACGATGCGCTGGACGCCGACGCCGCCGAGACCGACGGTCTCGATACGACGGTTCATGTCGACGTCGCGACCGGCAGGATCATGTTTCATGCGGCGTGGGCGCTCGCGCCCGATGCGCCGCGCGATACCGCGCGGCACGCGGTCGTGCTCGCGCTCGACTGCGACACGATGGAGCGCTATGCGGACCTCGACGAGCCCGCGCGGATGCGCGTGCACGCGATGCTGCACGACAGCGTGCAGGCCACGCTCGACGCGCTGCCCGACGTCACCGAGGACCTGACGCTGACGATCGAGCTGACCGACGCGATGCTCGACGCCGCGCGTCACCTGCAGTGAGGGCGGCGGGCCGGCGCCGGCCGGCGGCGGGTACGGCCTCGCATGCAGGCCACCGGGCGGCTGCCGCCGATAGTCGCGGGTATTGCCGGCGTCACGTTACATCCCGTTGAAATCTTTGCAGGCGCCGCGCGGCGCCATCCAATGGGGGCACGCATCACGCCGCGACGCGCGTGCGCGCCGCCAACCGCCAACCGCCAACCGCCGATCGCGGGTCGCGCCCCTTCAAGGCGGCACCGCGCCGGCCGCCATCCCGACGGGCGCGGCACGCCCATTGCTGCGTCGATGGATACGGCAGGGTACGGCACACCCGGTGCCACAACACGAAAGGGAGCGATCCATGATCGGCAAGCTGGATCATTGCAAGGTAGCGATACTCGCGGTCGACGGCTTCGAGGAAGCCGAACTCGTCGAACCGCAGCGCGCGCTGAAGGCAGAGGGCGCGCAGGTCGACGTGATTTCGCAGAAGCGCGGCGAGATCCAGGGGTTCAGGCACGTCGACAAGGGCGATCGCGTGAAGGTCGACCGCACGTTCGACGATGCGCGCGAAGGCGATTACGACGCGGTCGTGCTGCCGGGCGGCGTGGTCAACGGCGACGCGATCCGGATGCTGCCGGCCGCGCGCGAATTCGTGACCGCGGCCGTCGGCGCGGGCAAGCCGATTGCCGCGATCTGTCACGGTGGCTGGCTGCTCGTGTCGTCCGGGCTGGTGGACGGCCGCACGATGACGAGCTGGCCGAGCCTGCAGGACGACATCCGCAATGCGGGCGGCAAGTGGGTCGACCAGGAGGTCGTGCGCGACGGCAACCTGATCACGAGCCGCAAGCCGGCCGACCTGCCCGCATTCAACGGCGCGCTGGTGCAGTGCCTCGCGTCGCGGGGGCCCTGAGCGATGCCGGCCGAACCCGTTCGCCACGTGACGCTGACCGACGCGCCGCCCGAGTTCGACGGCGCGGCGCTGCTGATGCGTTTCGTCGTCGAGATCGACGGGAAGCCGCAAACCTGCACGATCACGGTCGAAGCGCTCGAGGATCATTTCGGCGCGCGCTCCGCGCTCGAAGCCGACTTGCGCGACGCGTTCGAGCGCGGCCGTGCGCAGATCGAGGCCGCGTGCGCGGACGTGCTGGCCGACGGCAAGGGCGGCGTGGAACTCCACAGCGGCTACTTCCGCGTGCGCGACAAGGCGGCGGGCAAAACCGCCCGCGCCGGGATGTTCCGTTCGCGGAAGTCGTGAGTCCGTGGGGCATGCGGCGCGTGCCGCAGTGCGCCCGTGCGGTTCCATTCGCACCATTGGGCGCCATTACACGCCGTTGAAAAGTTTGCAGCGGCTCCCGAGCGCCTTGAAGTGACACATCACGCCGCGCGCCGGCGGGGCGCCGGGCCGCTCCGTCCCAGATACTGGCACACTCCCTGCATGTCTCCTCAGATCGCGGCGCACGATTCGCGCCTGCGCCGGCGCGATGCCATCGTCGTATCGCGCCAAGCCGTCAAATGGGGGAGACAACATGCTGACCGCACATGAATTTGCCGCACTATTCCTGGTCCATCGCGCGCCGGAACAGATCCAGGCCGACCGCGAAGATATCGTCGCGTTGGTGGAACAACACCTGATCGAGATGCGCGCCGACGCATCGGGCGCGAGCCGGCTAGCCCTGACGCCGGACGGGCTGTCGATCGTGCAGCGCATGCTGCGGCACGCCGGGCGCGGGTTCGGCAGTGCCGACGCGTGATGCCGAACCGCGCGGCTCAGTGCGCGATCGCGACCGGTGCGTTGACCTGCACGGCCGGCGTATCGCCGTCGAACGGCGGCGCGCACTGGAAGCGGTCGATCACGCCCGGTTCGAACAGCAGGCAGCAGGTCGAGCCGCCGTACTGGAAATAGCCGATCTCGTCGCCCTTGTCGATCCGCTGCCCCGGCACGACCTCGATCACGCACGACGACACGTCGCCCATCCCGACGAACACCGCGGCTACCGTCCCGATCCCCGGGTCGTCGCAGTCGATCGCGACCACCGCGCGCGCGGCCACGGCCGTCATGTAGCCCTGCGAGTCGTTGAGCCCGGCCGGGTCCGGGCCTTCCGCTTCCGCGACCGAGTAGTAGGTGCCGTCGACCCGGTACGCGTGCGTGACGGTGCCGCGCACCGGCGCGTGCCAGCGGTGATAGTTGTACGCGCTCAGATACGCCTGGTAGAGGTCGCCGCCGACGAAGCGCTCGGCAAGCGGCAGCCGCGCGGGCGTGAAGATGTCGCGCAGCGAATACGGCTGCCCCTTGATCCAGAACCTGTCGCGGATCTTCACGCTGGATTCGGTGTGATACGGCGCGGCCTCGCACGCGCTGACGATCACGTGCGGATCGTCCGGCGCCGCGACCGGCCGCGCACCCGCGCGAAAGCGCCGCGTGAAGAAGTCGTTCCACGAGTCGAAGCCCCAGTGCGGCTGGTCCTCGCGATACTGGAACTGCGACAGGCCGACGCGCGTGCGCGCGGCATCGCAGAACCAGCCGTCGGGCGACGACGTATCGAGATGCGCGCGCGAATGCGGGCCGCCGAGGAAGTCGCACCACACGTTCAGCACCTGCTTCAGGTGCGCGTTGACCGCCGCGTCGCGAAACACCGCGTGGCCCGACGGCATGCACATCGGCCAGTCGAGAAACGCGTTCAGCGGGCACACGACCAGGCTCGTTTCGCTGAACGGCGGCGTGTAGGTCATCAGATGATCGATCACGGTCATCAGTTCGCCGATCGATGCGTAGCCGAGCATGCGGCCCGATTCGAGCGCCTCGTCGATCGCGCGGGTGAGGCTCATGCGCAGCACCGCGTTGTCGTCGAACAGCCGCGCGAGCGCCTGCACGGCCGGCGTGCGCAGCTGTTCGCCGGCCTGCGCGCGCGCTGCGTTCGCGATGTTCGCGCGGTACCCGGCCATCTGCGATTCCTCGCGGGCCATCCATTCGCCGAGACGGTGACGCGTTGCGGGCGGCGTGCTGCGGTCGATCGGCATGGTCGGCTCCGGAAAGGGTTGCAGTACGAAACGGGGGAGCAAGGCGCTTGCCCGACAGGCGGCACCCGAATTGCTGCGCGTTTCAACGAAGGTCTCTTTCAATGAGCCGGGAGGGCACACATGAACGCAGCTTCGAATGCGCGACAGACCCAGGGCGCGGCGTCGACCGACGAGCGCCGCGGCAGCGAACAGCGGACCGTCGCACCGACCCGCACGCGGGCGCGCGTGCGCGCGGCGACGTCCCGCGACGGCACGCGGCGAAACGAACGCAGCAGCGGGAACGGGCCGGTGGCGCCGACCCGCAAGGAAGGGGCGGGCGAGCCGCAGTGGGAGGATGACGGCGGCGCGATGCCGCCCGAAGAATGGTCGTGACGGTGTGACGCGCGGCGGCGGGATGCGATGCATTCCTGCCATCGTTTCCATATTTCGAGTATTATCGAAAAATGGAAACGAACCAGACCATCGCCGCGCTGGCGGCACTCGCGCATGAGTCGCGCCTCGCCGTCTTCCGCGCGCTCGTGCAGGCCGGCCCGTCGGGCTTGCCGGCCGGGCAAATCGCGACGCTGCTCGACGTGCCGCCGTCGTCGCTGTCGTTTCATCTGAAGGAACTGGCCCATGCGCAGCTCGTCACGAGCCGCCAGGAAGGCCGCTTCGTGTTCTATTGCGCGAACTTCGCGACGATGAACGGGCTGATCGGCTACCTCACCGAGAACTGCTGCGGCGGCAATCCGTGCACGCCGGTGTCCGCCTGTTCGACTTCCTGCTCCGACCAAACCTGAGCATGCATTCACCCGCCCGCCGATGACCACCAACGTCCTGATTCTCTGTACCCACAACTCCGCGCGCAGCGTGCTCGCGGAGGGAATGCTCAACCACTGGGCCGGGAAACTCGGCCGCGACGTGCGCGCCTACAGCGCCGGCAGCGCGCCGAGCGGCCGGCTCAATCCGTTCGCGCTGGATGCGCTCACGCGCGCCGGTGTCGACGTCACCGGATACCGCAGCAAGAGCTGGGACGAATTCGTCGGCGACGGCGCGCCGCGCCTGCGCGTCGTCATCACGGTATGCGACAGCGCGGCCGCGGAGGCTTGTCCGTACTGGCCGGGCAGCCCGGTGAGAGTGCATTGGGGCTACGCCGATCCGTCGAACGCCGAGGGCGGCGATGCCGGCAAGCGGCTCGCGTTCGAACTGACGCGCGAGGCGCTCGGCTACCGGATGCTGCAACTGCTGGCGCTGCCGCTCGAGCGCATGAGCGACGCCGAACTGCAGGCGGCGTTGACCGCCATCTCGCGAAACTGAATGCTCGCACGGCGGCGCGCGTGAAACGGCGTGCCGCGTGCGTTGCTCCCGCACGGAATCCTCTTCGATGAACACGTCCAACGCGATCCCGCCTCGCCATGCCATTGCGAAGCCCGCGATCAATTTCTTCGAACGCTACCTGACGGTCTGGGTCGCGCTGTGCATCGTCGCCGGCATCGCGCTCGGCCAGATGCTGCCCGGCGTGTTCCAGCAGATCGGCCGCATGGAGTACGCGCAGGTCAACCTGCCGGTCGGGCTGCTGATCTGGGTGATGATCATCCCGATGCTGGTCAAGGTCGACTTCGGGGCGTTGCATGAAGTGCGTCAGCACGTCAAAGGCATCGGCGTCACGCTCATCGTGAACTGGCTGGTCAAGCCGTTCTCGATGGCGTTTCTCGGCTGGCTGTTCATCCGGCATCTGTTCGCGCCGATGCTGCCGGCGGACCAGCTCGACAGCTACATCGCCGGTTTGATCCTGCTGGCCGCCGCGCCGTGCACGGCGATGGTGTTCGTGTGGAGCCGGCTGACCGGCGGCGATCCGCTGTTCACGCTGTCGCAGGTCGCGCTGAACGACAGCATCATGGTGATCGCGTTCGCGCCGCTGGTCGGGCTGCTGCTGGGGATGTCCGCGATTACCGTGCCGTGGGCGACGCTGCTCACGTCGGTCGTGCTCTACATCGTGATTCCGGTGATCCTCGCGCAGATCTGGCGCAAGGTGTTGCTCGCGAACGGGCAGGCTGCGTTCGACGCCGCAATGACGAAAATCGGCCCGTGGTCGATCGCCGCGCTGCTGGCCACGCTCGTGCTGCTCTTCGCGTTCCAGGGCGAAGCGATCCTGAAGCAGCCGCTGGTGATCGCGCTGCTCGCGGTGCCGATCCTGATCCAGGTGTTCTTCAACTCCGCGCTCGCATACTGGCTCAATCGCGCCGTGGGCGAGAAGCACAACATTGCATGCCCGTCGGCGCTGATCGGCGCGTCCAACTTCTTCGAGCTGGCCGTCGCGGCCGCAATCAGCCTGTTCGGTTTCCACTCCGGCGCGGCGCTCGCGACCGTCGTCGGCGTGCTGATCGAAGTGCCGGTCATGCTGCTGGTGGTGCGCATCGTGAACCGGTCGAAGGGCTGGTACGAGCGCGCTTGAGCAAACCACGGAATCCATCCATGACCGACCGACTGACCGACCTGCCGCAACTCGACGCCGAACTCTTCCGCGTACCGGACGCGAGCCGCTTGCGGCCGGCGTCGCCGTCGACGCATCCGCCGCGTTTCCTGCTGCTGTACGGCTCGCTGCGCGAGCGTTCGTTCAGCCGCCTGCTGGTCGAGGAGGCCGAGCGCCTGCTCACGGCGATGGGCGCCGAGGTGCGCGTGTTCAATCCGAGCGGCCTGCCGCTGCCCGACGATGCGCCCGAAAGTCACCCGAAGGTGGTCGAATTGCGCGAGCTGGTGATGTGGTCGGAGGGGATGGTCTGGTGCTCGCCGGAACGACATGGCGCGATGACCGGCATCATGAAGTCGCAGATCGACTGGATTCCGCTGTCGGTCGGCGCGGTGCGGCCGACGCAGGGCAAGACGCTCGCGGTGATGCAGGTCAGCGGCGGATCGCAGTCGTTCAATGCGGTGAACCAGATGCGCGTGCTCGGACGCTGGATGCGCATGCTGACGATCCCGAACCAGTCGTCGGTGGCCAAGGCGTTCATGGAATTCGACGAAGCGGGGCGGATGAAGCCGTCGGCCTATTTCGATCGCGTCGTCGACGTGATGGAGGAACTGGTGAAGTTCACGCTGCTGACGCGCGACATCGGCCCGTATCTGGTCGACCGGTACAGCGAACGGAAGGAAAGCGCGGAGGCGTTGTCGAAGCGGGTGAATCAGCGGGGGATTTGAACCGTACGGGTACCGCTCATCCAATCGGGAATCGATGTCATGCAACTTCGTTCTGCAGCGTTATCCGACCTGGCCGCGATCGAGGCATTGCTTCGCGCGTCGAACCTGCCGACTGCGGGTGTCGCGGAGCATCTGGAAAACTTCATCGTGCTCGCCGATCCGCCCGCGTTGACCGGATGCGGCGGTATGGAATACCACGGAGACTTCGCGCTGATCCGGTCGATCGCCGTCGCACCGCGCGCGCAAGGGAGCGGCGTCGGCCGCGCGATCGTTGCGCGGCTGATCGCGACGTGCCGCGCACGCTCGGTCCATGCGATCGGGTTGCTGACGACGACCGCGGAGGACTATTTCGACGGTTTTGGTTTCGTGCGCGTCGCCCGCGAGGATGTACCGCGCCCGTTGCTGGCGTCCAGCCAGTTTCAAGGCGTGTGTCCGGACGCTGCCACTGCCATGTTGTTGGCGTGTTGAGCGGAAATGCTGGAACGCGGTGAGATGGTTCGCCTCGGGGCGCCGACCGTCTTTGCACAAATCCGATTACCGCTACCGGCTCATCGTATCGGCTGCCACCAGCGCCGCGACCGGCAACGCGGCAAGACAGCGATCGAGCCGCAGCATGCCGTCCGGCGCCTCGATTTCGCTCCCGTCGTTCAGCCAGTCGATCCACCGCTCGCTCGTGCCGCGCGGCAACACGATCGCGGTATCGCCCCATTCCGCAGGCGCGATGCGCGGCAACCCCGGCACTTCGCCGAGCAACCGGCACGCGAGCCGCGTCACGACGACCACGACCGTCGCCGTCGCGTCGCAGCGCGCGAACGCGAGCGCATGCCGCCCGAGCCTGCCGCGCACGCGCAGCGGCACATACGCACCATCCGAGAACGTCGCCGGCCAGCGGGCGCGCAGCGCGAGCATCCGCTCGACGAGCGCGCGCTTCACGCGTGCGTCGGGCCAGTCCCGCAGGTACGCGGTGACCGGTTTGTCGACCCGCTCGGCCGCGAGCTGAGCGAACGGCACGTCGCGCCGGTTGTCCGGATCGACGAGCGAGTGATCCCATGACTCGGTACCTTGATACAGATCGGGCACACCCGGCGACGCCATCCGCAGCGCCGCCTGCGCGAGGCTGTTGACGACACCGGCCGGCGCGATCCGCGCGACGATCCCATGCAGCCGGTGCACGAAATCGCCCGCGCCATGCGGCGTCAGGATCGCGCGGACGAACCGTTCGCAATCGCGCTCGTAGTCCGCGTCGGGTGCGAGCCAGTCCGTATGCTGTTTCGCTTCGCGCAGCGCCTTCGTCTGCCAGCGCACCACGCGCTCGGCAAGCGTCGCCAGCCCGTCCGCATCGTCGGGCGCGAGCGCCGGCGGCCAGCAGCCGACGAGCGTCTGGTACAGCAGCGCTTCTGCAGCCGGCCCCGGCGCCCACGCGAGATCGCGATGCGCGCCGCCGCGCCGCGGCTGGTTCAGCGCGGACCAGTCGAGCGACACCGCGCGCCACAGGTCCGGCACTTCACTGAGCACCGCGAGCCGCGCGCGCGCATCTTCGCCGCGCTTGTGATCGTGGGTCGCGGTCGCGACGAGCGTATGCGGAACGGTGCGCGCGCGACGGCGGTTGCGCGCATGGAACGCCCCGCGCGACAGGCTGAAATCGCCCGCATCGGCACCGACCTCGTTGCGCGACAGCAGCCGGCCGTAGCGATAGTTGGCGGTATCCTCGACGCCCTTCGCGGCGAGCGGCGCGGTGAGCTGCGCGAACGCGATGCGCGCCGCGTGCAGCGCCGCGGCATCCGCGCGCGGCGCGCGCAGGCCCGGCAGCCCGAGCCAGCCGGCGACGCGATCGAGCGCGTAGCGGTCGGACGGATCGATCGTCGCGCACGCCGCGTCGTACGCGTGCGCCAGCACGCGACGATCGGCGCCGGTCGGCTCGTTGCCGGGTGTCGGGTACATCCGGTACACGGGAAGGTGCACCGCGAGTTCGCCCAGCACGCGATGAATCGCGATCCGGCTGAGGTCGCGCGTCGCGGGTGCCGCGCGCGCAATGCGGTGCAACGCCCGCGCGACACGTTCGTGCTCGCCGGCGAGCTGCCGCTTCAGCACGCGCCGCTTGCCGGCCACCGCCTCCTGCGCGAACGACCGCGCCGATCCCGACACGGCCGCCCAGTGCGCGGCGAGCGGCGCCGCGCCGGCCGGATCGTGCAGCAGCGCGGCGACGTCGTTCATGAAGTCGTAGCCGGTCGTGCCGTCGACGCGCCAGTCTTCACGCAGCGTCTCGCCCGGCGCGAGGATCTTCTCGACGACGAGATACGGCCGCTCGTCGCGCTGCGCGGCGAGCCGCGCGTGCAGGCGGCGGCAGTACGCGCCCGGCTCGGCGAGGCCGTCGACGTGATCGACACGCAGGCCGTCGAGGCAGCCGGCCGCATGAAGCGCCAGCGACAGCGCGTGCACCGCGTCGAACACCGCTTCGTCTTCGACGCGGACGGCCGCGAGGGTCGCGATGTCGAAGAAGCGTCGCCAGTTCAGCTCGTCGGCGGCCGTGCGCCACCACGCGAGCCGGTAGTGCTGGCGTTCGAGCAATCGATGCAGGCACGCGCGCGAGCGCGCGCGGCGCGGATCGGCGCCGCGCAGTATCGCGTCGAACGCTTGCGGGCCCTGTGCGGCGGCGTAGTCGCGCAGCGCCGTGTGCGCGTCCGCGAGCCGCGCGCTGCCGCGCACCGGTGCGGCGGCGAACCGTTCGGCGAGCGCGTTCAGGTCCGCACGGTTGGCGATGCGCAGGATCTCGGCATAGGCCGCGGCGGCGACCGGCAGCGTCCTGCCCGCGCATGCGATGAAGAAACGCCCGCTCGACGGCTCGGCGCCGAGCGCGACGTCGCCGGCGGCGAGCGCGTCGCCGTAGGGCGCGCCGAGGCAGGGCAGCAGCACCTTGCCGTGGAGCGCCGCGTCAGGCGGATGCCAGTCGATGTCGAAGTAGCGCGCGTATGGGCTCGCCGGACCCCATTCGAGCACGTCGTTCCACCAGCCGTTCGATGCGCCGCCGACGCCCATGTGGTTCGGCACGATGTCGGCGATCACGCCGAGGCCGCGCGCGTGCAACGCGTCGACGAGGCGGCGGAAGCCGGCTGCGCCGCCGAGTTCCGCGCTGATCGTGTGATGGTCGACGGTGTCGTAGCCGTGCAGCGAACCGGGCTCGGCCGTCGTGATCGGCGACAGGTACAGGTGGCTCACGCCGAGCCGCGCGAAATAGTCGGCGTGCGCGGCCGCGTCGTCGAACGTGAAGCCGGCGTGCAGTTGCAGTCGCAGGGTCGCGCGCGGAATCATACTTCCTGCTCCCGGGCGCGGCGTGCGCGCTCGAGCGCCGCGATGCGTCTGCGTACGTCGGCGTCGAACAGCGCGTCGACCGCGCGCGGCAGCCGGCGCAGCCAGTTCGGATGGCCGCGCGGCGGGCCGGGGAGATTCGGTTGGGCGTCCAGTGCGAGCAGATCCTCGAGCGGCACGATCGCGAGCGGCGACGGGCTGCGCGCGACATACGCGAGGACTGCATCGACGGGTGGCGTGCCGGCAGGTGGTACCGGATCACCGGGCGGCGCGCAGCCCGCTTGCTGCAACGCGCGCCACAGTGCCGCGCGCTCGGTCGCGCGTTCGGCCCGGGCCGCAGTGAGGGCGAGGTCGGGGGTGGGCGGCGGCGTGTCGCGTGGTTGGGGTACGCCGTGACCGACATCCTTGGTGGGATGCTCGTCACGCAAAGCAGGTTTGTTTCGTTCGTAACGTCCCGCTCGGTGTGCGGCCGCGGCGCGACCGATGTCGTCACCGACATTACGCGCGCTCGCGGTGCGTTGCGTTTGGCCACTCCCGTCGTCGGTGCGTGCATCCTCGGAGGCATCTGCATCTGCATCTGCATCTGCATCTGCATCTGCATCACCTAACCCCCTCCGCCACTCGAGATCGACACCACGCCACCAACCCGCCACGGTCGGCAGATCGTGTGTCGATGTCATCGCGATCGTGTCGCGATCCCACGCCGATGGCGGCCGAAACGCGCCATCCGCCTCACGCTCGAACCACAGCACGCGCATTCCCGCGATCCCCCGCGCGCCGAGGCGCTCGCGAAACCCGGCCGGCACCGTGCCGAGATCCTCGCCGATCGCGACCGCGCGATGCCGTGCCGCCTCCAGCGCGACCAGCCGCACGAGATCGTCGAGCGGATAGTGCAAGTACGCGCCGTCGCGCGGCGAGCCGCCGTCCGGCACGATCCACATCCGCGCGAAGCCGAGCACGTGGTCGATACGAACCCCGCCCGCCTGCGCGAAGGCCGCGCGCAACAGGTCGACGAACAGCGCGAAGCCGCTCGCGCGCAGCGCGGCGGGCGTCCACGTCGTCACGCCCCAGGCCTGGCCATCCGCATTGAACAGGTCGGGCGGCGCGCCGACCGACACGCCGCGCAGCAGCGTCGTGCCGTGCGCCCATGCGTCGCTGCCCGCGCGATCGGCGCCGACCGCGAGATCGGCGATCAACCCGATCGCCATCCCGGCCTCGCGCGCCGCATGCTGTGCGTTGCCGAGCGCGTCCGACGCGCACCATTGCAGGAACGCATGGAACGCGATCGTCTCGGCATGCGCGTGTGCGAAGGCGTCGACCTCGGCCGAGGCCGGCATGCGCCACGGCGCGGGCCATTGCCGCCAGTCCGCGCCGATCCCGTGTTCGATGCAGAACGCCTGCAGCGCATCGAAGCGCGCGTGTGCGTCGAGCGCGGCGCCGCCTGCCGTACGGAATCGCTCGAACGCGTCGCGCAACGGCCCGCCGTTCGCGCGCCACGCATCGAAGCACGCGCGCAAGTGGCGCAGCTTCAGCGGCAGCACGTGCGGCCAGTCGATCAGCGGCGTATCGGGCGCGGCAGTGCCATGTGCCGCCGCGCCATGCATTCGCCGCACGATATCGGCGCCCGGCACCGCGTCGCAGTCGAGATACGCGACGTTGTGCCAGCGCCGCGACGACGGCGAATACGGGCTGTCGTGCTCGGGCAGTGCCGGATAGCCGGCATGCGTCGGGCTGATCGCGACCGCGTGCGCGCCGTGCCGCGCCGCATGCGCGGCCAGGCCGGCGAGCGCGGTGTAGTCGCCCGCGCCGTCGTCGCCCGTGCGGCGCAGGCTGTACAACTGGGCCGCGATGCCCCAGCGGCGCTGCGCACCCGTCACGCCGTCGTCGGCGGTGAACGGCCGCGCACGCGGCGGTGCGATGGCGAGCCCGATGCGTTGCTCGCCGATCTCGAGCGCGTGATAGCCGGGCACCGCGAGCGGCGGCAGTGCGCCGGATTCGCCCGCGTCGGCCACGCGCGCGTCGACGTGCTCGCCCGTTTCGAGCGCGATCCGCAAGCGCGCGCCCGGCGGCGCGACGCTGCGCGGGAGCGTCAGCGGCACGCCGGCGTCGCCGGTGACGACCTGCGGCGTTGCGTCCCGGTCATCGGTCAGCGCGGCCGCGCTGTCGACCCGCTCGATCGGCGTGCCGCATGGCCAGCCGAGCGCATCGACGAGCGCGACGAGCGCGTCGTCGCCCACCCGCCGCGCGACGCCGCCCGCGTCGATCCAGTCGGGCGCCAGCCCGGCCGCACGCGCGAGGTCTGCGATCGGCACGTCGGTCGTCATTGTCGTGTGTGCCCGTTCGTGCGGTGATGGAGCGCATCGCGGTTGACCGCACCGTCGCGCCACGCGATGCAGGTGCGCGCGGGCAGCCGCCGCTCGGCCAGACGGTCGCGCGCGCGCGGCGGCGTCTCGAACACGATCTTGCCGACCGGCAGCATCGGCAGCAGCGCGTCGCGCGAGCCGGGATTGAAGGCGAGCGTGAGCGTGCTGCCGTCGCCGAGCCGCCAGCGCGCGACGAGCGCCTCCGCGTTGCCGTCGCCGTTGCCGATGCCGCTGCCGGCGGCGCACAGCAGCTCGACGCCGAGCGCGCGAGCGCCCGGCAGGTGCGGCGTCACGAGCGCCGCGCGCACGGCCAGCGCGCTGCGGTAGAAGCGCCGCCACGCTTCGGCGTCGGGCCATGCGTCGTCACCGGCATGACCGGGCGACGAGCGCACGAACGTGCCGATGTCGTTCGGATCGGGAATCGCGTCGCGATGCGCGGGATCGGCGAACGCGGAAAACGCGGCGAACTCGCGGCGCCGGCCTTCGCGCACCGCGTCGGCGAGCGCGCCGCGATAGTCGGTGAAGAACTGGAACGGCTGCGTGCTGCCGACTTCCTCGCCCATGAACAGCAGCGGCACCTGCGGCGCGAGCAGCATCAGGGCGGTCGCCGCACGCACCGCGTCGTCGTTCGCGAGCGCGCGCAGCCGCTCGCCGAAGGCGCGGTTGCCGATCTGGTCGTGGTTCTGCAGGAACGTGACGAACGCGGTCGGCGGCAGGTGCGCGCTCGGCTCGCCGCGCGGCGCGCCGTCGTGCAGCGGCGACGGCTCGCCCTGGTACGCGAACCCTTCGCCGAGCGTGCGCGCGAGATGGCGCAGCGGCGCATCGGCGTACGCGCGGTAGTAGCCTTCGCGCTCGCCGGTGAGCAGCACGTGCGCGCTGTTGTGGAAGTCGTCGTTCCACTGCGCGTCGAAACCGCCGGGGCCGAGCAGGCTCGCCAGATTGCGCTCGTCCTCGAGCACCAGATGCACGTGGCGCGCGTCGCCCGCATACGCGCGCACGCGGCGGGCGAGCTCGCGCAGCCATGCATCGTCGTCGATCGCATGCGCGGCGTCGATGCGCAGGCCGTCGAAGCGGAATTCGTCGAGCCAGTACAGCGCGTTGTCGATGAAGAACGCGCTCGTCTGCGCATGCGAGAAGTCGATCGCGGGCCCCCAGGCGGTCTGCCGGTCCGCGCGAAAAAATCCCGGTGCATAGCGCGGCAGCAGGTTGCCTTCGGGGCCGAAGTGGTTGTAGACGACGTCGAGCAGCACCTGCAGCCCGAGCCCGTGCGCGGCGTCGACGAGTGCCTTCAGTTCCTCGGGCCGTCCGTACGACGCCGCGGGCGCGAACGGCAGCACGCCGTCGTAGCCCCAGTTGCGCGCGCCCGGGAACGCGTTGACGGGCATCAGCTCGATCGCGGTCACGCCGAGCGCGGCAAGCTCGGCCAGGCGCCGCTCGACGTTCGCATAGCCGCCGCATGCGCCGACGTGCAGTTCGTACAGCACCGTCTCGTGCCACGGCCGCCCGCGCCACGCGTCGTTGCGCCAGCGGTACGCGGCCGGGTCGACGACCTGGCTCGGGCCGTGCACGTCATGCGGCTGGAAGCGCGATGCGGGATCGGGTGCCACGAGACCGTCGTCGAGCAGGAAGCGGTACAGCGTGCCGGGACCGCACGGCGCGACGACCTCGAACCAGCCGTCCCCGGCCGGCAGCATCGCGACGCGCCGTTCGCCGTGCAGTTCGACCGCGGCCGTGCGGCTCGCGGGCGCCCACAACCGGAAGCGCGTGTGTTCCGTGTCGAGGCAGGTCGCGCCGAACGACGACGCGAATGCGTGCGTGCCGGGCGGATGGGCGGTGCGTGACGTCATGGCGGCTCCTCACGAGTGCGGGGCGGGTGGCACGGCCGCGACGGCGATCACGGCCGCGTGCGCGGCGACGTCGCGGCCGGCGTCGGGCCAGCCGCGCGGGCCGGCGTCGGGCGTCGCGGTGTCGAGCAGCACGCGATAGTCGAGCACGGGTGCGGGCAGCTTGAACGTGACGACGTGGGTCGACGCATTCAGCATCACGAGCAACGCCTCGGTGCGCCCGGTGCGGCCGGTGCCGACGCGCCGCATCGTCAGCGCGCGGCGTTCGCCGTCCTCCCACGCGGGCACGCTCAGCGGGTCGCCGCGCTCGTCGAACCAGTCGATCTCGTGCATGCCCGGCGCACCGTCGCGGTCGCCGGACGGATAGCGCGGCGCCGACATCACCGGGTACATGCGGCGCAATGCGGCGAGCCGCGACACGAAACGCGTCATCTGCGCGCCTTCGTCGCTGCGCGCGAGATCCCAGTCGAGCCAGGACAGTTCGTTGTCCTGGCAATATGCGTTGTTGTTGCCGTGCTGCGTCCTGCCGAATTCGTCGCCGGCCACGATCATCGGCGTGCCGAGCGCGGTAAACAGTGTGGCGAGCATCGAGCGGGCGACCCGCGCGCGCAGGTCGCGGATCGACGCGTCGTCGGTGGCGCCTTCGACGCCCCAGTTCGCGCTGCAGTTGTCGCCGTGGCCGTCGTGGTTGTCTTCGCCGTTCGCTTCGTTGTGCTTTTCCGCATACGACACGAGATCGGCGAGCGTGAAGCCGTCGTGCGCGGTGATGAAGTTGACCGACGCCCACGTGCGGCGCCGGTGATGATTGAACAGGTCGGCCGAGCCCGCGAGCCGCGCGGCGAGTTCCGGGCGCTGCCCGGCGTCGCCGCGCCAGAAGCGCCGTACGGTGTCGCGAAAGCGGTCGTTCCATTCGGCGAAGCCGGGCGGGTGGCGGCCCAGCTGATAGCCGCCGGGGCCGAGATCCCACGGCTCGGTGATCAGCTTGCGCTGCGCGAGCAGCGGGTCCTGCCGCAGCGCGTCGAAGAAACCCGCGCCCGGCTCGAAGCCGTGATCCTCGCGGCCGAGCGTCACGCCGAGATCGAAGCGAAAGCCGTCGACGTTGAATGCGCTCGCCCAGTAGCGCAGCGAATCCATCACCATCTGCACGACGCGCGGATGCGACAGGTTCAGCGTGTTGCCGCAGCCGGTCTCGTCGACGTGGTAGCGCGGGTCGTCCGGTCGCAGCCGGTAGTAGCTCGCGTTGTCGAGGCCACGCCACGACAGCGTCGGGCCGAGCTCGTTGCCCTCGCACGTGTGGTTGTAGACGACGTCGAGCACGACTTCGATGCCGGCCGCGTGCAGCTGCCGGATCGCGATGCGCATCTCGTCGAGCCGCCGCGTCGACAGGTAGGCCGGCTCCGGCGCGAAGAACGCGGCCGTGTCGTAGCCCCAGTAGTTGCGCAGCCCGCGGTTCACGAGCGCGCGCTGCTGCAGGAACGCGTGCACCGGCAGCAGCTCGACCGTCGTCACGCCGATCGACAGCAGGTGATCGATGAACGCCGGATGCGCGAGCGACGCGAACGTGCCGCGCTCCGGCGCGCGCAATCCGGCGCGGCGCATCGATGCGCCGCGCACGTGGGTCTCGTAGATCACGGTGCTGCGCCACGGCACGTCGGGGCGCCGGTCCATGCTCCAGTCGAACGCCTCGTCGACCACCACGGCCTTCGGCATCGCGGGCGCCGAGTCGCGGCGATCCATCGACAGGTCCGCGCGGTTCGAATGCACGCGATAGCCGAACAGCGCGTCGGACCAGCGAAAGTGGCCGACCAGCTTGCGCGCGTACGGGTCGAGCAGGAGCTTGGTCGGATTGAAGCGATGGCCGTGCTGCGGCTGATACGGGCCGTCCGCGCGAAAGCCGTACACGGTGCCCGGATGCGCGTTCGGCAGGTAGCCGTGCCATACCTCGTCGGTGCATTCGGGCAGGTCGAGGCGCGCGAGCTCCTTGCGGCCGGTCGGATCGAACACGCACAGCTGGATACGCTGCGCATGCGCGGAAAACACCGCGAAGTTGGTGCCGAGGCCGTCCCAGGCCGCGCCAAGCGGATGGCAGCGGCCGGGTTCGAGACGGGTGGGCAGGGCGGTCGGCATGGGGATCGTCTCCGTGTCGAGGGCGCCGGGTGTCAGGCCGGGCTCAGCCACAGCGTCGCGAGCGGCGGCAGGCGCAAGGTGGCCGACCACGACTCGCCGTGCGCGGGGATCGCCTCCGTCGACACGGTGCCGTCGTTGCCGGCATTCGTGCCGCCGTACACGGCGGCATCGGTGTTCATCAGTTCACGCCACTGCCCGGGCGCTGGCAACCCGACGCGATAGCCGGCACGCGGCACCGGCGTGAAGTTGCAGACCGCGACGACGAGACGCCCGGTGTCGTCGCGGCGCGCGAACGCGAACACGCTGTTGTCGCGATCGTCGCCGATCAGCCACGCGAAGCCGGCCGCGTGGCAATCGAGCGCATGCAGCGCCGGTTCGGCCGCGTACGCGCGGTTCAGGTCGCGCACGAGCCGCTGCACGCCGCGATGCGCGGGCGCGTCGAGCAGGTCCCAGTGCGGCGTCGCGTCGTGCGCGAACTCGGCCCATTGTGCGAATTCGCTGCCCATGAACAGCAGCTTCTTGCCCGGATGCGCCCACATGAAACCGAAGTACGCGCGTAGCGTCGCGAGCCGCTGCCACGCGTCGCCGGGCATCTTCGCGGCGAGCGAACCCTTGCCGTGCACGACCTCGTCGTGCGACAGCGGCAGCACGAAGCGCTCGGAGAACGCATACACGAGCCCGAACGTCATCCGGTCGTGGTGATAGCGGCGATGGATCGGATCCTCGCGCAGATACGCGAGCGTGTCGTGCATCCAGCCCATGTTCCACTTGAAGTCGAAGCCGAGCCCGCCGTCGCCGGTCGCCGCGGTGACACCCGGCCACGCGGTCGATTCCTCCGCGAAGGTGACGATGCCGGGCGGCGCGAGCGTACCGTGCAGCGTGTCGTTCAGCGTGCGCAGGAACGCGACCGCTTCGAGGTTCTCGCGCCCGCCGTGGATGTTCGGCACCCATTCGCCTTCCCTGCGCGAGTAGTCGCGGTACAGCATCGACGCGACCGCGTCGACGCGGATCCCGTCGACGTGATAGCGGCGCGCCCACGCGAGCGCCGACGCGACGAGGAACGCGCCGACCTCGGTGCGCCCGAGGTTGAACACGCAGGTGTTCCAGTCGGGGTGCATGCCCTCGCGCGGATCGGCGTGCTCGTACAGCGCGCTGCCGTCGAACTGTGCGAGGCCGTGCGGATCGTTCGGGAAATGCGCGGGCACCCAGTCGACGATCACGCCGATGCCGGCCGCGTGCGCGCGGTCGACGAAGCGCGCGAAGCCGTCGACCGGCCCGAAGCGCGCCGACGGCGCGAACTGCGCGAGCGGCTGGTAGCCCCACGAGCCGCCGAACGGGTACTCGGAAATCGGCATGAACTCGACGTGCGTGAAGCCCATGCCGCGCACGTACGGGATCAGCCGCTCGGCGAGTTCGTCCCAGGTCGAACTGCGGTCCATTTCCTCGGGCACGCGCTGCCACGATTCCGGATGCACCTCGTAGATCGACCACGGCACCCGAAAGCGACGATCCGGATGCGGCCGCGCGTGGATCCAGCCGTCGTCATGCCATGCGAACGCGTCGAGCGCCGCCGTGTCGGCGACGACCGATGCAGTGCGCGGCGGCGCTTCGGTCGCGCGCGCGCACGGATCGGCCTTGTGCGGCAGCACGCGGCCGTCGCTCGCGCACAGCTCGTACTTGTAGTGCTCGCCGGCGCCGATGTCCGGCACGAACAGTTCCCACACGCCCCACGGGCGCCGCAGCCGCATCGGATGACGGCGGCCGTCCCAGGTGTTGAAGTCGCCGACCACCGACACGCGCTGCGCGTTCGGCGCCCATACCGCGAAGCGCACGCCGTCGATGCCGTCGACGCGCGTGGGCGTCGCCCCGAGGCACTCGAGCACGGCGGCCGGGTCGCCGGCCGCGAACCGCGCGAGCGCCGCGTCGTCGAGCAGCGTGCCGAACGCATACGCATCGTCGGTCACCTGCCGCGTGTCGGGCCACTCGATCGCGAGCCGGTAGTGGCCGTCGCGCGCGATCGTCCCGGCGAAGCAGCCGGCTTCGTCGACGCACGCGAGCGTGCCGAGTTCGTCGCCGTCGGGCGTCACCGCGCGCACGCGCCGCGCGCCGGGCAGCAGCGCGCGCACGACGATCCGCCCGGCATCCCCGTGCGGGCCGAGGCACGCGAACGGGTCCGGATGGCGCCCGGCGAGCAGCGCATCGATATCGTGGCGGTCGAACAGCGTGTCGGTCATCGGGTGCCTCCGTCGTCGGGTTCACCGTGCGTGTCGAGCAGGCGTTCGACGAGCGCGGCGAGCCCGCCGACCGGCACGCCGAGCCAGTCGGGGCGGTTCGCGGCTTCGTAGCACAGCTCGTACGACGCCTTGTCGATCAGGAACAACGCGAGCAGGCGATCGGCATAACGCGGGTCGACGAAGCGTTCGGGCGCCTGCTCGGCGGCCGCGCGATAGCATTCGACGAAGCGGTCGGCGGCGGCCTGCCCGAAGCGGTCGAACAGCGCGCGCTTGCGGCCGGCCGCCTGCGGCGGCGCCTTCTCGATCACGAACTGCGCGGCCGCGCTCACGTACGACAGCGAGCGCAGGAAGCCGGCCACGTCGCGCAGTGGATGCGACTTCGCGCGACGCCGCTCCAGCGGGCGCGCGGGCTCGCCCTCGAAGTCGATCAGCAGCGCATCGCCCTGCACGTCGAGCACCTGGCCGAGATGGAAATCGCCGTGGATTCGCGTGCATTGCGCGTCGAGGGTGCGCGGCACCAGTTCGCCGAGCGCCCGCACGGCCGCGTCGCGCGACGCGAGCAGCGTGTCGGCCGCGGCCCGCTCGGCGGGGGCCAGCGTATCGAGCCGCGTGCCCAGCACATCGAGCGCGTGCTCGAACGACGCGATCGCATCGCTGCGCCAGTGGTCGACGTGTGCCGGGGTCGCGCGCTCCGGCGCGAACGCCGGGTCGTCGGACGGCTGCGCGAGCGCGACGTGCAACTGGCCGAGTCGCGTGCCGACGATCCCCGCGAACGCCGCGTAGCCGAGCAGCGCGTCCGGTTCCTCGCCGGACTCCGTCGCGTCGCCTTCGTCGACGGCCGGCAGCGCGAGCTCGTCGACCGCACGTCTCAGGAAGTCGAACGAACGCGTCCACGCGTCGCCCTGGTTGTCGACGTAACGCTGCAGGATCGCGACCGTATGCGGCGTGCCGTCCGGATCGACGTGCACGACTTCGCCGGCCAGCGTCGCGGTGTTCGCATAGCCGATCCGCGTCAGGTGGCGGCTCATCTCCGCTTCCGGATGGATCCCGTGCGCGACCTTGCGCACCAGCTTCAGCACGATCGCGTCGCCGATCACGAGCGAGCTGTTGCTCTGCTCGGCCGCGAGCCAGCGCACTTCGGCGTCGTCGCCGGGATCGAGCGCGGCGAGCGCCTGCTCGGGCAGGAAGTCGAGGCGGCCGCCGTCGGAAGTCGGCACCGTCGCGCCGTCGCGCAGCTTGCGCAGCATCCCGCGCGCGAACGACGGCAGCGCGAACGCGTCGGTCAGGTAACCGACGGTATGGCCGCGCCGCACGCGCGCGAGCGCGAGCTGCGCGAACAGCGGCTGCGACGTCTCGCCGCCCCAGGCGGCGGCCAGCGGCACGACGTAGCGTTCGACCCCGCCGTCGCTCGCGGATACCCATGCTTCCGCGTACTGGAACGGCTCGTCCGGCATCGGCGTGACGACGTTCAGCCACGCGTCGCCGATCTTGCGGTCCTTCGACGCGAACCAGCGCCGCCGTGCGAGCCACGACGCGAGCGCATCGTGCGCGAGCGCATGCAGCTGGCCGACGTCCGGCCGCGCGTCGCCGCGCCGCATCACGATCGTCACGTACTCGGGCAGCGGCTGCGCGTGCGGCTGCCGCCACGACGGCTCGCGGCCATGCTCGGACAGCACGAACCACAGGAACCCGTACGGCGGGAAGGTGAGGAGATACGGGAGCTGGCCGACCGGCGGAAACGGCGAATCCGACGTCATCTCGATCGGCACGCGGCCCGCGAATTCGGACAGGTCGAGTTCGACGGCCTGCGACGCGCGCGACAGGTTCGCGACGCACAGCACCGTCTCGTGGCCTTCGAGTTCGCGCAGGTAGGCGAGTACCTTGCGGTTCTCCGGGCGCAGGAAGCGGATCGTGCCGCGCCCGAACGACTGCGTCGCGCGGCGCGTCGACAGGATGCGGCGCGTCCAGTTCAGCAGCGAATGCGGGTCGCGCGTCTGGGCTTCCACGTTGATCGCGTCGTAGCCGTACAGCGAGCCCATCACGGGCGGCAGCACCAGCAGTTCCGGGTCCGCGCGCGAGAAGCCGCCGTTGCGATCCGACGACCATTGCATCGGCGTGCGCACGCCGTCGCGGTCGCCCAGGTGGATGTTGTCGCCCATCCCGAGCTCGTCGCCGTAGTAGATCACCGGCGTGCCGGGCATCGACAGCAGCAGCGAGTTGATCAGTTCGATGCGGCGCCGGTCGCGCTCCATCAGCGGCGCGAGGCGGCGCCGGATGCCGAGATTGATCCGCGCGCGCCGGTCGCTCGCATAGGTCTGCCACAGCAGGTCGCGCTCCGAATCGGTGACCATCTCGAGCGTCAGCTCGTCGTGATTGCGCAGGAACACGGCCCACTGGTTGCTCGGCGCGAGCGCCGGCGTCTGCCGCATGATGTCGACGATCGGGAAGCGGTCCTCGCTCGCGATCGACATGTAGATGCGCGGCATCAGCGGAAAGTGGAACGCCATGTGGCATTCGTCCTCGTTGCCGAAGTATTCCTGCACGTCTTCCGGCCACTGGTTCGCCTCCGCGAGCAGCATCCGGTTCGGGTACTCGGCGTCGATCGTCGCGCGGATCCGCTTCAGGATCGCATGCGTCTCGGGCAGGTTCTCGTTGTTGGTGCCTTCGCGCTCGACCAGGTACGGCACCGCGTCGAGCCGCAGCCCGTCGATGCCGAGATCGAGCCAGAAGCGCATCACCTGGATCACCTCGCGCACCACGGCCGGGTTGTCGAAGTTCAGGTCCGGCTGGTGCGAGTAGAAGCGGTGCCAGTAGTACTGGCCGGCGATCGGATCGTGGGTCCAGTTCGACGTTTCGGTATCGAGGAAGATGATCCGCGTGCCCGCGTATTTCGTGTCGGTGTCGGACCACACGTAGTAGTCGCGATGCATCGAGCCGGGTTTCGCGCGCCGCGCGCGCTGGAACCACGGGTGCTGGTCCGACGTGTGGTTGATCACCAGCTCGGCGATCACGCGGATGCCGCGTGCGTGCGCTTCGCGGATGAAGCGCCGCACGTCGGCGAGCGTGCCGTAGTCGGGATGCACGTCGCGGTAGTCGGCGATGTCGTAGCCGTCGTCGCGGCGCGGCGACGGGTAGAACGGCAGCAGCCAGATGGTGTCGACGCCGAGCTCGGCGATGTAGTCGAGCTTCGCGATCAGGCCGGGGAAATCGCCGATCCCGTCGTTGTTCGAGTCGTAGAACGACTTCACGTGCACCTGGTAGATGATCGCGTCCTTGTACCACAGCGGGTCGTCCGCGCAGAGCGCGGGTGCGCGGCGCCGCGCACGGCGCCGGCGCGGCGTGCCGGCCGGGGCGAGCGACGGGAACTGCGCGCGCCGCACGTCGTCGAGGGAGTCTTCGCGTTTCATCATGCGTGTGCTCCGGAAGAGCCCCGGGCATCGCCCGGGTCGGGCGCCGCCGCTCGCGCGGCGCCGGGAGACGGCGCGAGCCGCCAGATCGCATAGGGCCGCACGTGCGGGTCGAGCGACACGTACTGGCGATGCCCGCGCCAGGTTTCGGCGCGCGCGGCGTCCTGTTCGAGCGCGTCGAGCGGTTCGCCGTCGACGAGCCCGAGGCCGCGCCACAGCGACGCATCGAGCATGAAGTTCGTGGCCTGCGGATGCCACGGGTCGAGGCTGATCGCGACCGCGACGACGCTGTCGTGCGCGGGCGTCGCCTTCACGAACACGAGCACCTGGTCGTTGTCCGCGTCGGCGAACGTGAGGCCGAGGTGGGTCTGCAGCGCCGGATGCTCGCGCCGCGCGCGGTTCAGCCGCGCGACTTCGCCGCCGATGTGCGCGGCCTTGGCCCAGTCGCGCGCGCGCAGCTCGTATTTCTCCGCGTCCGCGTATTCCTCGCTGTCGGGCAGCGGTGCCGATTCGCCGATCTCGAAGCCCGAGTACAGGCCCCACGAGCCGGCGAGCGTCGCCGCGAGCGCCGCGCGGATCACGAACTGCGAGCGCGGCGCGTTCTGCAGGTGGCGTGGATTGATGTCGGGCGTGTTCACGAAGAAGTTCGGCCGGAAGAACTCGCGCGCGGGGCCGGCGCTCAGCTCGGTCAGGTAGTCGATGAATTCGTGCTTCGTCTCGCGCCACGTGAAGTACGTATACGACTGCGAGAAGCCGATCTTCGCGAGCCGGTACATCATCCCGGGCCGCGTGAACGCCTCCGACAGGAACACGACGTCCGGATGCTTGCCGCGCACGTCCGCGATCATCCACGCCCAGAACGGCAGCGGCTTCGTGTGCGGGTTGTCGACGCGGAAGATCCGCACGCCGGCTTCGACCCAGAACAGCACCACGTCGCGCAGCGCGAGCCACAGGTCGGGCAGCGCGTCGGGCGCATAGAAGTCGGGATTCACGATGTCCTGATAGCGCTTCGGCGGATTTTCCGCATAGCGCAGCGAGCCGTCGGGCCGCCATGCGAACCAGCCCGGATGGGCGGCGAGCCACGGATGGTCGGGCGAGCACTGGATCGCGAAATCCAGCGCGATTTCGAGCCCCTGCGCGCGCGCCGCATCGATCAGCGCGCGGAACGACGCGAGCGTGCCGAGCTGCGGATGCACGGCCGTGTGGCCGCCGTCCGGCGAGCCGATCGCGTACGGGCTGCCGACGTCGTCGGGGCCGGCCTTCAGCGTGTTGTTGCGGCCCTTGCGCGCGGTCGTGCCGATCGGGTGGATCGGCGGGAAATACAGCACGTCGAAGCCCATGTCGCGAATGCGCGGCAATTGCGCGATCACGTCGTCGAAGGTGCCGTGCCGGTGCGGGTCGTTGCTCGCCGATCGCGGAAACAGTTCGTACCAGCTGGAAAAGCGTGCGGCGCGGCGCTCGACCTCGACCGGGTAGACGGTCTCGTCGTGCGTGACGAACGGCCGGTAGCGCAGCGCCGCGTAGGCGTCGGTGAGCGCGGGTTCGCCGATCAGTGCGAGACGGTGTTCGTGCGACGCGTCGTTGAAGTCGGCCGCCAGCCGTTCCATCTGCCGGACCGCGTGCGGACCGTCCGGCGCGGCGCGCTTCAGCGCGGTCGCGAGCAGCAGCTGCGCCTCGCTCACCTCCAGCGTCACGTCCTGGCCGGCCGCGCGTTTCTTCGCGATGTCGGTGACGAGCGAGGCCCAGTCGTCGCGCCACGCGATCACGCGGAACGCGTGGCGGCCGAGCCGGTCGAGCGCGATGCGCGCGTGCCAGCGGTCGTTCGGTTCCGCGACGAACGGCACTTCGCGCCAGTCGTCTTCGTCGTCCGCGCGCCACTGCAGCGCGGCCGCGAGATGCGCATGGCCGTCGCTGAATATCGATGCGTGCACAACCAGCGTTTCGCCGATCACGCGCTTGATCGCGAAGCGGCCGCCGTCGACCGTCGGCTCGACGCGTTCGATCGCGATCCGGTCGGCCGCGAGCGCGGCGGACAGCGCGGTGCGCTCGTCCGCGGCGCCGGCGCGCGCGGTCGCGGGCGGCGCGCGCCGCGCGTCGAGCAGCGCGTAGCCGCCGGGTTCGAGCGTGAACGCGGCCAGCGCGACCGGTGCGGGCGTGCGCGTGCCCGCCGCCGTCGCGACCTGCGTGAAGCCGCCCGGCACACCGGGCAGGATCGTCGCGGGATCGACCGGCGCGTCGGCATCGAGAGCGGGATTCAGCGCGATCAGCAGTGCCGTGTCGTCGTGCTCGAGCGACGGGCCCATGCCGCGCAGCAGCGCGGTCGCGGCCGCGCCGGGCGCGCTCAGTTGCGCGATTTCGCCGCGCCCGGCCGCAAGCGGCGTCGCGCGGCGCCACGCATTCGCGTCGGCGATCGCGCCGGACAGGTCGAAGCGCGCGCCGTCGAACGCGGCGCGATAGCGCGCGGCGTCCGCATCGCGCACCATCAGCGGCAGCGTGATGCCGCGCTCGAAACCCATCGGCACGAGCCAGCCGGTGCCGAGCGCAGCCGCGGTCCACAGCGCGCGGTGGTACGCGCGGGCGAGCGTCTCGTCCGGCGCGTCGTGCCAGTCGTCGGCGAGACGCGGGCCGTCGAAGGCGTCGGGAAACGCGATCGGCGAGCCGATGCGGCGCAGCAGCCGGTGCTCGTCCGCAAACCACGGCGAGCGCAGATCCCACCAGCGTACCGACGAGAACACCGCGTCGAAGCCGGCCCCCTCGAGTTGCGCGAGCGCGTCGCGTGCATGGCCGGGCACGCCGGCCAGCACCGCGACGTCCGGGCGTGCGCGCCGCAGCGCCGCGCGCCAGCCGGGCCACCATGCGGCCGGCAGGTGATGCGGCGCGTCGATCAGGAAGCCGGCCGCGCCGGCGTCCGCGAACGCGGCGAGATGCGCGCACCACCACGCGGCGAGCGCGTCGTGCGTCGCGTCGTCGCCGACCCGCGCATGGGCGACGTCGAGTTCATGCGCGCCGCAGCGCGGATCGATCAGCGCGTCGTCGTGCGCGCGCTCGGCATACCAGTCCGGATGCTCGGCGCGCAGCGGATTGTCGCGCGCGATGCGGTCGGGCACGACTTCGAGCAGCACGCGCAGCCCGTGGCCGTGCGCGAGCTGGGCGAGCCGCGAGAAGGTTTCGAGCGCGCCGGCGCGCGTCGCGAACGTCGCGGCCGGCCGGTGGAAGTCGGCGACGTGGCGCGGAAAACCCGCGACGCTGGCGGCCCAGAAGCCGCCGATCAGCACGTGATCGAAGCCCATGCCGGCGATGTGCGCGAACGTGTCGGGCCACGCGTCGAGCGGGCCGACGAGGCGCGCGTCGCAGAAGTAGAGGTGGGGAGCGAAGGGCGGGGTGGCGTTCATGGGATGGCGGGTCCGGGCGTCGGCGAACGGTAACGGTCGTGCGCCGCAACCCGCGTGCCTGCGGCGCGGCGCCCGGCGCGGTAACGTTCGGGCGCGATGCCGGGGGCGGCGCCCTGTCCTTTTTACATGAACGCTGGAGGGTCACTGCATCGCGCGCATGGCCCATGCCTCGGCGTCCGGCGTCGTCATATGCGCGGAATCGAGCGAATGTCCGAACTGTCGCCGGTGGCCGGATCGTCGTCCGCTTCGGGAAGCGGCGCACCGGGGTCGTAGCGCACCGGCGCGCCGCGCTCGATCCGGTGCGGAAACGGCGGCGGGGTATCGACGTCGTCGCCGAAGCGCGCGCGCACGAACGCGCGCAGCAGCGCGGTGCGCGCGTCGGGCGCGCGTGCCGCGCAGGTCGACGGGCCGTCGATGAAGCACGCGTCGCATTCGACGCCGTCGCCGCGCCGCGCGATCCGCAGGTCGCCGACGCGATCGAGTACCGCCCCCGCGTCGGCCCACGACGCCGACGGCGCGAAATGCGCGTCGAGGCGCCGCAACGCATCGCACGCGGCGGTCACGATCACCTGCGGCTCGATGGCCGTGAAGTACAGCGTGTCTTTGTCGTCCGCGCACAGTGCGCGTGCGCACCAGTAGTCGAGGGCCGTTCCGTCGAGTTCGTCGGTTCGCATGGGCATGCTCCGTCAGGTTTCGTCGGCGTGGTGCGCGTCGCGCGCGGGCGGCGTGCCGGGCGCGGACCGCGCACGCATGCGCGCGACGAGCGGGTAATGATCCGACGCGCGCCGGGCCAGCATGCTGCGATGCACGGTCACGTCGACCAGCAACTCGCCCGGATGGATCCAGATCCGGTCGAGCGAGAACACCGGGTACAGCGTCGGGAACGTGCGCGGCGCCGGCGCGCGGCGGAACCGCGTGACCAGCGCCTGCAGCGCACGGCCGCGCACGAACCATTCGTTGATGTCGCCCATCAGGATCACCGGCATCGCACCGGTGTCGAAAGCGGCGAGCAGCCGCTGCACCTGTGCGCTGCGTTCGTTCGCCGACAGCCCGAGATGGGTCGCGACCACGCGCAGCGTGCCGGCGCCGCAGTCGATGTCCGCATCGAGCGCGCCGCGCGGCTCGCGTGGGTGGAACGACAGGTCGAGCGTGCGCGCGGCGCGGATCGGGCAGCGTGACAGCACCGCGTTGCCGTAGCGGCGCTCCGGCGTGTCGATGGTCGGGCCGGCCACCGCGTGCATTCCGGTCGCGTCGCGCAGGTGCGCGAGCACGTCGGGCGCGCGCGTGCCGCCGAGCGGCACTTCCTGCAGCGCGATCACGTCCGCGTCGAGCTCGTGGATCACCGCCGCGATTCGATCGGCCGCGCGCGCGGGCCACGCACCGTAGCCGCCGCGGATGTTGTACGTCGCGATGCGCAGGTCGCGTCCGCCCGGCGCGGCGGCGGGCGCGCCGTCCGACGTGACGATGTCCGGCGGCGGGGCCGGCTGTCGGCTCAGCACCATCGTCGCAGCACCCTGACGAGCAGCACCGACACGCCGACCAGCGCGACGCCGATCGCCGCGAGCCACGCGAATGCGCCGGGGCCCGGATGGCGGAACGCGGCGGTCAGCTGGTGCGCGAAGGTGACCGTCAACACGATGCCCGGCATCATCCCGATCGCGGTGCCGACCAGGAAGTCGCGCAGGCCGATGTGCGAGGCGCCGGCGACCAGGTTCACGATCGTAAACGGCGCGATCGGCAACAGCCGCAGCACGGCCATCGCGACCACGCCGCGCCGGCCGATGTGTTCGCTGAGCCGGTTCGCGCGTGCGCCGGCGAATCGGCGCACCGCGTCGCGCCCGAGCCAGCGGCCGATCCCGTAGGTCGCGGCGGCGGCCGTCAGCGAGCCGACGGCCGCGTAAGCGAAGCCCGGCCACGCGCCGAACACGAGCCCCGTCGCGGCGATCAGCAGCGTGATCGGCACCGACAGCGTCGCGGCGACCACGTAGCCGGCCAGCAGCAGGGCGGGCGCGCCCGGCAGTGCCGCGGCGCGGGCCGCCGCCTGCGCGAGCGCCGCGACGTTCAGCGCCTTGCCGAGCGGCGAGAAGCGCCACGCGAACGCGAGCGCCGCGATCAGCAGCACGGCCGCGCCGAGCGCGAGGAAGCGCGCGGTCAGCGGGCGATGCTGCTCGCGCGGCAGGAATTCGCGGACGAACCGGTCCGGCTCGATCGGCTGCTCGGGGTCGAGCCGCGCGCTGACCGGCACCAACGCGTCGAGCTGCGGCGTCACGACCGGGTCGAGCACGCGCAGCGTGCGACCCGGTTTCGCGCGCAGCCGGTCGAGCGCGGCGTTCGGCCGGTCGCCTTGCGCGAACGCAGCGGCGACCGTGGCCGGCGGCGTGCCGAGATGTTCGGCCAGCAGGCGGTCGCGCAGGCCGGCGATCGCGGCGCGGATGCGCGGCTCGCCCGCCGCGACGAGCGCGATGCAGCATTCGGTGTCGAGCACCATCGACCGGTTGTTCAGGTTCGCGCTGCCGATCACGATGCATTCGTCGTCGACGATCTCGATCTTGCTGTGCACGTTCACGCATGCGTCGCCGAGGCCGTCGACGTGCGGGTACAGCAGCCGGTAGCGGCCGAAGCGGTCGGCGGACTTGAGCGTGTCGTGCAGCCGCGCGCGCAGCACGCCCATCGTCGCTTCCTGCAGCCAGCCGCTCTGCACGCGGGGTGCCACGACCGTCACGTCCGGCCCGTGCGGGTCGGCCAGTCGCGCGGACAACGTTTCGCGCACCACGGCCGCGGTGAAATACTGGTTCTCGATGTACAGGTGGCGCCGCGCGGCGCGAATCGTGTCCTCGACGAGCGCGCGCACCTGTCGTACCGGCTCGCGGTCGCGGTGGCGCGGCGCCGTGTACGCGATGCCGAGCCGCACGTGGCTCACGTCGACGCGCGCGCCGGGCGGCCACGGATCGACGTCTTCGTCACGCTCGAGATGGCGCTGCGCGCGGATCGCGATCGGACGCCCGCATGCATTGCGCCAGCGCGTGCGCGCCTGCTCGCCGATCGCGGCGGCCGCGTCGCCGTCGAACATCGCCTGCACGTCGTGAAACGGGCCGTACGGCATGCCGCGGGCGTCACGGCGGCGCGGATCGTCGGCCGCGTGCGCGGGCGTATCCCAGCGCTCGCGCGTCAGGTCGAGCCCGCCGACGAACGCGAGCCGGTCGTCGATCACGACGAGTTTCTGGTGATGCGACGCGCCGCGCGGATGGGTGTCGTCGAGCCGGAACCGGATGCCGCGATGCGCGCGCCACGCGGCGCGATAGACGGGGGGCCAGTCGCGCTCCAGCGCGTAGATCATCGCGAAGTCCCACGCGAGCACGTAGATGCGCAGGTTGTGGCGCGCGGCCGCGAGCGCGTGCAGGAACGCGCCGAGCGTGTCGGGCAGCCCGTCGCCGGCGGCGTCGGCCGGCGCGAGGCGCATCCGGCTGTCGACGTCCCAGCCGACGATGAACACCGTATGGCGCGCCCGCCGCAGCGCGGCGCGCAGCGTCGCGAAATACGCGGCGCCGTCCACCAGCATCGCGAAGCGGTCCGCGCTGCGGATCGTGTCGCAATTGCGTCCGCATTCGAGCAGGCCGTGTCGCACCGGTTCGGCCGTGCGCGAGGCGGCGGCTGCCGCGTCGTCGGGGCCCGCCGTCGCGACGGCGGCGCGCGGCATGCGGTCCGGCGCGATCATCGGGTGTCGACGTCCAGGCCGCCGTCGATGCGTTGCAGCAGCGCGTCGCAACGTGCGCGCAGCGCCTGCAGTTCCGGCGAACCGGCGTCGAGCCGGACGCGTTCGCCGTGCTCGCGTTCGCCGTACGCGGCCGCGATGTCGTAGATGCGTTGCGCGATCGTCGCGGACGCGTTCGCGATCCGGATCCGGTCGAGCCAGCCGCATTCGGCGTGATGGCACGCGAGCCACGCGCGCAGCGCGCCGACCACCTGGCTGGTGGTGAGCCAGGCGCCGCCGCGCATGCGCGCGGCCAGCTGGCTCGACACGAGATAGGAAAGCAGGTCGGTCTGGGTCACGCGAAACTCCTTGACGAGGTGTCGGGACTGCAGGTCCGCACGCCGGCGATGCCTTGCAGGGATTCGCAGATCGCCGCAAATTCCGCGCCGCTCGTGCGCGAGAACGATATCGAGATGTCGTCGGTCTCGGGATCGTCGTCGGACTGCTGGACGATGAACCGCTTCACGCGCACGCGGCCCGCGCCGAGCGTGTCGTGCAGGACGCCGAGCGTCAGGCCGCCGCGCTCGACGACGAGCCGCAGCGTGCGCTGCTGCCGCTGCGCGATGAAGCGGCGCTCGAGCGGCTTCACGCCCGCCAGGATCGCGAGCACGATCGCCGTCGCGCCGATCGACGCGACGTACATGCCGCCGCCGGCGGCCAGGCCGACGCCGGCCACCGCCCACAGGCTCGCGGCCGTCGTCAGCCCGCGCACGACTTCGCCGCGCAGCAGGATCGAGCCGGCGCCGAGAAAGCCGATGCCCGAGACCACCTGGGCCGCGACCCGCGACGGATCGAGCACGACGCCGTATTGTCCGCGCACGTCCTCGAAGCCGAAGGTGGAGACGAGCATCACGAGGGCCGAGCCGACGCACACCAGCATGTGCGTGCGCAAGCCGGCGGCCCAGTTCAGCCGTTCGCGTTCGAGCCCGATCACGCTGCCGAGCAGCGCGGCGAGCAGCAGGCGTCCGACGAGTTCGATATGGCCGATCATCGCGGCCTCCTTTGTTGTCTGGCGGACCGGAGTGGTTCGATACCGGGCACGAACGCAAGACACGTGCCGGGGCGGCCGACAGCGGGCACGGCGCGTGCGCGCGGGGCCGACGGCGCGCGCGGCGGCCATGCGGCGCGCATTTTTTGCATCGCCATCGCAGATAAGTACAGGAGGCCAGGATGCAACATCAACAGGACGCACAGGTTCGCGACCCGTATCGCGGCCACGAGATTCGCGTATGGGCGCGGCGCAACGCACGCGGCGCGTGGGACGACGAGGTGCAGGTCTATGTCGACGGTGCCCGCATCGAGCTGATCGTGCCGGAGCCGGCAGGCTCCGAATGGTCGACGCAGGAGGAGGCGCTGCGCGCGGGCGTCGAGCGCGGGCGTTATCTGATCGACAAGCGGGTCGATGACGATTGATTCAGTGCGAATCGAATCGAATCGAATCGAATCGACCGACCCGGTTCGATCAACAGGGCGCGGGTGCGCGGCTCGGCGCTTTCGTGACTGCATGCCGACGCCGCGCGCGACCGGATCCGCTAACGCGAACGGTCTATGGCCGTGCCGCGATCTCGTCGAGATGCCACAGCAGATCCGCCGGATCGTCGTACACGCGCAGCGCCCCCGCGCGTTCCAGCTCGTCGCTGCCGTAACCGCCCGACAGCAGCCCGACGCCCAGCGCGCGGCAGCGGCTCGCGGCGAGCATGTCCCAGATGCTGTCGCCGACCACCACCGTGTGCTCGATCGGCACGTTCAGCTTCGCCGCGGCCGTCAGGAACAGGTCGGGATCCGGCTTCGCATACTTGACCTGGTCGCGCGTGACGACCACGTTCTTCGCCGGATCGACGCCGAGCGCCTCGAGGTTGATGGCGGCCGTTTCCATCCGCCCGCTGGTCGCGATCGCCCAGCGGATGCCCGCGTTCGACAGCGCGGCCAGCAGCTCGCGCGCGCCCGGCAGCGGCCGGACCTGCGCGCGCAGCCGCTGGTACGCGGCCGCGTGCAGCCGCGCGAGCCGCTCGACGCGCTCGGCGTCGATGTCGCCGGCCGTCTCGCGCAGCAGCTGGTTCAGGAACAGGCCGCCGCTCATCCCGATCTTGCGGTGGATGCGCCATACCGACAGCTCGATGCCTTCGGCATCGAGCGCTTCCTTCCACGCGAGCACGTGCTGATAGACGCTGTCGACGAGCGTGCCGTCGAGATCGAACAGAAACGACGTTTCAATGCGCATGTGAATCTCCCGGCCCGATGACGTTCGGGCAAATCGTCCGTGAAATGTCCTTCGACGCATTATCGGCGCGCGGCCGTGTCATCGCCATGTCCCGGCGGCGCGGCCCGCCGCGGCATGTCATGTGCCGCTGGTACAATCGCGCCGATGCGCCGGGCCGGCTGCCCGCGCCGCACGCGCCCCCAACCTTCGTCGAATTCCCGTATGGCAACCCCGGACGCCGTCAGTTCCGAACAGTCGTGGTGGGGCGTTCTGGCCCTGGCCCTTGCTGCCTTCATCTTCAATACCACCGAGTTCGTGCCCGTCGCGCTGCTGAGCGCGATCGGCGACAGCCTGCGGATGCCGCCGACCGACGTCGGCCTGATGCTGACGATCTACGCATGGGCCGTCGCCGTCGTGTCGCTGCCGCTCACGTTCGTCACGCGCCACGTCGAGCGTCGCAAGCTGCTGAGCTGCGCGCTGCTGGTGTTCGTCGGCAGCCATGTCGTGACCGGCGTCGCGTGGAATTTCACGGTGCTGATGATCGGCCGGCTCGGCATCGCGTGCGCGCACGCGGTGTTCTGGTCGATCTCCGTTCCGCTGGCCGTGCGGCTCGCGCCGAGCGACCGGAAAAGCCGCGCGCTCAGCCTGCTCGCGATGGGCACGGCGATCGCGATGGTCGCCGGCATTCCGCTCGGGCGCGTGATCGGCGAGGCGCTGGGCTGGCGCGTGACGTTCCTCGTGATCGGCGGCGCGGCGGCCGTCGCGCTGCTGATGCTGCGCATGACGCTGCCGGTGCTGCCGAGCCAGGGCGCCGGATCGCTTTCCAGCATCGGCGCGTTTCTCCGGAAGCCGGCGCTCGTGGCGCTGTATGCGATCACCGTGCTGGTCGTGTCCGCGCACTTCACGTCGTACACGTACATCGAGCCGTTCGTGCAGAGCGTCAATCATGCGAGCAGCAGCCGGATCACCTACGTGCTGATCCTGTTCGGCGTGGCCGGCATGCCGGCCGCGCTCTGCTTCAATCGCGTGTTTCCGGAGCGGCCGGCCGATTTTTTGCTCGCGTCGATCATCGCGCTGTCGGCCTGTCTGCTGATCCTGTTCCCGAGCGCGCTGAACATCGTCACGCTGTCGGTTCACACGCTGGTGTGGGGCGGGGCGATCGTCTGCTTCGGGCTCGCGATGCAGGCGTGGGTGCTGAAGCTGGCGCCGGAGGCGACCGATCTCGCGGTGTCGATCTTTTCCGGGCTGTACAACGTCGGGATCGGTGCCGGTGCGTTGCTCGGCAACCATATCGCCGGGGATTTCGGCCTGCCGTGGATCGGCACGTTCGGCGGCGTGGTCGGGATCTTCTCGGCCGGGATTGCGTGGGCCGCGTTGCGGCTGCATGAGCGGCGGGCGTTGGCGTAGCCGCCGCTGGGCCGGCGGGGGCGGCGATCGTGCCGCCGGCGCGTTGCACTGATCGCTGCGGCCCCGTCAATGCACAGGATGTTTACCGGCACGCGATGCGGCCGGTCACGACGCCGCGCCCGCGCGGTGCGCGCCCGCTGGGCGCCTTCAGCCTCAAACTCGATCGTTGTCCGACTTCAGGCACGCGTGCTTGGCATGCGTGATTTCACGTGGCGCCGCACGTGCACGCCGATCTGCCTCCATGTGTTCCCTGATGCTGCGATGCGTGAGCGGAAAATCGCGCGGTTGTGGCGCGCCTCGCTGAAGAGGTCGATCTCGTTGAGATCCTTTCCACGCTGCGGTAATGGGCCGGGGGATGTTAGCCGTCGGATATATCGTGGAAACTCGAGCAGCGAGGCTTGAGCGCAAGTCAATCAGTCACGTCTGAAATTCGAAATTTGAATCTCGTTTCGAAGCGTTTGACAATTGTTGACTCGCCAGTGCGAGACGCGCGGTTGTGTTCTGCGAGATGATGTGGTCATCAAATAATCGGTTGTACGCGGGTGTGCGATTTTCGAGTAGACCACAACAATGAACCAAAATAACTATCGGTTGGTGTTCAGTCGCGTGCGCGGCATGCTGATTGCTGTCGAAGAAACCGCCACCGCGTCGGGCAAGGTTGGCGGGGGCGAAGGCCCTCCCGTAGCGCGTGTGTCGCGTGGATTTGCGCGATTCGCGTTGCGTCACGCGGCATTTGCTGTACTGGTCTCGGCAGGCGCGACACCCATGTGGGCGAATGCGCAGATTGTCGGCGGCGGTGCGCACGCGCCTTCGGTAGGATTCGGAAAGAAATGAGCAATCTAACTGAAACGCAAAGGGAAGTGTGCGAGCGCTTCAATGCTCCATTTTTCGGCTGCGACATGAATCTAAAGGTCGGCATATCGCGAAATGTAAAAGAGGGAATCCGTCCTTTGAACGGGCTTCGCTTTGAGCCGGATAGCACGACGTGCGGCTGGTACATTTGGGCGGGTGAAGAGTTTTCAGAATCACCGGATTTTTTTGTGCCGCTTCATGCATTGCACCTTTCAGATTGGGCGCCATTGGTAATTCCTTACTTGGGGTTGCCGCCCGGTTGGCGCTTTTTAATTACTGAAGAATATGAAGACGTTTGGGAAGACAGCGATCTTCTTAAAGATTAATAAATTTATTTATTTTAGTGTGTGCGTATGAATAGAATCCCTCCGCGACTGGCGACGTTGTCGCTTGTACTCGCCGTACCGGTTGCGGTCCACGCACAGCAAACGCCGACGCCCGAAGATCGGGCCGCCGCCGCCCGCGCGAACGCGGAACGGGATCGACAAGCGCAGCAGCAACGCGACGCGCAGCGGCGTGACGCGGCGTTGCGCACCCCTTCCGTCCGGTCGGATGTACCGCGCGCCGAGACGTATCCGCCGTTGCCGAGCGAACAGCCGTGTTTCCGTATTGACCGCTTCGCGCTCGACGTGCCGGATTCACTGCCCGATGCCGCGAAGTCAGCCGGAGCGTCCGGGCTGCCGATGGATCGCTTCGCCTTCGCGCGTGAATGGCTCGGCCACTACGCGGGCCAGTGTGTCGGTAAGCAAGGCGTCGATACGATCGTCAAGGCGTTGTCTCGGGAAATCTTGGCGCGCGGTTACATCACGACGCGCGTAATGCTGCCGGAACAGGATTTGGCAACCGGTACGCTGAAGGTCGCATTGATTCCGGGCATGATTCGGCACGTTCGTTTCGCCGACGAGAAATTGCGCGGCACGTGGAAGACCGCGTTCTGGCGACGCTGATTGTGTTGCGCGCACTGTTCGGTGTGGCGGGCGACCTTCCCAGGCCTCGTTTACCAGCTTGGCAATCTGCTGGCATCGGTCAATGCACCATTACAGTCCGCGATCGCTGTGCAACATGCCAACAACTACGGGTATGCACTGGCGCTCGTGGCCGGATCTGTCGCCGTCACCATCGCGATACTCATCCTGTTCAGTCGCGAAAACCGGGGTGTCAACATGACCGCGGCATCGGCAACGGAAGCAAGCGGTGCGACGCCGGCTGAGGCATTCGCCACCACGCATTCATCTCATAACGCATGACTAGAAAGATCGCGAGATGAGTTCACTGTAAACGTCCGGATTGTTCGAGCGGGATGCCCTTTGCTACTCGATCAGCAGCTGACTGCGGAAGAGCGTCTGGTTCGCGAATCCGCTACACCTATGCACAGGAGCATCTCGCCCCCCCCCCCGTGATCGATGCATTTCGCCGCAAACAGACCGACCCGATAGTCTTCCGCGAGATGGGGCGATGCGAGCGGGCGGCGGCCGGCAGGCCGCACAACGCCGGAACACGCGTATGCCCCAAATCGCCTCCGGGCGCGCATCGCGGTGATATCGCGCGCTGAAACGTTCAGGCCAGTATTGCACGATCGATCTCTCCAATCGCTACCGTACCGAGCATCGCCATGTTTCGGTCGACTTCATCCCTTAGAAGGCCGATTGCATGTCGAACACCCGGCACGCCGCCCACCGCGGCGGCATACATGAACGGGCGCCCGGCAAATACGAACCTGGCACCGAGCGCGAGCGCCTTCAGAACATCTCCGCCTCGCCGGATCCCACCGTCCATCATCACGACGGTCTTGTCTCCAACGGCATCGCAAATTTGCGACAACACGGATAGCGGTTCGACCGCACCGTCGAGTTGACGCCCGCCGTGGTTCGACACGATGATCCCGTTTGCGCCAATCGCGACTGCGCGCGTTGCATCATCTGGGTGAAGGATGCCTTTGATGACCAGATTCCCGCTCCAACGCTGACGAATGTTTGCGATGTCCGACCATGACAGATGGTCGCGTCCAGTGGTGTCGCGTATTGCCGAAGCGGACAGCATTGGCGCCCCTCGTGTCGCGAACGAGTTCTCGAAGTGGGGCATTCCGTGATTGATCAGCGTCCGGGCGAACGTGCCGAGCAGCCAGCGCGGGTGGGCAATGCCGTCCATCGCGAGACGTAGCGACGGACGCAACGGAAGCGAGAAGCCCGTGCGCACGTTGTTTTCGCGATTAGCCCAGACGGGAATGTCGACCGTGAGGACGAGCGTCGAGAATCCGGCGGCTTTGACGCGCTCGATCAGTGCGTCGCGGCGAGTGGTGTCACCGGGAAGGTAAGCCTGGAACCATGTGCCCGGTGCCGCTGCATGGACCGTTTCCATCGGAATGAGCGAGGAACCGCTCATGATTGCAGGGATATTTTCATGCTTCGCGGCCGAGGCCAACACGATGTCGCCTCGGTATGCGGACATGGCACTGATTCCGACCGGTGCGATTCCGAACGGAGACGAGTAGGTGTGGTTGAAGATCGTTGTCTGCTGCGACCGGCAAGACACGTCGACAAGCACTCGCGTGCGGAACTTCAGGTGTTCGAACGCAGCCCGATTCGCCGCGTTCGACAGACCGTCCTCCGCTGCGCCTGAAATATAGCCGAAGAGCGGACGCGGCAGGACACGCCGCGCTGCCGCCTCGAAGTCCGCGAGCGAGAGGATCTGGCGGAGTCGCGGGGAGAGATGCTGTTTGACCCCGTAAGCTGCCTGTTCAATTCGCCCGACGGGCGTCGTCTCCTGCACAGTCGCGTGCTCTGCATAGTCTTTCATTTCATCGTCTCACTGTGTTGCTTCAAATCGCTGCGTTAGCCCGCCACGGTTGGTGTGTCCGACAACACGGCGAGCTGACGACGGCGCGTCAATACGCAAACCTGCCCCGCTGACGCATCAATTCACGGAACAGTGATTCGTTCGACTGGAAGGGCGCCCGTCCGTGGAGGTAGAAATAATTGTTCAGAACCACCAGGCCGCCAACCGGCAAAGAGACTTCCTTCGTGCCGGCCGATGCTTCCATCGACCTCGACAGTGCGCGGAGAAACGCCGCTTCTTCGCGGTTGGATGGCTGAACGAACTGGTCGATAAACGAGATCGACAGACCAAATTCGCCTTGAAAGAACAGCGGACGCTCGATCTGCTCGTTGACGTTCTTGGAGTCGGATCCTTTGTAGAAGAACGGCTTGGTTCCCAGCTTGTGATTGACGAAGCGATCGCGCTCTTCCCAGTCGTCGAGGTGCAGAAACCTTGATTCGCCGCCAACCGCGTTTCGTTCTGCGAATTTCATCATCAACAGCCAGTCCGTCGCGTCGCTCACGTACGTACCGTCGGTGTGCATCGTGAACAGCCGGTACGCCTGACGAAGATACGAGTCGCTGTTGTCGGTGTGCTTTACCACGAAGCGGGCGTAGTACGTTCCCGACATTGCGTCGTGATTGCTCGGGCCGAGGATATGACCGATGGCCGTACCGAACTTCACAAAGTCGGAAGGCTCCTGCGAAACGTCCTGGAGGCCGACGGTAAAGCCGCCATGCCGACGGTCCTTCACCAGTTCGATGAGCATGTCAGCAAAGTCGTTGCCGAAGCGCTCGACCAGCAGATCGGCCAGGTGATGGCGCATGAATGGGACATATTCGAGATTCTGAACGTCGATAGTGCTTGCGTCCGCGAGGAATCCGGCCAGCGCGCTGGGCTCGACCGTCACGTTCATGATGCGGTGATGCGTGGGATGCGCCGACAAGCGGAAAAGGGGGGGCCGATGCGTGATCGAACGAGGGTGGGTGATCAGTGTGTCCATGTTGTCCTCCTGTTGTTTCAGGCCTCTATTTGATGCCCCTTCTTTGATATCATCCAGAGGCAATCTGCGAATATTTATTCGCTTCTGGAGATTAAATGATCGATGCCCGTCAACTGCGATATTTCGTGGCAGTGGTGGAGGATCTGCACTTTGCCAAGGCAGCGGATCGACTTGATGTCGCACAATCAGCGCTCAGTTCGCAGATCCAGCGTCTCGAGAAGGAGATCGGCGTTCGCCTCCTGAACCGGAACAAGCGACAGCCCGTCACGCTGACCGATGCGGGGCGTTTGTTCCACGCCGAAGCGGTTGCCGCGCTACGGCATATTGAGCGTGCGGATCAGGTCGGCCGGTTGGCGGCCAGAGGCCTCGCCGGTGTCGTGCGGATCGGATCGGTAGCATCCGGTGTGAGCAGCGGTGTGCTCTCGAGAATGCTGCATCAGTTTCGGCTCACGCACGGCGACGTGCGAATCGAGGTCGTAGCCATGGAGACGCCGCGTCAGTTCGAGGCACTCGTCAGCGGTGAGATCGACGTAGGTATCGTGAGACCCTGGCGCCAACATCCGGCGGGCGTCGTGGCGACAATTGTGCAGACCGAATGTCTTTTGGTCGCGATGGCAGAAGACCACGCACTGGCGGCGAGCATGCACGTGTCGGTCAGTGACCTGAAAGATCAGCATTTCATTGCCCCACACTTCGATGATGACGACGGCGGATTCAGCGAGGTACTGACCGCGCTGGGGGTAGCGGGGGGCTTCGTCCCCTTTCTGGAGCATCGCGTTCATGATTTCATCGCCGCAATCAGTCTCGCATCTGCTGGCTACGGCGTGGTCGTCGTCCCGGAATCGATGCGTAACTTCACGCAGCCCGGAATTTGCTATCGGCCGATCGCGGATTTCGAATATCCGTGTCATCTCGCGATGGCCAGCAGGAACCGGGAGCTTTCACCCGCGGTTCGCGCATTCGTGAAGGAGTCTCTCGCGCTGTTCACCGTTCGCGCACCTTGAACGAGCTGAGCGACTTGACATCCGGCTCGGCGCCTGGCCGCTGACCGGTGTGAGCAGTCCGATTGCGTCGCTACAGATAGACAAGGCGTGGTCCCGGGCGGGCATCAACCGCGCCTGAACGCGAGGAGGCGGGCAACAGATCGCTGACACAGTTCGCCACGCTGGTTAAGCGTGTCGCTCTGCACCGTTACGACTCCGCGGTCCGGCTTCGATCTCGACGGCGAAATCTCCATGATCGTGCTGACGACATGCAGGACATCGCCGGGCCGGGTGGGGCGCGGCCACGTAATCTCGCTTCCCGCACCGATCACACCGCCTGCCAACGGAAGACTCTCTACCAGCAGCTTCATCGTGATCGCCGCTGTGTGCCAGCCACTCGCAGCGAGCCCTCCAAAGAACGTCTCGTTTGCCGTTTCCTCATCGAGATGGAAGGGTTGAGGGTCGAAACTTTGCGCGAACCGGCGTATCTGTTCGACGTCGAGCCTGTACTCCGAACTCGTGTATACCGCTCCTGGCATGAGGTCTTCAAGGTAAATCGGATTTGCGTTCATGAGGTTGCTCCTGAAAACAATGTGCTCGAACATCAGGCGATTCGGGGCACCATACGTCACTGCGCGCGATTGGGGTTCACGGCTTACCTTTGGTCAAGCTTGACCTCGAAGCCGCGTCGCACCGCGGGGCGCTCGAGCATCGCGTCGTACCATCGCTGGACGTTCGGGTAGTCCGAAAGATCGACCTTGTGCCGCTCGTGTCGCCACGCCCAGCCAACAATGGCAAAGTCGGCGATCGAAAGCTCGCCGGCCACGTACTCATGGTCGGCGAGCCTTTTGTCCAGCACCGAATAAAGCCGGCGCGTTTCGTCCGAGAAACGCTTGAGACCGTAGCGTCTATCGTCTTCCGAAGTGAGGGCGGCGAAATGATGTACCTGTCCGGGCATAGGCCCGAAGCCGCCCATCTGCCACATCAGCCATTCGATTACGGGCACTCGCTCGCGTAGGCCGCGTGGGAGAAAACGGCCCGTCTTTTCGCCAAGATAGAGCAGGATCGCGCCCGACTCGAACACGCTAATGGGCTGACCATCGGGGCCGTCCGGATCGACGATGGCCGGAATCTTGTTGTTCGGGCTGATGGCGAGAAACGCTGGCTCGAACTGCTCGCGGTTGGCAATATTCACGGGCTGAACGATGTACGGCAACGCCATTTCCTCGAGCGCCACGCTGGCCTTGCGGCCATTCGGCGTGTTCCATGCATAGAGCGTGATCGGTCCGGTTTTCATGGATTCAGCTCAGTTCGATATCAACATACTTTACGAATCCCGGACGCGTGGCAAGTAACCCGTACCAACGTTCGAGGTTGGGAAGCGGGGCACGCTCAATGCCCGGCATTCCAAACCAACGCTTCGCGAACGCGCCGAGCACGATATCCGCGATCGTGAACGTGTCGCCTTCGATGAATTTGCAGCCTTGCAACCGTACGTCGAGCACTTTCCATAGTTCCGCGACCTTCGTGGCGTCGATGGCGATTTTCGCGAGATCTCGCCTTGCCTCGGGCGTCCGGACGCTTCCCCAGAACACGGGCCGCTCAGCCGGTTGCAAGGATGACAGCGACCAGTCGAGCCAGCGGTCGATGCTGGCCCGTGCTTTCGCATCGGCGGGATAGAGTTTGGTGGATCCTCCGTACTGCATCACGAGATAGCGCAGGATCGAGTTCGATTCCCAAAGTACGAAATCACCGTCGACTAGCGTGGGGACCTTGCCCATCGGATTCATCGCGAGGAACGCGGGTTCGGTGTTGTGTCCGAACTGCAGACCGGCGTCTATCCGGTTATAGGGAAGGGCGATCTCCTCACAAAGCCACAAGACCTTCTGGACGTTGACGGAGTTGGCACGTCCCCAGATGGTAATCATGTGCGGGTCCATTCGGTTATTTATTGCTTGAGTCCGTCATCGTCGGCTAGCACTTATGCCGCGAGTGCTGCGAGCAATTCGGCCGTCGTGACGATCGAGTGGGCGAATGTGGGGCCGTTCAATTCGTGGGCGGCTCGCATCATTTCCGGGGAGAAGGCAGCGGTCGCGTCGCGCACGAGCGTCACGTGATAGCCGAGTTCCATCGCGAATCTCGCCGTGGACTCAATGCAAGTGTTTGCGAGGAGGCCAACGGTAATGACGTGCGAAATTTTGTGCTGCTTGAGCTGGAAATCGAGGTCCGTGTTGGCGAAACCGCTTTGCGCCCAATGCTCGTGGACAATGATGTCGTGTTCCTGCGGAATAAAATCGGGGTGCCAGTCGCCGCCCCAAGTCCCCTTTGCGAAAGACTGTCGCCTTTGCACGGCCCGTTGCGTTGGGTTCGGATGATCCCAGTCCTCGTAATCGCCAGGCTGCCAGCGCCGATGCGGCACATAGAGGACCTGGATGCCAGCATTGCGGGCGGAACCCACCGCTGCGCGCAAATTGTCGAGGAGCCGGACGTCGTTGGCGACTGCTTCAATCATCGGAAAGATCTTGCCGCCATGCGACAGGAAGTCGTTGTAAGGGTCGACCAGCAAGAGGCCAGTGTGTTCGGCATGGTAGACGGGGTCCGACATGGTGCTCTCCGGAAAGCGGTTCGGGGGGGGGCACGGCGCAACCGACACGGAACTTCCGTGCGACTTCGAGCATTCTCATGCCTTGAACACTCAGTATATATATGAAATTCATAGTTGCAAGGGAAGCATTAATGCCATATTGACGTCAGGGGCATCAGTAGATTGCTTCCAGCCAGTTGATGCCCTCCGCGCCAACGCGGAATCCGTGATACTATGAAAACCGTAGTTACTCTGAAGGGGGCGAAATGAAGCGCAGAGAGAAGAGAGTGACCTCGGTGTGCCCGGTGGCGCGTTCGACCGAGGTCGTCGGTGACAAATGGACGACGCTCGTGCTGCGCGAACTGTACATGGGCGCGACCCGGTTTGAGGAAATCCAGATTCAGACGGAGGCGACCCCGCAGATGCTGGCGACGCGTCTGAAGTCGCTTGAAGCGGACGGAATGGTCGAGCGACACGCGTATCAGGAAAGGCCGCTACGCTACGAGTACCGTCTCACAGAGAAAGGTCGGGCGTACTACCCGGTGATCCAGGCGCTTCGCACCTGGGGCGAAACCTGGTGCAAGAGCAAAGGCGAGGAAGTCGCCGTGCGGTTTACGCATCGTGTGTGCGGGCACGAGGTCGGCCTCGACTATATCTGTCCGTCATGCGGCGAGTATGTGGAGCGCCGCGACCTCGATGCAACCTTGAGTGCAACGTTCGCAAAAGAGCGCGAGAAAAGGCGGGAGACATATCGGGCCGCGAAGGCACGATCTGAATGATTGAGTTGGCGCACAGCGGGCAATCGTCCAGACAGCTCTGTGCGCGGCGCGCGCATCAGGACGTCGGCGACGAAGGCTAGCGCCAGACTGCGTCCCCCCGCTGCAATAAACGCGAACGCGATGGCAACCGTGAGCGCACCCGCGGTCGCGACACGGCGAGCGCCGACGCGGTCGACGATGGCGCCCAGTTGTGCCGAAACCGACAGACCGACAAGCCCGATCAGCCCAAATGCGCCAATCGTGGCGGGACCGTAGTGGTAGGGCGGGCGTGCGAGCAGTACCGCAAGGGTTGCCCAGAGCGCGCTGAAGGCGGCGAATACGAGGAACCCCATCGACGCGGAGCGGCGTAGCAACCGTTCCTGGCGGACGAGGCCAGCGAGCGAGTGCATCAACTCACGATAGCGGATCGCCGCGAGTGAGCTCGACACAGGCAGTCCCCCGATGACAAATAGAAGCCCGATGTCGATGGCGGAAGCGATGACGAATATCGAGCGCCAGCCCCACAGCGCGCCGACGATGCCGCTCAGCGTGCGTGCCAGCAGAACGCCGGAGGAAAGACCACCCAGCAGTGAACCGACCACGCGTCCGCGCGTCTCCGGTGTAGCCATGCCCGAGACCGCTGGGATGATGATTTGCGCCGAGATCGACGTCATGCCAACCAGGAAGCTGCAGAGGGCCAGCGCGAAGAAGGACGGTGCCGCTGCGCAGGCGACCAGCGCAACTGCGTTCGCGATGATCGCTCGCGAAGCCAGCGTGCGTGGCTGGATACCGTCGGCGAGCGGGACAAAGGCTAGCAGCCCCAGCGCATAGCCTAGCTGGGTGAGCGTGGCAATAAGGCTCCCACGCTCCGACGCCACAGCAAACGTTGATGCAATCTGCGGCAGCAGTGGCTGGTGGTAGTAGATGGGCGAGACCGCGAGCGCGCAGCAAAGAGCCATCAGAAAGACCTGGCGTGGGGAGACCATGGGTGCCTTTGCGAAAGTAGGGGCAGAATTGCGCCGGATTTACGGTATCGTCGGAGTCCGGAAGACTGGCGGGCATCGAATGGGAAGGCGATACCCACCATGCAGGCGAGCAAGTTACAGGGCAACGCGTGCCCAGGCTTTGGGCAACGCGTCAAGGAGCTCGCGGGTGCTCACGATACTGTGCGCGTAAGTTGGCCCGTTCAGTTCATGTGCTGCGTGCATCGATTCCCGCTTGAGAGCGGCCGTTGCGTCCTTCACGAGCGTAACGTGGTAACCAAGCTCCGTTGCATATCGCGCCGTCGCCTCTATGCAGGTGTTGGCCAGCAAACCCACGATCACCACGTGTGTGATGCGATGCTGCTTGAGCTGGAAGTCGAGATCCGTATTGGCAAAACCGCTTGAGCCCCAGTGTTCGAGTGCCACGATATCGCCCGATTGCGGCGCGAAATCGGGATGCCACTCGCCACCCCACTCGCCTTTGGCGAAGTGATGACCGCCCATGATCTTGCGCTGACTCGGGCTCGGATGACTCCAGCTTTCGTAGTCGCCCGCCTGCCACCGGCGGTGCGGTACGTAGACCACCTGGATACCGGCACTTCGCACGGCTGCGTTGATCAGTCGCAGGTTATCCAGCAGTCCGACCTCTTCGGCGACGTCCTTGACGAAGGGCCAGACTTTGCCTTCTTCAGCCAGGAAGTCGTTATACGGGTCGACAAATAGCAGTGCGGTTGATCGGGCCTCGTAGACGAAGTGGCTCATTGCGTTTCTCCGGAAGTGGGTGACACCAGAACGGTGACTTGAAGGATCACCCCTCATGCGGACACGCGCTCAGGTAGCGGCAGCGGTTCAGCTAAAGGGGGTTCCTTTGTTCACGCATTGTAGATATGAAAATCATAGTGTCAAGTTTGGCGTGAAATCCATAAGACGAGTGCGGATTTATCTCGAGTTTGGATGGGTATTTTGTGTGGTTACACGCATGGAAAAATAGTGTTACTATGAAAAACATACGCGAAGGTGTTGACACGGCGAACCGAATCGGCGGGCTGCCGTGCGGCGGCCGACGGTGTCGCAGGAACGCTGCCACTTCGTACAGACCGGCGCGATCCATTTCACCCATCGATGAGTTCCGGTGTTGTTCGTATGGTTCGTACGAACGCACCGCCTGACCGCAGGGCCATAACAGGAGAGCAACATGCAATACCTCGTAATGATTTCCCGTTCCGAAAACGCATCGTCCATGTCCCTTCATAAAGAGGAGGTCGAAGCGGAGGCTGAGTTTGTCCGCCGGCTTTACGCCTCCGGGGTAGTTCGGCAGGTATGGGTGAGGGCAGAAGGCGGGGCCTGCATGATTACGGAAGCCGACGACGAAAACGGTCTACGAAAACTCCTGAGCGAACTCCCTTTGGTCAAGGCTGGTTATCTTGCGCAGCCGCAGATCAGCCAATTGCGTTCGTATTCGGGATTTGGGCCGCGCAGTCTCTGAGTCACTCGAGCTATGACGCCGGCACGGGCCGGCGAATCGGTGGAGATGACGGCTCGCAAGTCATGTCCGAAAGTCGGCAAAACTTTGTTTGAACAATCGATATGACACGCTGGAAACTATTTGGTGTACTGATCGTAATCGTAGCGCTATTCGCTCTGGTGGCCTCTGCGATGGCACCGGACCGCGTAGCCTCGCTGCAATATGCAATACGGGCAACGGCTCGCACGTCCTTTGTTCTGTTCCTGGCCGTGTTCCTGTCTACCTCGTTTGCGAGACTCTTGCCGTCGGCGCTAACCCGGTCCCTGGTCAGGGAGCGGCGCTACATCGGATTGTCGTTCGCCGCTTCGCAGGTCCTGCATGCGATAGCGCTCATCATCTACATCAGGACAGCGCCCGAAGCATTCTGGGTGGGGCGTACGCCCGCGACGAACATACCGGGTTCCATAGGCTATTTGATGATTCTGTTGCTTACGCTCACATCGTTCGCAATGCCGGCTCGTCTGATAGGTCCGTCCAACTGGAAAAAGCTCCACCTCGCAGGCGTGTGGATACTCGCCGTCATTTTCGCGGCTTCCTTCCTCACCCGCGCCCACCATCATGCCGTTTATCTAGTACCCGGAATGATTATGGTCGTCGCCATGTTGCTACGCATGGCTGAGCGGCTTGAAGCATGACGTCAGGCAGAGATCTAGAAGCAACTTGAACGGCGGCTGCCTAATGCCGTACGTATTAGTTGGCGTGAACGTACCAGATGGTCTGCGCCGAACGCTCGTGGGTGTTCGCCGGATGTCTTCTCATGGATGGTCTGGGGCCCTTCGAGCGGCTGGGTTGTGGGACTGCTCGGTGACTGCTTGTGGCTGATTGCGGCCTTCGCCGATGTCAGAGGACCCTCGCGCCGTCGTCGGTTGCGTCCCTGGTACCCCACCTGACGCATACCGACCTTCATCGGTTCATCCGCAGAAACCGACGCCAAACCCGAAGACCGCGCGGCCACCCCACCAATCCCCTCAGGAAAACCCTGATCGGCTCAGACAGTCCACCGGTTTTCAGCCGATTTTCCCCCCGCTGAAAGCAGCCGCACCGCACCCCCGCCCAAGCAACACCCCGGACACGCAAGACCGCGCTCCAGCAAGCCTCTCAGCCCGCATACCTAGCCAAAAAAGGTATGGTGCGCCGCAATATTCCACACATTGAAGCGATTTTCAATACCTAAGAGGTATCAAAAAACGAGGCCAAAAGTATTGGACGCCCCATTTCCCCGCCGCGTATAAATCCGTCCCATGAACTCCCCACACGCAGCGTGCCCCATGTCCTCAGTCACCATCGAACGCATTGAAACCCGCCTCGTCGACCTGCCGACGATCCGTCCGCACAAGCTGTCGGTTGCCACGATGCACGGCCAGACGCTGATGCTGGTGAAGGTGACCTGCAGCGACGGCGTGACGGGCCTCGGCGAAGGCACGACGATCGCCGGGATGGCCTACGGCCCGGAAAGCCCGGAAGCGATGAAGCTCGCGATCGACGCGTATCTCGCACCCGCGATCATCGGCCGCGACGCGACGCGCATCCAGACGCTGATGGCGTTCCTCGGCAAGCTCGCGAAGGTCAATCATTTCGCGAAGAGCGCGCTCGAAACCGCGCTGCTCGACGCGCACGGCAAGCGCCTCGGCGTGCCGGTCAGCGAACTGCTCGGCGGCCGCCGGCGCGATCGCCTGCCGGTCGCGTGGACGCTCGCATCGGGCAACACCGCGACCGATATCGCCGAAGCCGAACGGATGCTCGACCTGCGCCGCCACAACGTGTTCAAGCTGAAGATCGGCGCGAAGGCGCTCGACGCGGACATCCGGCACGTGGCCGAGATCAAGCGGGCAGTGGGCGAGCGTGCCTCGGTGCGCGTCGACGTGAACATGGCATGGAGCGAAACGCAGGCCGCGCGCGCGATTCCGGCGCTCGCCGATGCCGGCTGCGAACTGGTCGAGCAGCCGGTCGCGTCGGCCGCGGCGCTCGCACGGCTGATGCGCCGCTTCCCGGTCGCGCTGATGGCCGACGAAATCCTGCAGGGCCCGGACAGCGCGTTCGAGATCGCGAAGCAGCACGGCGCGGACGTGTTCGCGATCAAGATCGAGCAAAGCGGCGGCCTGTTCGCGGCGCAACGCGTCGCGGCGATCGCGGATGCGGCCGGCATCGAGCTGTACGGCGGCACGATGCTCGAAGGCGCGTTCAGCACGGTCGCGTCCGCGCATCTGTTCGCGAGCTTCGCGAACCTGCAGTGGGGCACCGAACTGTTCGGACCGCTACTGATTACCGAAGAGATTCTCGCGACCCCGCTCGACTACAGCGATTTCGAGCTGACCGTGCCGAGCGGCCCGGGCCTCGGCATCGAACTCGACGAAGCGAAGGTCGCGCGCTTCACCCGCCACGGGCTGACGAAAGTCGCCCGCTGACCCGCGATAACCCGCTCACGTACCAGGACATCACGATGCTTTTCCACGTACGCATGGACGTCAACCTCCCGGCCGACCTGCCGGCCGCGGTGGCCGACGAGATCAAGACCCGCGAGAAGGCGTACTCGCAGGAGCTGCAACGCAGCGGCAAGTGGCGCCACATCTGGCGCATCGCCGGCGAATACGCGAACTACAGCGTGTTCGACGTGTCGGGCAACGCCGAGCTGCACGAGATCCTGACCGGCCTGCCGCTGTTCCCGTACATGAAGATTTCGGTGACGCCGTTGTGTCGCCACCCGTCGTCGATACACGACGGCGACGTTTGAGCCACGGAGCCGCCGCTTCTGCAACGGCGAGCACCCCGGGTCACCTTTCCCCAAATACACGTGGAGACACCATCATGAGCGTCAAAGTTTTCGAAACCAAGGAAGTGCAGGATCTGCTGAAGGCCGCGTCGAACGCGGGCGCCAATGGAGCGAATGGCGGCGACGCGCGCACGCAGCAGATCGTGCTGCGGCTGCTCGGCGACCTGTTCAAGGCGATCGACGACCTCGACATCACGCCCGACGAAGTGTGGGCCGGCGTGAACTACCTGAACAAGCTCGGCCAGGACGGCGAAGCGGCGCTGCTCGCGGCCGGCCTCGGCCTCGAGAAGTATCTCGACATCCGGATGGACGCCGAGGACGAGGCGATCGGCCTCGACGGCGGCACGCCGCGCACGATCGAAGGCCCGCTGTACGTCGCCGGCGCGCCGGTGCGCGACGGCGTCGCGAAGATCGACCTCGACGCGGACGCAGGCGCGGGCCCGCTCGTGATCCACGGCACCGTGAAGGATCTCGACGGCAAGCCGGTGGCCGGCGCGCTGGTCGAGTGCTGGCACGCGAACTCGCACGGCTTCTATTCGCACTTCGACCCGACCGGCGCGCAGAGCGAGTTCAACCTGCGCGGCGCGGTGAAGACGGGCGCGGACGGCAAGTACGAGTTCCGCACGCTGATGCCGGTCGGCTACGGCTGCCCGCCGCAGGGCGCGACGCAGCAGCTGCTCGACCGCCTCGGCCGCCACGGCAACCGACCGGCGCACGTGCACTTCTTCGTGACGAGCGACGGCCACCGCAAGCTGACAACGCAGTTCAACATCGACGGCGACCCGCTGATCTGGGACGACTTCGCGTATGCGACCCGCGAGGAGCTGATCCCGCCCGTCACCGGCAAGACCGGCGGCGCCGCGCTCGGGTTGAAGGCCGACGCGTACCAGGACATCGAGTTCAACTTCGTCCTGACGCCGCGCGTCGAGGGCAAGGACAACCAGATCGTCGAACGCCTGCGCGCTTCCGCCACGGCATAACCGCCCGACGGCCCGGCGGCGCGCAGGCGCCGCCGCCGGCCGGGCTCCCGCGAGATTCAATCGATACCGATGCGAGCGTGCTTGCAGGACCCGGCACGCGCACAGGAGGAACCAACATGTCCGCCACGATCGACCCCACCACCGAACTGGACCACCTGCTCGCCACCGCCGTGCAGGACGACAAGGAGGCCGGCATCTTCCGCTGCCGCCGCGACATCTTCACGAACGAGGCGCTGTACGAGCTCGAGATGAAGCACATCTTCGAGCGCAACTGGGTGTACCTCGCGCACGAAAGCCAGATCCCGAACAACAACGATTACTACACGACGTGGATCGGCCGCCAGCCGGTCGTCATCACGCGCGACAAGACCGGCGAGCTGCACGCGGTGATCAATGCATGCGCACACAAGGGCGCGATGCTGTGCCGGCGCAAGCACGGCAACAAGGGCAGCTTCACGTGCCCGTTCCACGGCTGGACCTTCTCGAACACCGGCAAGCTGCTGAAGGTGAAGGACGAGAAGACGACCGAGTATCCGGTGCAGTTCAACACGCACGGCTCGCACGACCTGAAGAAGGTCGCGCGCTTCCAGAACTATCGCGGCTTCCTGTTCGGCAGCCTCAGCGACGACGTGCTGCCGCTCGAGGACTACCTCGGCGAGGCGCGCGTGATCATCGACCAGATCGTCGACCAGGCGCCGAACGGCCTCGAAGTGCTGCGCGGCAACTCCTCCTACATCTACGAAGGCAACTGGAAGATGCAGATGGAGAACGGCTGCGACGGCTATCACGTGAGCACCGTGCACTGGAACTACGCGGCGACGATGGGCCGCCGCAAGGAGGACGGCACCAAGGCCGTCGACGCGAACAGCTGGAGCAAGTCGGTCGCGGGCGTGTACGGCTTCGACCACGGCCACATCCTGCTGTGGACCAAGACGATGAACCCCGAAGTGCGGCCCGTGTACCAGCACCGCGACGAGATCAAGGCGCGCGTGGGCGAAGTGCAGGCCGACTTCATCGTGAACCAGACACGCAACCTGTGCGTGTACCCGAACGTGTTCCTGATGGACCAGTTCAGCACGCAGATCCGCGTGGTGCGCCCGCTCGGCGTCGACAAGACCGAAGTCAGCATCTTCTGCTTCGCGCCGAAGGGCGAGAGCGACGCCGACCGCGAGACGCGGATCCGCCAGTACGAGGACTTCTTCAATGTGAGCGGCATGGGCACGGCCGACGACCTCGAGGAGTTCCGCGCGTGCCAGGCCGGCTACGCGGGCATCACGGCGATGTGGAACGACCTGTCGCGCGGCGCGCCGCTGTGGATCGACGGGCCGGACGAGAACGCGAAACGGATGGGGCTGAACCCGCGCATGTCGGGCGAGCGCAGCGAGGACGAAGGGCTGTTCGTGTGCCAGCACGAACACTGGGTGCACGTGATGCGCGATGCACTGAAGCAGGAACGCGGGGAGGTGGAAGCATGAACATCGATTACCGGACCATTTGCGCGGCGCTGTATCGCGAAGCGCGGCTGCTCGACGACCGCGAGTGGGACGCGTGGCTCACCTGCTACACGGAAGACGTCACGTACTGGATGCCCGCGTGGGACGACGACGACCGGCCGACCGACGATCCGCACAGCCAGATCTCGCTGATGTACTACGCGGATCGCGGCGGCCTCGAGGATCGCGTGTTCCGGATCAAGACCGAGCGCAGCGGCGCGTCGACGCCCGAGCCGCGCACGAGCCACAACGTGACGAACGTCGAGGTGCTGGCCGAGCGCGACGGCGAGGTGGACGTGCGCTACAACTTCCACACGCTGAACCACCGCTACCGCGTGACCGATCACTTCTTCGGCACGATGTTCGTCACGTTGCGCCAGGTGGGCGACGCGCTGCTGATCTCGAACAAGAAGATCGTGCTGAAGAACGACTACATCCGGCAGGTGCTCGACGTGTACCACGTCTGACGCCGATTGTTTCGACCAGTAACACAGGGAGACGAGGTCATGTCCACCTACAAGATTGCACTGAACTTCGAGGACGGGGTCACCCGCTTCATCGACTGCAAGGCCGGCGAGAAGGTGCTCGACGCCGCGTTCCGCGCGAAGATCAACCTCCCGATGGACTGCTCCGACGGCGTGTGCGGCACCTGCAAGTGCCGCGCGGAAAGCGGCAGCTACGACCTCGGCGACGACTACATCGACGACGCGCTCACCGAGGACGAGAAGGACGGCGGCCTCGTGCTGACGTGCCAGATGGTGCCGCACAGCGATTGCGTGATCGCGGTGCCGAGCTCGTCGGTCGCGTGCAAGACAGGCCACAGCGCGTTCGCCGCGACCGTGACGAAGGTCGACCCGCACAACGACGCGGCGATCGTGCTCGAACTCGACGTCGACGCGGCCGCACCGGTGTTCCTGCCGGGCCAGTACGTGAACATCGGCGTGCCGGGCAGCGGCCAGCACCGCTCGTACTCGTTCTCGTCCGCGCCGGGCGACACGAAGGTCGGATTCCTGATCAAGAAGATTCCGGGCGGCGTGATGAGCACGTGGCTCGAATCGGCCAAGCCCGGCGACACGCTCGAACTGAACGGGCCGCTCGGCAGCTTCTACCTGCGCGACGTCGCGCGGCCGCTGCTGTTCCTCGCGGGCGGCACGGGTCTCGCGCCGTTCCTGTCGATGCTCGAGGTGCTCGCGCGCAGCGGTTCGCAGCAGAAGGTGCACCTGATCTACGGCGTGACGCGCGATCTCGACCTCGTGCTGGTCGACGCGATCGAAGCGTATGCGGCGAAGCTGCCGAACTTCAGCTTTGCGACGGTCGTCGCCGATGCGGCGTCGAGCCACGAACGCAAGGGCTGGGTCACGCAGCACATTCCGGCCGATGCGCTGAACGACGGCGACGTGGACGTCTATCTGTGCGGCCCGCCGCCGATGGTCGACGCGGTGCGCCAGTACTTCGACGATCAAGGCGTGAAGCCCAACAGCTTCCACTACGAGAAGTTCACCCCGAACGTGACGGCAAAGGCGGCATGACCATGCAACGATTCTCCGGAAAGGTCGTCGTCGTCACCGGCGCGGCGCAGGGCATCGGCCGCGGCGTCGCGCTGCGCGCGGCGGCCGAGGGCGGCCAGGTGCTGTTCGTCGACCGCGCGGACTTCGTGGCCGAGGTGGCCGCCGAAGCACCTGGCGGCAACACGGCCGGCTTCATCGCCGATCTCGAGACCTACGACGGCGCGCGCGCGGCGATGGCGTGCGCGGTCGCGACGTTCGGCCGGATCGACGTGCTGATCAACGGCGTCGGCGGCGCGATCCGGATGCGGCCGTTCGCCGAGTTCGAGCCCGAGCAGATCGACGCCGAAATCCGCCGCTCGCTGATGCCGACGCTCTACAGCTGCCACGCGGTGCTGCCGCACTTGCTGGCCGCGGGCGGCGGCACGATCGTCAACGTATCGTCGAATGCGACGCGCGGGATTCGCCGCGTGCCGTACTCGGCGGCGAAAGGCGGCGTCAATGCGCTGACGGCGGCGCTCGCGATGGAATACGCGGAGCACAACGTTCGCGTGGTCGCGACCGCGCCGGGCGGCACCACGGCGCCGCCGCGCCGGGTGCCGCGCAATGCGGCCGGCGACAACGCGCAGGAGCAGGCGTGGATGGCCGAAGCGGTGCGGCAGGTGACCGATTCGACGTTCTTCAAGCGCTACGGCAGCCTCGACGAGCAGATCGCGCCGATCCTGTTCCTCGCGTCGGACGAGGCGAGCTACATCACCGGCACGGTGCTGCCGGTCGCGGGTGGCGATACGGGTTGAGGGGCGCACTTCTTCCGACACATGCGCGCCGCAGTCCGGCGTGCGCGCGAACGACCATCCAACGACCATCCAACAACCGGCCGGCGCCGACACGCCGGCCCCGGAGACACTCATGCCCAAACGCGAAGCGATCATCCCCGCCGGAATGGAAGCCGTGTACGAGAAAATCGGCTACGCGCCGGCGGTCAAGGTCGGAGATACCGTCTATGTATCCGGCCAGATCGGCCGCGATGCCGCGATGCAGCTCGTCGAAGGCCGCGAGGCGCAGATCGTGCAGGCGTTCGAGAACCTGAAGCGGGTGCTCGAGGCGGCCGGCGCATCGCTCGACGACGTGGTCGACCTGACGACCTTCCACACCGACATGCGCGACCTGCCGCTGTTCATGGAGGTACGCGACCGCTATCTGCATGCGCATCCGCGGCCCGCGTGGACCGCGGTCGGCGCGCACATGCTCGGCGGCTCGCCCGGTTACATCGTCGAGATCAAGGCCGTCGCGGTGCAGGCGGACTGATACGCGACCCCTTCACGCCGTAATTCAAAAACGATAAACGGATCGCCCCGCAACGACGGGGCGATCCTGGAGACGCTTTCATGACTGCTGCTTCCGTTCGCTCGATTCCCGCGCTGATCGACGACGCGCCGCTCGGCGCGTTGCAGATTCGCGTACTCGCGCTGTGCGTGCTGATCGCGCTGCTCGACGGCTTCGACACGCAGGCGATCGCGTTTACCGGCCCGGCGATCCTCGCGTCGTTCCGGCTGCCGGCGGGCGCGCTCGCCCCGATCCTGACCGCCGGGATCGTCGGCATGACGATCGGCGCGATGACGCTCGGCCTCGTCGGCGACCGCATCGGCCGCCGGCCGGCGATCATGATCGGCCTTGCTCTGTTCGGCAGCGCGACGCTCGCGACCGCATGGGCCGGCGACCCACGCCACATCCTTGCGCTGCGCTTCGTCGCGGGGCTCGGGATGGGCGGCTGCACGCCGGTGCTGCTCGCGCTCGCGGCCGAATACTGTCCGGCCCGGCTGCGCGGCGCGGTGATGACGGGCGTGCTGCTCGGCCTGCCCGCCGGCGCGATGCTCGGCGGGCTGCTCGCCGCGCGCATGCTGCCGGTGATCGGCTGGCCGGGGATCTTCGTCGTGGGCGGCGCGGCGCCGCTCGCGGTGCTCGGCCTCGTCGCGCTGCTGCTGCCGGAGTCGCTGTTTTATCTGGCATCGCGTGACGACGCACGCGCGCAGCAGCGGGTGCGGGCGACGCTGTCGAAGATCGTCGCACAGGCGCTGCCGTCCGACGCGCGCCTGTCCGTGCCCGAAGAGGCGACGACGAAAGCGAGCGTCGCCGCGCTGTTCCGCGACGGCCACGCGGGCAACACGCTCGGCATCTGGGCGATCTACCTGCTGAACTGGATCGCATGGTTCATGCTGCTGTCGTGGCTGCCGACGGTGCTGAAGGCGGCCGGCCTGACCGCGCAGCAGGCGCCGGTCGGCACCGTGATCGTCAATGCGGTGTTCATCGTCTGCGCGATCCCGCTGTCGATCGTGCTGCCGCGCGTGAATACGCGCAACCTGCTCGGCGCGATGTTCGCGTCCGGCATCGCGATCGCGCTCGCCCTCGGCTACGCCGGCACGAACTGGGCGCTGGTGTTCGCGCTCGTCGGCGCGGCCGGGTTCGGCATCGGCGGGCAGCAGATCGCGCTGAACTACCTGATCGTCGGCGCGTATCCGACCGCGCTGCGCGCGACCGCGACCGGCTGGGCGATCGGGATGGGCCGCGCGGGCGCGATCGCCGGCTCGGCCGTCGGCGGCACGTTCCTGGCGTGGGGCGGGCCGTCCGGATTCTTCCTCGCGCTGGCCGTGCCGCTCGCGGGCGCCGCGCTTGCCACGCTCTGCCTGCGCCCGGGCCGGTCCGACGTCGAAGCGGCGCCGGCGATGCCGCACTGAGCGCGTGAACCGGCCGGTCCGGTTCGTACGGTTCGATTAGTCATACATGTCGATCGCGGCCGGGGTTCAGCGGTGGATCGCCGCCCGCAACCGTCTCACATCCTGCTCCGACACCGGTGCGGCGCGATTGCCCCACGCGCCGCGCACATAGCTGACCACCGCGGCGATCTCGCTGCTGGTCAGCGCGCCGCGCATCGCCGGCATCCGCTGCACGGGCCCGTGCGTGCCGGGCGCCGGCCGTGCGCCTTCGACGACGATCCGGATCGCGCTGGTCGGGTCGGCCGCGAGCACGGCGGAATTGCCGGCGAGCGGCGGCCCGCGCCCGGGCACGCCCGCGCCGTCGGCGCCGTGGCAACGCGCACAGAATCCTGCATATACGCCGGCTCCCGGCGCCTGCTGGCCGCCTTCCGGCCGCGGCCCGGCGGCCGTCAGCCGCGGGACGCCGACGCCGAGCGGATTCGTCGCGGCGGTCGGTTGCGCGGGCAACGACTTCAGGTACACGGCGATCGCGTGGCGGTCCGCATCCGTCAGCCGCGCGGTGCTCTCGGCGACGACCGGTGCCATCGCGCCGAACACGGCACCGCGCACCGCGTGGCCGCTGCGCAGGAACGCGGCGAGGTCGTCGGTGGTCCAGCGCCCGAGGCCGTCCGCATCCGCGCCGGTCAGGTTCGGCGCGAACCAGTGATCGTTGATGCCGCCCGTCAGGAACGCGGGACTGCGTTCGTCGTAGCCGCGCTCGTTGTAGGCCGGGCCGCGCGGCGTATGGCATGCGCCGCAGTGGCCGAGCCCCTGCACGAGATACGCGCCGCGATTCCATTCCGACGATTGCGACGGCTGCGGCGCGAAACGGTCGTGGTTCGCGAACGCGAGGCTCCATAGCGCGAGCGCCCAGCGCTGGTTGAATGGAAACGGCAGTTGCGTGAGCTTCGCAGCGTTCGCGGACGGCGCCACGTCGCGCATGAAATACGCATACAGCGCGCGCACGTCATCGTCGGTCATGCGCGCGAACGACGGGTACGGCATCGCCGGATAGAGCCGGCTGCCGTCCGCGCGCACGCCGCGCCGCAACGCGTCGTCGAACTGCCGCAGCGTGTAGTCGCCGATGCCGTGCGCCGTGTCCGGCGTGATGTTCGGCGCATAGATCGGTCCGAACGGGGAATTCACCGGCTGGCCGCCCGCGTACGGCGTGCGGTCGGCCGCGTCGTGGCAGGCCGCACAGTCGCCGGCGAACGCGAGATAGCGGCCGCGCGCGATGGTGGCGGCATCGGCGCTCGCGGCGGCGGCGGCGACGACCGGGCGACGGGCGGCGGCCGCCGCGGACGCTGCGTCGCGCGGCGTGGCGGACGCCCCCGACGATGCCGAATCCGACGCCGTCGCATCGCGCGACCGCGACAGCCGGCGATCGCTTTCCACCCGCGCCGACATCGACGCCCCGGCATCGGCTGCCGCGCGAATCTTCACGAACCGCCAGCCCGATGCGGGCTCGGCCGCTTCGGCCGCCGACGCGGCATCGGCCGTATCGCCGGCGGACATCGCGTGGTCGTCGCGCTGCATGTCGCATGCGGCGAGCGCGGCGCACGCGGCGAGCGCGACGCCGACGCCGACGCCGACGCCGCGCCCCGGAACGAGACGCGCCGGGCGCGAAACGATCGAAGCGAGCGCAGCGAACGAGATCAGCGCCATGGACTGCACGGCCCCAGGAAAGCGGTGACGATCCCCGTGAACACGAGACCGATCACGAACCCGAGCGCGGCGAGCATCCCGCAGCGCGCGAGGAATCGCGTGCTGTCGTCGCGCGTCGCGGCCTCCACATCGGCGTCATGCCGGCGTTGCCACGTGCGCACGAGCCACGTGGCGAAGACGGCCGCCAGCGCGAACGCGCACGCGGCGATCAGCGCGAGCCACACGCCGACGTGCGCCCAGCGCGGCACCGCCTGCGCGACGCCGAGCGGATAGCAGGCGGTCGACGCGAGCGTTTCGGACGCGAGCATCTGCGCGAACCACAGCGCGGGCGCGCCGACCAGGCCGGCCGCGATCGCGAGCAAGGGCGTCCACGAGCGTCGCGCGCCGTTCATCCCGGGCTCCTGAGCCAGTACGGCGACACGTACAGCGCGGTGAAGATGAACAGCCACACGATGTCGACGAAGTGCCAGTAGAGCCCGCCGACCGTCAGCGCGACGCGTCGCTCGCGGCCGAAGAAGCCGGCGGCGGTCCACCCGGCGAGCAGCGCGAGGATCACGAGGCCGGCCACCACGTGTGCGAGGTGGAAGCCGGTGATCGTGAAGTACAAGCTGCCGTACAGATGCGCGGTCGGGCCGTACGGATGGTCGCGCCACTCGTGCAGTTGCACGAGCGCGAACGCGACGCCGAGCAAGAGCGCGACGGCGAGCGCGGCCACCGCGCGGGCCTGCCTGCCGGCCCGCACCGCGCGCTCGGCGAGCCACACGAACCCGCTGCTCGACAGCAGCACGACCGTATTCCCGGCCGCGAGCCCGAGCTTCGGCATCCCTTCGGGCGGCCACGGCGCGGCCGCTTGCGACTGCAGGTAGAAATAGCAGAACAGCAGGTAGCCGAACAGTCCGGCCTCGGTCACGATCAGCGTGATGACGCCCCACCAGCCGCCCGCGCGTTCGCCGTAACTGCCGACCGGCAACGGCTCGACGCACGCGGCCGGCGCGCCGGGCGGCACCGCGGCCGACGGCGGCCGTTCCGGATCCAGCCCGGCGGCCGCCGACGGCGCCTGCGTGGTATCGCGGGCCGCGAGGCGTGCGCGCTGCCCGAGCGTGCGGCGCGGCCACAGCCACACGGCGGTCCCGATCGCGCAGCCGGCGACGGCCGCGCACACGAGCGTCGGCGAGCGCGCCAGCATCGCGGCGCACACCGCGGTCGCGAGCAGCGCGAGCACGAACGGCACGCTGCTGTCTTCGGGCATCTTCAGGATCGCGCTCGGCGTCGCCGCGAGCGGCGTGACCGCGAGCGCCTCGCGCCCGTCCGCGAGCCGGTAGCCGACCTGCACGCTGGTGCGCTTCGCGTCGTCGCGCGTTTCCCACAGCGGGTGCCGCGACGCCACGAGCGGCAGCACCGCGAAGTTGTACACGGGCGCGGGCGACGCGACCGACCATTCGAGCCCGGCCGCGCCCCACGGATTGCCGCCGGCGCGCGCGCCGCGCCGCGCGCTGACCAGCGCGTTGACGACGAACATCACGATCCCGATGCCGAACACGAACGAGCCGATCGTCGTCAGCAGGTTCGACGTGTCCCAGCCCATTCCGGACGAATAGGTATAGATGCGGCGCGGCATCCCGAGCAGCCCGGAGACGTGCATCGGGAAGAAGCCGAGGTTGAAGCCGGCCAGCACGACCCAGAACGTCAGGCGTCCGAAGCGCTCGTTCATCATCCGCCCGGTGAATTTCGGGAACCAGTACGTGAGCCCGCCGAGCACCGGGAACACGTTGATGCCGAGCAGCACGTAATGCAGGTGCGCGACGACGAAATACGTGTCGGTCAGCTGCCAGTCGAGCGGCACCGCGGCCGTCATCACGCCGGACACGCCGCCGATCACGAACATCAGCACGAAGCCCGCGAAATACAGGAACGGCGTGCGGAACACCGGGCGGCCGGTCCAGATCGTCGCGAGCCACGCGAACACCGCGACCGCGCTCGGGATCGAGATCAGCATGCTCGCCGCGCCGAAGAACGCGAGCGCGAGCGGCGCGATGCCGGTCGCGAACATGTGGTGGACCCACACCTCGAAGCCGATCAGCATCGTCGCCACCGTCGATACCGCGACGGCCTCGTAGGCGACGAGCGGCCGGCGGCAGAAGGTCGGCAGCGCGTCCGACACGATCCCCATCGCGGGCAGCACGACCACGTACACCCACGGGTGCGCGAACATCCAGAACAGGTGCTGCCACAACAGCGGCCGCCCGCCGTTCGCGACGTCGAAGAAGTGCGTGCCGGCGTTTCGGTCGAGCCACAGCAGCAGGAACGCGAGGCTCACGGACGGCACCGCGACGAGGTTCGCGACCGATGCGGTGAGCGTGCCCCACACGATGATCGGCAGCCGGTCGATCGACATCCCGTGCGCGCGCATCCGCAGCAGCGTGACGACGAAGTTCGCGGCGCCGCCGGTCGTCGAGACGCCGAGCAGGATCATGCCGAGCGCATAGACGTCGATGTTCGCGCCGGCGCTGTAGTCGAGCGACGTGAGCGGCACGTAATTGAACCAGCCGCCGTCCGGCACCGCGCCGAGCGGGAAGCTCGCATACAGGAACAGCCCGGCGAACAGGAACGCCCAGTACGAGAATGCGTTCAGGCGCGGGAACGCCATGTCGCGCGAGCCGAGCATCAGCGGCCACAGATAGTTCGCGAAGCCGGACAGCACCGGCAGCGCGTACAGGAAGATCATCGTGACGCCGTGCATCGTGAACAGCGCGTCGTATTGCGCAGGCGTGAGCACCGTCGCATCCGGCCGCGCGAGCTGGATGCGCATCACGAGCGCCTCGACGCCGCCGAGCAGCAGGAATGCGAACGCGGTGACGATGTAGCGCAGCCCGATGCGCTTGTGGTCGACCGTGCCGAGCCAGCCGCGCCAGCCGGGTTCCGATTCCCACAGGCCGGCCAGTTCGCGCTCGTGCGCGGAGCCGGGCGGCGCTTCGCCGAGGTCCGGCACGCGGCTGAGCGGGGCGGGCGGGTCGCGGACAACGGCCATCGTCATCCTCCGTTCAGTGCAGCGTCGCGAGATACGCGGCGAGATCGTCGGCGTCGCGCGGCGCGAGCGCGAACGACGGCATCAGCGTCTGCGGCTTGATCTGCTGCGCTTGCGCGAGCCAGCGCCGCAGGTTGTCGGGCGTGTTGTCCAGCGTGCCGGCCGCAAGCAGCCGGCGCGATCCGAGATGCGACAGGTCGGGGCCCGCGTCGCCAGCCGCGCCGCTGCCGCGTACCGTGTGGCACCCCGCGCAGCGCGCGTCGAACAGATGTCGGCCGCGCTGCTCGGCGCCGGCCGCCGGGGCAGGCGCCGGCTGCCGCTGCGCGGCGAGCCACGCGCGAAACGCCTCGGGCGGCTCGGCCACGACCTCGAACGCCATGTGCGCGTGCTGCGCGCCGCAGTATTGCGAGCACTGTCCGCGATAGACGCCCGGCCGGTCGGCCTGCAGCCACTGGTGATTCGTCTGGCCCGGGATCGTCTGCGTCTTGCCGGCCAGTTGCGGGACCCAGAACGCATGGATCACGTCTGCACTCTTCAGTTCGACCGCGACGGGTTCGCCGACCGGGATGTGGATCTCGTTCGCGGTGACGAACGCGGTGCCACCCGCGTCGTCCGGATAGCGCACGGCCCACCACCAGTCGCGCGCGGTCACGACGATCGTGAGCGTGGGCGGACGCGGCGGCGCCGCGACCGCGCCGAGCACGCGCAGCATGTAGACCAGCGCGCCGAACAGCAGCGCGATCGAGATCGCGGAGCCGACCGTCACGATCGCGAGCCCGCTGCCGTGACCGCCGCCCGCCTGAGCGCGGCGGCGAAACATCGCGATCAGCAGCAGCACCGCGATCGTCGCGCAGACGAACGTGCACAGCGCGAGCAAGGCCCAGCCGAGCACGAGCACCGGATCTGCAGCGGGGCCGGCAGCATGCGCGACGTACGCGAGCGGCAGCGGGCCGGCGGGTGACGCAGAAGCGTCGGCCGCACGCGCTGCCCGCGGCGCGACGATGCACGCGGCCGCGGCGATGCCGGCGATGCCGGGAATGCCGGCGATATCGGCGGTATCGGCAATACGGCACGCATTCATGAACGGCGGGACGAGCAACGGCGACTCCTTGCCGGATCCGGCGGCGTGACGACAAACCGTTCGCGGCGGAGCAAGTTCCGTGCGCGGACGGCGCGTAGGCGAGGCGCCCGGCGTTGTGCACGCAACGTGCAGCGCGTTACAGCCGGCTTGTAAATCGGGCGACGGTTCATCGTTCGGGGGCAGGGTGCCGCGGCCCGTGCGATATCCGGCACGCAGTTTGCTACGCCGATCGTGTTACGGCCGGCAATCCCGGGAATGTCTCGGCGGCGTGCCGGCCACCGCGAAAAAACAGGAGGAATCGACCGTGAGGACCGTCGCGATCACGAGTGCGAATGCCGGGGGCGGCCGGGCCGCCACTCATGCGTTCGCGCGACGCGCTGCCAAGGTCGCGCTGCCTGCCCGCGATCCGCGCGCGCTGCACGACATCGCGTGCGAAGTGCGCGCGCATGGCGTCGAAGCGCTGCCGATCGCCGTCGACGTCGGCGACGCCGCCGCGCGCAAGCTGAACCGGTGAGCGCGATGCTAATCGAGGACTACGCGCTGATCGGCGACGGCCGCAGTGCCGCACTCGTCGCGCTCGACGGCAGCATCGACTGGCTGTGCTGGCCGGACTTCGATTCGCCGCCATGCTTTGCCGCACTCGTCGGCACGCCGGACAACGGCCGCTTCCGCATCGGGCCGCGCGAGCCGGGGGCCCGCGCGACGCGCCGCTACCTGCCCGGCAGCGCGGTGCTCGAAACGACGTTCGAGACGTCGTCCGGCTGCGTCGTCGTGATCGACTGGATGAACTGGGCGGCGCCCGACCCGTGCCTGATCCGCAGCGTGCGCGGCGAGCGCGGCGCGGTCAAACTCGACGTCGATCTCGGCGTGCGCTTCGACTACGGCCACGCGCTGCCGTGGTGCCGGCGGCTCGGCCGGCGCTGGCGAATGATGACGGGCGGCGACGCGATGTGGCTCGATACCGACGCGCACCTCGACGTGCGGGACGACCGGCTCGTCGGCACGCAGCGGATCGCCGCGGGCGAGCGCGCGGATTTCTGCATCAGCTACGCGCGTTCATATGACCGGCCGCCGCCCTTGCCGGATGCGTACGCGTCGCTGCGCGACACGCTCGCGTCGTGGCGCGCCTGGTCGACGTGCAATACGGCGCAAGGCCCGTATCGCGACGCGATCGAGCGCGCGCTGATCACGGTGAAGCTGCTGTCGAGCGTGCGCACCGGCGGCATCGTCGCGGCGCCGACGAGCTCGCTGCCCGAATCCTTTGGCGGCATGCGCAACTGGGACTACCGGTACTGCTGGCTGCGCGACGCGAGCTTCACGCTGCGCGCGCTGGTGCGCTGCGGCTACCGCGACGAGGCGGCGCGCTGGCGCGACTGGCTGGTGCGCGCGATCGCCGATCATCCGGCGCAATTGCAGGTGCTGTACGCGGCCGACGGCGGCCGGCGGGCGGACGAATGGGAAGCCGCGCACCTGGCCGGTTACGAAGGCGCGCGGCCGGTGCGCTTCGGCAACGCGGCGGCCGAACAACTGCAGCTCGACGTGTACGGCGAAGTGCTGGCCGCGCTGTACCAGGCGCGCCGGCACGGGCTGCCGCCCGACGACGACGCATGGATGCTCGAGCGGCGACTGCTCGAGCATCTCGCGACGATCTGGCGCGAGCCGGACGAAGGGATCTGGGAAGTGCGCAGCGGCCGGCACCCGTTCACGTCGTCGAAGGTGATGGTATGGGCGGCCGTCGAAAGCGCGTGCCGCTCCGCGCACGCGTTCGATCATCACGCGCCGCTCGACGCGTGGCGGCGCTGGGCCGATACCGTGCATGCGGACGTCCTCGCGCGCGGCTACCACGCGAAACTCGGCCGCTTCGTCGACCGCTACGACGGTGACGGGCTCGACGTGAGCCTGCTGCTGATTCCGCTGACGGGGATGCTCGACGCGTCCGACCCGCGCGTCGCGGCGACGGTCGCTGCGATCGAGCGCGAGCTGGTCGAGGACGGCCTGCCGTTCCGTTATCGCCCGCCGCGCTTCGACGATGGTTGCGAGGGCAACGAAGGCGCGTTCGTCGCGGCCGGCTTCTGGCTGGTGCAGGTGTACCGGATGCAGGGGCGCGACGCCGACGCGCACGCGCTGTTCGAGCGGCTGCTGGGCCTGCGCAACGACGTCGGTCTGCTGGCCGAGGAGTACGACGTGAAGGCGCGGCGCATGTGCGGGAATTTCCCGTTCGCGCTTGCGCAGGTCGGCCTGGTCAACGCCGCGCTCGCGCTGCAGGATGGCGGCGGCGACGTCGACATCGGCTGACCCACCGCGCTGCGCCGCGCCGCACGCGACGGGGCGGCACGACACGCGTACCGCGCCGTCCCGCCCGTGATGCGCTACGACCGGCTTGTCCCGCCCTTGCCACCGTGTTCGCCGTTGCCCGGCAACACGGCCGACAGAACCTGCCGCGCGGTCTCGACGATCACGTTCGCCTCGCGCGCGTCGCCCTTCACCAGCGTTTGCGCGAAGTGCTTCGCCTGCTGCAGCGTCACGTGCGGCGGCAGCGGCGGCACTTCCGGATCGCTCTTGACCTCGAGCACGACCGGACGGTCGGACGCGAGCGCCTCGTCCCACGCGGCGCCGAGCTGCTCCGGGTCGTCGACGTAGATGCCCTTCAACCCGAGCAGCGTCGCGAAGCGGTAGTACGGCACATCCGGGATCTGCTGCGATGCGTCGAACTTCGGGTCGCCTTCCATCACGCGCTGCTCCCACGTGACCTGGTTCAGGTCCTCGTTGTTCAGCACCATGCAGATCCAGCGCGGATCGGGCCATTGCCGCCAGTACTTCGCGACGGTGATCAGCTCGGCCATGTTGTTCATCTGCATCGCGCCGTCGCCGACCATCGCGATCACGGGGCGCGCCGGGTGCGCGAACTTGGCGGCGATCGCATACGGCACGGCGGCGCCCATCGACGCGAGGCCGCCGGACAGCGAGCCCATCATCCCGCGCCGCATCATCAGGTCGCGCGCATACCAGTTTGCGCAGGAGCCCGAATCGCTCGTCAGGATCACGTCGCCGGGCAGCCGTGGCGACAGCTCGGTGAACGCGCGTTGCGGATTCACGCCGCGACCGGGGCTCGCCTGCGCGGCCGCGCGTGCCGCGAGCGTGTCGCGCCAGTCCGCATTCCATTTCGCGATCCGGTCGCGCCAGCCGGTGTCGTCCCGTTCCTTCAGCAGGGGCAGCAGCGCGCGCAACGTCTCGGCGCTGTCGCCGACGAGGTTGACCTCCATCGGGTAGCGCAGGCTCAGCATGTCGGCCTTCAGGTCGATCTGCACGCCGCGTGCCTCGCCTTCCTTCGGCAGGAATTCCGAATAAGGGAAACCGGAGCCCACGACGAGCAGCGTGTCGCATTCGCTCATCAGCTCGTAGCTCGGCCGGGTGCCGAGCAGCCCGATCGCGCCGGTCACCCACGGCAGGTCGTCGGGTAGCGCCGCCTTGCCGAGCAGCGCCTTCGCCGCGCCCGCGCCGAGGCGGTCGGCCACCGCGATCACCTCGTCGGTCGCACGCAGCGCGCCCGCGCCGACCAGCATCGCGACCCGCTTGCCGGCATTGAGCACGTCGGCCGCGCGCTGCAGGTCGTCGGGATAAGGCACCACCTTCGGCGGCGTGTAGCCGATCCCCGAATGCACGGTGCCGTGCGCGCGCTTCGGCGGCGCGTAGTCGAGCGACTGGAGGTCGTTCGGCAGCACCAGCGCGGTGACCGTGCGCGCACCGAGCGCGATGCGCACCGCGCGGTCGACCAGGTGGCGCACCTGGCCCGGCACGACGGCAAGCTGGACGAATGCGCCCGCAACGTCCTTGAACAGCGCCGGCAGGTCGACTTCCTGCTGGTAGTGGCCGCCGAGCGCCGCGCGCGCCTGCTGGCCGACGATCGCGAGCACCGGCATGTGGTCGAGCCGCGCGTCGTACAGGCCGGTCACGAGGTGCGTCGCGCCGGGGCCCGAGGTCGCGACGCACACGCCTAGCTCGCCTGTAAATTTTGCATGCGCGGACGCCATGAAGGCGGCCATCTCCTCGTGGCGCGCCTGGACGAACGCGATCTTGCCCTCGGCCCGGCCGAGCGCGCCGAAGAAGCCGTTGATGCCGTCGCCCGGGTAGCCGTAGATGCGGCGCACGCCCCAGTCATACAGCCGTTCGACGATGAAATCCGCCACTGTCGCCATGCCGTTTCTCCTTGGTTCGGGATGAGCCGGTACGCCGGGCGCGGGCGATCGCCGTGCGCGGCGTTGCCGGTGCGTCGCGCAATGCGCGTGCCGTGCGGGCGTGCCGTCTGCGTCGGGTACGGGCGTTGCAGGCAAGCGTTGCACGCGAAGAGCAGGCAACCGACCGTTCAATTCCCGAGGAGCCGTGACATGGATGCATTCACCCGCCGCCCGGTGCGCGCGGCCCGGCACTGCGCCGCCTGCGCACTGCTGGTCGCCGCCGCGGCAGCCGTATCGCCGGCCGGGGGCCAATTGCGCCCGCCCGACACCGTGACCGTTCCCGACACCTCGACCCAGGCGTACAAGCGCGCCGACCGCAGGATGATGGATGCGATGGAGGGCGCGCGTTATTCCGGCGATGCCGATCGCGATTTCGTGTCGCAGATGGCGCCGCATCACCAGGGTGCGATCGACATGGCACGGGTCGAGCTGAAGTACGGCAAGGATCCGACGCTGCGGCAGCTCGCGAGCCGCATCGTCGCCGCGCAGCGCGACGAGATCGCGTTGATGGAGCGCTGGCAGAAGATGCACGGCGCGACGCCGTGAGCGCCGGCCATCACGCGGTTGAGCGGGCGCGGTCGGTCGTGTCGCGGCGGGCCGCATCCGAGCAGGGGGCGGGGGCATGACCGACGGCGGATGCCGCATGCCCGCGGCCAGCACCCAGGCGGGTGATCCTGCAATTGCAACTAACGGTCAGTCGCATGCCCGCCCGCGGCACGGATACGCACGCGCGGCGGCAACGCACGTCGCCGGACGCTCACGCATGAACCGGCTCGCAGGCCGCGGCCGGCTCGTGTACCGCGCCATTCGACGCGCGTCAACGACGCATGCCGCGGTTTTCGCGCCCGGCACCGTCCATGGCCGGCGGTGCTCGCCGGTCGCGGAATTTTCAAGCGCTTGTCATTTCGATCGCCCCGCCGCAGAGTAAGCCACGCGGCCCGGATGCCGCACCGGCGTGCGCGCAACGCCGCCGCAGCGGCGGCGTTGCGGCGAGGAACGGCTCATGCTGCACGTGTCGGCGAAGCCCGGCTGTCCCGGGTATCGACCACGGTGCTCCCATGACTTCCAGAACACGCTCGAACAACCCGTTGTTGAATCTCGCGGTAGCCGTCGCGTGCGGCGCGGCGGCGATGTATTTCCTCGATCCGGCGTCGGGCCGGCGGCGGCGCGCGTACGTGCGCGACAAGGCTGCCGCGGGCCGCCACGGCGTGGTCGACTACGCGAATACGCAGGCGAAGCGCGCGGCCGACCATGCGCGCGGCGCGATCGCGGGGCTGCGCGCCGACTGGCTCGCCGGCGACGCGGACGACGCACTGGTCACCGAACGCGTGCGTGCGGCGCTGGGCCATCTGGTCGGGCGTCCGCGCGACGTCGACGTGACCGTCGAGCACGGGCACGTGCGCCTGAGCGGGCAGGTGGAAGAAGCGGAACGGCATGCCGTCGTCGACGGCGTGGCCGCGCTGCGCGGCGTGCAGACCGTCGAGGACGCGATGGGCGCACGCAGCGAATACAAGGCGCCGCCCGGCGGCCCGACGCACTGACGGCGACATCGGCTGCGCGCCGGCGGGCGCGGTGAACGAAGCACGACACGAATCCGGCGCACGCGTGGCGGCCGCAACGTCCGTCACGCCGCGCCTCATCCGGAGAACCGCTGATGACCGATCGTCCCTATCCCGCCACGACGCCCCCGGCACCGGAGCCCGACGCGCACCACGCGCTCGAAAGCCTGCTCGGCAGCCTCCACCGCCATGGCTTCCTGCGCTTCGCGAACGAGGTCGTCAGTGCGAATGCGCAGATGGCCGAGACTTTCGTCGGCGCGTTCGACAAGCCCGGCATGCAAAGCGGCATGCAGAACCTCGCGGCACTCGTGACGGCGCTGTCGCGGATTCCGCCGGAGCAGTTCGGCAAGGCCGTGTTCGCGGCAGCCGACGCGCTGCATCACATCGGCGCGTGGCAGCCGGCCGAGCACGAGCACGTCGCGCCCGGCGTGCGCGGCGCGTACCGGCTGTTGCACGACGAAGCGCTGTGGGATGCGCTGACGCCGCTGCTCGAAGGGTTGAAGGTGTTCGCGCAAGGCCTCGCGCGCGAGCCGGAGAATCCGGCGTCGTCCGCGCTCAGCGACAAGCCGGCGGACACGTGACGGCGGCGGGCGCACCGACCCGCGGCATGCAAGGGTTGTGCTGGCTCGCGATCGTTGCGCGTTCCGTCGTCGGCAGCGACGGCGGCATCGTGCCTAGCGGCACGCGCGCGAAAACAGCAGCGAATCGGCGTCGTTGAAGCGGATCCGCACCGGATCGGCATACCCGGCCTTCTGCGCGACGCGGATCGACGCGACGTTGGTCGGTGCGATCAGGCACACGCTGCGTTCGAACCGGTTCTGGGCATCGAGCCAGCCGAGCGCATGCGCCAGCGCCTCGGTCGCATAGCCCTTGCCGTGCGCCCAGCTCGCGAGCGCCCAGCCGGCTTCCGGCACGCCGCGAATCGGCGGCTCGACCGCGCGGTGGAAGTCGGCGAAGCCGAGATCGCCGACATAGCGGCCCGACGCCTTCTCGCGGATCGCCCAGTAGCCGTAGCCGAGCAGCGGCCACAGCCCGCGATACGCGAGCAGCCGCATCCACGAGTCGCGCGGCGCCGACGGCTTGCCGTTGAAGATGTGCTCGACGACGGTCGGCTCGGTCCACATTGCGGCGAGCGCGTCGAAGTCGCCGAGCGGATGGCCTTCGAGGATCAGGCGGGGCGTGTCGAGAACCGGTGGGGACGTGACGGGCGGCAGGGCGCGGGAGGTCATCGGGCGTTCCATGAGGAAAGGAAGGCGAAGGCGGCACGGTGCGCCGCGCTGGGGTCCCGTACGATACCGCGGAAACCGCGGCGCGGCCGCAAATCCCCGCCGGCAGCGGGGCATGCGAATCGCATCGCCGGAATAGCCGTCGCCCGACGGGGGGGGCACGGGATGGCGGCCGCGTGACGGCAGCGCGCCCGTGCCGGCCGTTTCCTGTTTCCTACTTCCGGCTTTTCAGGAAGTCGCGGCCGTGCGCGGTGATCGATGCCGCGGAACGGCCATGCGCGGCATGGCTGACGAAGCCCGCGCCGACGAGTTCCTGCTCGACCGACCAGCCGAGCGCCGGCGCATCGCGGCCGTAGCGCACGTCGGCGAGGCGCTCGAGCGCCCAGAGCGCGGACGCGGACAGGTTGGGGGTATTGGACGTGACGTTGTCGTTCATCGCTTCCTCAGGGGACGGGTGATTCAGGGTGAACGGCACGAGGCCGTGGGATCGGGCGACGCGGCGCGCGGCGGCGTCAGCCCGCCTGCAGCAACGGCAGCAGCGCCTGGAGCGCGGCTTCCTCGTCGGGGCCGGTGGCAAGCATCTGCGCCGACGTGCCGCCATGCATCTGCAGCGCCGCGATGGCCGTTGCGTCCTTCGCGCTGCCGCTGAGCCCGTTGGCGAGCAGCAGTATCTCGCTGTGGAAGCGGTGTGCCGCCGCGACGATCGCGTCGCGGGACGCGGCCGCACGGCCGCGGTTCCATGCGGGGCCGATTTCAACGTAGACGACGGTTGCCACGTGCGGATCACCCTCGGGGAAAATCGCCGGAACGGCGTGCAATGGCCGGCCGCCAACACGGCGGGAACGCGCGGCGCGCGGCTTCCCGACGGGGCGCCGCGCGCCGTGCATCGCGTGCCGGTGCGGCATTCATCTCGAACATGTCGACATCCTCAGCGAAACCGCCATCAAGTCCGGCGAATGATCGAAAGCTGACGATTATAATACGACAACTGGATTATGTGTATTGCATTATAATGTCGTGTGCGCGTTGCGCTGCCCTGCCGATCCGTGGATCGCAGCGGTGCGCGCGCGGTCCGGGCCACGTGCTTGCGTGCCCGGTATTTTTTTTCGATTGACCTGAACCCCCACCGAATGGAAGCTGCAATGAACGCCGCCCCCGCCTGCCCGCAATGCGCGATGGAAAACACCTACCCGGACGGCACGCTTTACGTGTGCGCGGACTGCGGCCATGAATGGTCGGCCGGCGCCGGCGCCGAAGCGGGCGACGAACCGGCGGGCGACGTCGTCAAGGACGCGAACGGCAACGTGCTGTCGGACGGCGATTCCGTCGTGCTGATCAAGGATTTGCGCGTGAAGGGCTCGTCGATCACGCTGAAGATGGGCACCAAGGTGAAGAGCATCCGTCTCGTCGGCGGCGATCACGAAGTCGATTGCAAGACCGACATGGGCGGCTTCATGCTGAAGGCCTGCTACCTGAAGAAGGTATGACCGCACGCGGCGCGACCGACGCTCCGATCAACCGGGCCTGCCGAGCATGAGCGAGGATCGAGCGTCCTATGACGCATTCCTGCAGTTCCTGGCGATGCCGTTGAACGACGGCCGGCCGTTCGTGCTCGAGACGAAGCACGCGGTGTCGCTGCACTTCGACCACTTCGGCACGCAGAGCTTCATGTCGCTGCAGGATCCGGTCAGGCTCGAACTCGGTTATACGCGCGTGATGATGGGTTTCCTGCTGCTGCAGCCGGTGCCGGCGCGCATCTGCATGATCGGGCTCGGCGGCGGATCGCTCGCGAAATACTGCTATCGGCACCTGCCCGACACGGCGATCGACGCGGTCGAGATCAACCCGGACGTGATCGCGCTGCGCGACGTGTTCCGGATTCCGCAGGACGACGCGCGCTTCGCGGTGGTCTGCGCGGACGGCGCCGACTACGTGGCAAGGCCCGAGGTTCGGGCGGACGTGATCCTGCACGACGCGTTCGTTGCCGACGGCATGCCGGGCAGTTGCACGGGCGTGGCCTTTCTCGACGCGTGCCGTGCGCGGCTGAGCGAAACGGGCGTGCTCGCGATCAACTTCATGGACGACGATCCGGCGTTGCCGCGGCATCTCGAGCAACTGCGCGCGGTGTTCGACGATTCGTATGCGCTGGTGCCGTGCGGCGACGACAACAACTTCATCGCGTTCGCGTGGAAGAACGGCAACCCGTTGCCGTCGCTGCGGATCCTGCTCGAACGCGCGCTCGGGTTCGGTTCGGCCGGCGCGCTCAAGCTGTCGTCCACCGCCCGGCGCATGAAGGCCGGGGAGGGCATCGATCCCGCGCGGCTCGTGTGGCGCGCGCGTGAACATGCACGGTGGGAGATCTGCGCGTGACGGCGCCGGGTTCGGCCGGGCTTACTTCACCCGCTTGCCGAGCGTGCTCTTCGTCTTGTACGTGACGCCGTGTTTGTCGAGATACTCGCGGATCAACTGACGCACGACTTGCGACGGCGTGAGATCCTGCTCCGCGCAGAGCAGGTCGAACGCTTCTTTCTTCGCGGGGTCGATCAGGACGGTCAGGCGGGCGGTTTTCGTTTCCATCGTGAGGCGGGCGCGGTCGATATGTTAATCAAATTATAATCCATCCGTTTTCGCTGCTCTGTCCGAATGCGCGATTGTGGTGTGCGAGCGAACTCGCGACGCCGGCATTCGCGCGCTGAGAACGGATCGTCGATCGCGCGGCAAACATGATAACCGGATTATCATACCCTGTTGGCCGTATGGGGCTTTAAGTACAATGTCGGACGTGGCTGCCGGCAGCCGGGCTGCCCAAGCGGCGCCGGCGTTTGCGCGATGGGCGCCGGCCGCTTCCGTTTCCATGCGGCCCGTGCGGGCCGTCACCGCGGCGCTGCCTGGCCGTTGCTTCGCCATTACTACACGCCACTCCGCTACACGCCACTCCGATATCCGCCTCATGACCCCGATCAAGTTCGTTCTCCGCTATACGGCGATTCCGTTTGCAGCCATCGTGGCCGTCGTGGTGTGGGCCGTCGTGCCGTCGTCGAAAGAGATCGACGCGCGGCAATATGCCGCGCTGTCGCGCGGATACGCGAGCTTTCCGCTACCGTTTCGGCATGAGATATCGGAAGCGATGGAGCAGGGCCGGATCAGCGACCGCCATTACCAGACGCTCGTGCGCGATTCGCTGGGTAATGGCGTGGCGCTGGACTGGCCGGCGTCGGGCGTCGCCGACGTCGCTGCCGAGCGGCAAAGGCTGGCCGAACTGCTGAAGACCGATTCGGGTCTGGAGGAACACAAACAATGAAGATTGCGCTGGTTTCGGCGGCTTTCGTGATGATTATCGGAAGCCTGGTTTTCGCGTTGTATTTCATGAATCACGACCGCGGCGGAAGCAAGCGGATGGCGTGGTCGCTGGCGGCGCGCGTCGGGTTGTCGATCACGCTGTTCCTGTCGCTGCTGATCGCATACCGGCTCGGGTGGATCGAACCGACTGGGCTGCCGATCGGGCGGTGATGGGCGGCATTCGGTCGCGCGTCGACCGGCGCGGTCGGCGCCGATGACCTGGATCGTCGATGCGATACGGGAGAACCGGCCGATCGAGCCGGGCGACCCGATCGCACCGGGCCTGCCGATCTTCACGCCGTAGCGATCGGGCATGCGCGCGACCTGGCCGGTGCGTTGCCGTGGCGAACTCGCGCATTCGTGGCGGCGAACCGTCAACCCACGACCAGATGAACGACGATCAGCAGCAGCGCAATGAATGCGCCAAGCGCAACGAACGCGGCAATGACTACCGCGAACGGGTTGAGTTGCGTGGCATCCGCTTCGAGATTCTTTCGTTTGTTGACGCCGAGAAACGCCAGGAAGACCGCGCGGAACGCACGAACGATCTGGTCTTTACCTTTTTCAGTCATACAGTTTTCCTTCGCCTCAATAAAAGTTGCAGGGATACCGATACCGCGCGTCGCGACGCGCGTGAGCATCGCGTTTCCGTTTGCACGCGGATCGTTCGGTGGCTGTGCGCCGGGGCCGGCTTGCGTTCGAACGAGACGACGTCATGGATCCGGATATCCGCGCCTCATCGGCCGCCTGAAGGATTGCCGCGGGCATCCGCTTCACGCTCCGCGTGATCGGCAGGCGGTCAGGATGCCGCGCAGCAAATCGACCGGAGGGGGCGGGCATCCGGGGATGGTCACGTCGACGGGCAGGACCGACGAAACGGGGCCGCACACCGCATAGCTGTCGGCAAAGATGCCGCCCGTGCATGCGCACTCGCCGGCCGCGACGACGAGTTTCGGCGCCGGCGTGGCGTCGTACGCGGCAAGCACGGCGGCCTTCATGTTCAGCGTGACGGGGCCGGTCACGAGCAGCAGATCCGCATGGCGCGGGCTGGCGACGAATTTGATCCCGAGCCCTTCGATGTTGTAGTACGGGTTGTTCAGCGCGTGGATCTCCAGCTCGCAACCATTGCACGAACCCGCGTCGATCTGCCGGATGCACAAGGCGCGGCCGAGGAGGTCGAGTATGTCCTGACGAATCTGCTGCGCCTCGTGTCGCCACGCGGCTTCGGTGGCCGGCACGGGTTCGTCGGGAAAGTCGGTGCGCGCGAATTGACGGATGAGTTGCCACATCAGAGATCGTGCCCCGCGTAGTTCAGGTTGAACGACTTGTTGATCAGCGGGAAATCGGGAACGATGTTGCCGATGATCGCGTGCTCGAGCGCCGGCCAGTTCTGCCAGGACGGATCGTGGCAATGGCAGCGCGCGATGGCATCGCCCGATGCCGTCTCGAGCGCGACGAACACGTCGCCGCGCCAGCCCTCCACCCAGCCGATGCCCGCGGATGGCGCCGCCGCGGGCATGACGGCGGCGGCGATCGGCCCCTCCGGAAGATTCGCGAGCAGGTCGGTCATCAGGCGCAGCGATTCGTCGATTTCGGCAAACCGCACGGCGACCCGCGCCGCAACGTCGCCGCGCGCATCGCTGGCCGCCTGGACGGCCAGGTCGTGGTACGGGGCCGGCCGCAGGTTCGCGCGCACGTCGAAGGTCTGGCCGCTGGCGCGGGCGGCCATGCCGCGCACGCCGAAATGCGCGACGACGTCGGCATTCAGGCGGCCGGTGCCGAGAAACCGGTCCTGCAGCCCGGACTGGTCCTCGTAGATCTTGCGCATCACGTGCACGTCGCGTGCAATGCGTTCGCACTGTTCGGTGAGGATCGCCGCGTCTTCCGGATCGATGTCGACGGCCAGCCCGCCCGGCACGATCCGGTCCATCAGGTAGCGATGCCCGAAGACGCCGCCGTTGGTCCGGATCCAGTTCTCCTTGAGCCGCGAGAACTGCGCGAGACCGAACGCGAATCCGGCATCGTTGCCGAGCGCGCCGAGGTCGCCGAGGTGATTGGCGATGCGCTCGCGCTCGAGCAGGAGGGCGCGCAGCACCAGCGCACGCGCCGGCACGGCCGTGCCGCAGGCCTGTTCGAGCGCCATGCAATAAGCCCACGAGAACGCGACGGTCGAGTCGCCGGCGATCCGGCCCGCAATGCGATGGCCGTTCGATGCGGCCGTCCGTTCGAACAGCCGCTCGACGCCGCGATGTACATAGCCGAGCCGTTCCTCGAGCCGCAGCACCTTCTCGCCGACGACGGAAAACCGGAAATGGCCCGGCTCGATGATGCCAGCGTGAATCGGCCCGACCGCGATTTCATGCACGCCGTCGCCGGCAACCTGCACGAACGGGTAATCCGCTTCGTTCGATTCGAATCGCTCGATGCCGGTTGCCTGCTTCTGCAGCGGAAAGTAGTCGTCGGGCCAGTTGCCGTGATTGAGCCACGGGCGCGTGTCGCGCGCATCGCGCGCGCGCAGGCCGGTCAGGTCGAAAATGGCGCGCTGCATCCGCGTCGCGGCGGGAAACACGCCCGCGAGGTCGGGATAGTCGCCGTCGGCCCGCGGTTCCGGCCCGATCGCGAGACGCACCCACAGGACGCCGTCGTCGCATTCGTACGCCGCATTGACCGAAAATACGCGCGCGCGCGTTTCGCCGCCCCACATCGCGACGAGCCGGCTTCGTTCGCTCCGCGCGGCATGCGCGATGTCGAGCCAGCGCGGTTCGTCCACGTCAACCACGGCAGCCGGAACCTGGCCTGCCGCGTGCCGCAGGCGCGTCGAGCCGTCCGCCTGAATCAAGTCGAGTCGCATCGTTCACCCTGCCAGCATCGTCGCCGCCTGGCGGTACCACATGGCCAGGTAAGGCGGCACGTACAGGCCCAGCATCAGGCCGAGTCCCAGATGCACGAACACCGGCAGCAGCGCCGGCCGGTGTTCGAGCGGCGTCGCCGTCGTCGTTTCGCCGAACACCATCCGCTGCACGCGCGCGAAGATCGCCGCGAACGCGACGGCGAGCCCGAGCAGCAGCAACGGCGCGGTCCACGGGAGCGTGTTCATGGCCGTCGTCAGGATCAGGAATTCGCTCGCGAACACGCCGAACGGCGGCAGGCCGAGAATCGCAAGCGTGCCGAGCATCATGGCCCAGCCGACCGTCGGGCTGACCTGCAGCAGCCCGCGAATGCCGTCGATCGCCTGCGTGCCGGCCTTCTGCGCGGCATGGCCGACCGCGAAGAAGATCGCCGACTTGACGAGGGAATGGACCGTCATGTGCAGCAGCCCGGCGAACGTCGCGATCGGGCCGCCGAGCCCGAATGCGAACGTCATCAAGCCCATATGCTCGATCGACGAGTACGAGAACAGGCGCTTCACGTCCTTCTGCCGGAACAGCGAGAACGACGCGATCAGGACCGACACGAGCCCGAACCCGACCAGCAGCCGCCCCGGCAGGCCATTGCCGAGCGCGCCGTCGGCCAGCACCTTGCAGCGCAGCACCGCGTACAGCGCGACGTTCAGCAGCAGGCCGGACAGTACCGCCGAAATCGGCGTCGGACCTTCGGCGTGCGCGTCCGGCAGCCAGCTGTGCATCGGCACGAGGCCGACCTTGGTCCCGTAGCCGACCAGCAGAAACACGAAGGCGATCGACACGATCGTCGGGTCGAGCTGCGTCTTGACGGCGGCCAGGCTCGTCCACAGCAGCGCGTCGCCGTCGGTGAGCTGCCGGCTCGCGGCGAGGTACAGCAGGATCGTGCCGAACAGCGCCTGGGCGATGCCCACGCCGCACAGGATGAAGTACTTCCATGCGGCTTCGAGGCTCGCGGCGGTTCGGTAGACGCTGACGAGCAACACGGTGGCGAGCGTGGCGGCCTCCATTGCGACCCACAGCACGCCGACGTTGTCGGTCAGCAGCGCGAGCAGCATCGCGAACATGAAGAGCTGATACATGCTGTGATAGAGCCGCATTCGCGCGGCCGTCATCCGGCCGCGGGCTTCCTCGATCTGCATGTAGGGCCGGGAAAACAGCGACGTCGTCCAGCCGACGAACGCCGTGAGCGCAACGAGATAGACATTGAGCGGATCGACGAAAAACGCGCGTCCGAATGCGTACGACGGGCCGTGCTCGACGGTGCGCGCGGCAAGCACCAGCGTCGCCGCGAACGTCAGGAAGCTGAAGCCGACGTTCAGATGGCGCGCGACCCGGCTCGGCCGCACGCAGGCGAGGCACGCGGCGCCCGCGAGCGGCAGCCCGAGCACGGCGAGCACGACGTGGGCGTCATTCATCTTTGAGTTTCTCGAGGTGATGGATGTCCAGGCTGTCGAACTGCTCGCGAATCTGGAACATGAAGACGCCCAGAATCAGGATGCCGATCAGCACGTCGAGCCCGATGCCGAGCTCGACGATCATCGGCATGCCGTTGGTCGCGGCCGCCGCAGCGAAGAACAGCCCGTTTTCCATCGACAGGAAGCCGATCACCTGTGGAATGGCCTTGGCGCGCGTGATCATCGCCATGAACGACAGCAGCACGCACGCGAGCGCAATGCCGAGCGTGCCGCGCGCGACCGAGGTCGCGAGCTGGCTGATCGGCGCGGCGACGTTGAACGCGACGATCACGAGGACGATGCCGATCAGCAGCGTGGTCGGGATGTTGATGAGCGGTTCGACGTCGGTCTTGACGTCGAGCCTGCGCACGAGCCGATACAGGAACCACGGAATCACGCCGACCTTCAGCACGAGCGTCAGCCCGGCGGACACATACAGGTGCACGTCGGCCGTGACGAAGCCGAGGATCAGGTTCGCCGACACGAGCGCGACGCCCTGCAGCGTGTAGAGATGGATCAGTGACAGGATCCGGCGCTGGCTCAGCATCGCGAACGACAGCATCAGCAGCACGGCCGCGAGGAAGTTGATCAGTTGTGTCGCGTAGGCGTGCATTCATGCCCCCAGCAGCAGGTGGACGAGCATGCCGATCACGGCCAGCAGGAAGGCCGTGGCCAGGAATTCCGGTACCCGGAAGATGCGCATCTTCGCGTTGGCCGTTTCGACCACGGCGAGCGCGACACCGCCTGCCGTCAGCTTGATGAAGAGCACCGGCACCGCCAGCAGCAGCGCGACCGGATCGCCCGCATTCGCGATGCCCCAGGGCACGAACAACGCGAGACCGATGCACGAATACGCGAACAGCTTGAGGCTTGCCGCCCATTCCATCAACGCAAGGTGCCGCCCCGAATATTCGAGGATCAGCGCCTCGTGGATCATCGTGAGCTCGAGGTGGGTGGTCGGATTGTCGACCGGCAGCCGCGCATTTTCGGCCAGCGCGACCAGCGTGAACGCGATGCCGGCGAACGCCAGGCTCGGATAGATCGTGAGCTCGCCGCGGCCGAGCGTCGCGACGATGCTCGTCAGCAGCGTCGACTGCGTAATCAGCGAGGCCGACAGGAGCACCATCAGCAATGCCGGCTCCGCGAGGAAGCCGATCAGCATTTCGCGGCGCGCGCCGAGCGTGCCGAACGCCGTGCCGACGTCCATCGCCGCGAGCGACAGCGCGACGCGCGCGAGCGCGAACAGGCCGACGAGCGCGATCGCATCGGCGGCGGGCGACAGCGGCAACTCGGTCGACAGGGTCGGCACGATTGCGCACGCGAGCGTCATGGCGGCCCAGACGACATAGGGCGCGCCGCGGAACACGGGGCTCGCGCCGTGCGCGATGACCGATTCCTTGTTGAACAGCTTGTGGAGCATCCGGTACGGCTGCCAGATGGACGGCGCGCGCCGGTTCTGAAGCCAGGCGCGGCATTGGTTGACCCACCCCGTGAGCAATGGCGCGGCCGCGATCGCTATCACGATTTCGAGAGTCTGCGAGATGACGCCGGACAGGGTTACCATCGTCTCACCAACATCAGCAGCACGATCAGCACGACGAAACTGTAGGTCAGGTAAACCGCGATCTTGCCCGTCTGCAGGCGGCCTGCCCAGTCGGCGGCGCGTTGCGTGAGCGCCGCGATGCGCGCGTAGAGCGCGGACCAGGTGCGATCGGTCACCGACACCCGGTAGGCCGGCTGGGTGTCGAACGGCGACGGCAATTGCCGCTCGATGTGCAGCAGCGGTGCGAAGATTTCGCGGATCGGCTGCCCGAATCCTTCCGCCGTATCCTGCATGCGCGCGGTCGTGAACGGGAAGCCGCAGCCCCAGGGGGCCGCGCGGCGCAGCCGGCCGTGATAGAAACGCCGCACCAGCACCCACGCGAGCCCGCAGCAGGCGATGAAGAACAGCATGAACGCCGCCGGCATGTAGCTCGCGCGAGCGGCCGACACGGGCGCGAACAGCAGCCAGCCATGATTGTCCGCGCCGACGCCGGCGCCGACCAGCGTGTGCGTGACGCGATCCAGCAGCTTGACGAACTGGGCGGGCATCAGCCCGAGCAGCACGCTGGCGGCCGCGAACCAGCAGAACGCGAGCCGTTCCCACGCGTTCGCGTCGCGGGCGCGGTTCAGCTTCGCTTCTCTCGGCTGCCCGAGGAACACGATGCCGAAGAACTTGACCATCGTGTAGCCGGCCAGCGCGGCCGACATGGCGATCAGCGCGGCGGCGATCGGCACCGTCATCGCGAGCACCGAATCCGGCAACCGCGGCGCGAACAGAAAGCCCTGCAACAGCAGCCACTCGGCCACGAAACCGCTTAGCGGCGGCAGGCCCGCGCTGGCCGCGACGCCCGCGAGGACGGCCCACGCGGTCCACGGCATGAAGCGGATCAGTCCGCCGAGCCTGCCGAGGTTGCGCTCGCCGGTGGCGTGGAGCACGGCGCCCGTGCCCAGGAACAGCAGGCTCTTGAACGCCGCATGCGCAACGATCTGGTAGAGCATCGCGGTCAGCGCGAGCGCCGACAGGCTCGTCATCCCGTACGCGCGGAACAGCACCGCGAGACCCAGCGCGACGAGCATCAGGCCGACGTTGTCGATCGACGAATAGGCGAGCAGGCGCTTCATGTCGACCTGGATGGTGCTGAACACCACGCCGAGCAGCGCGGTGCCGAGCCCCAGCATGAGCAGCAGCACGCCCCACCACGCAATCTGCACGTGCAACAGGTCGAACAGCACGCGCAGCAGGCCGTACAGGCCGACTTTCAGCACGAATCCGCTGAGGAGCGCCGAGACCGGCGACGGCGCCGCGGGGTGCGCCTCCGGCAGCCACACATGCAGCGGGAAGATCCCCGCCTTTGCGCCGAACCCGACGAGCGCGAACAGGAAGGCGAACGACGCGGGCAGGGCATCCAGCGACTGCGCGCGCAGGTTGGCGAAGGTGTAGTCGCCGGTGCGCGCCTGCAGAATGCCGAAGCAGAGCAGCAGCGCCAGCGCGCCGACGTGCGAGATCAGGAAATACAGGTAACCGGCCCGGCGGATCTCGCCGATCCGGTGGTTGGTCATGACGAGAAACGTCGCGGACAGCGTCAGCGTCTCCCAGGCGACCATGAATACATAGGCGTCGTCGGCGATCAACACCAGCGCGATGCTTGCGACGCAGACGTGGTATTCGAAGCAGATCAGCCCGGGCGCGGATCCTTCACCCTTGCGGAAATAGCCGGCTGAAAAGGCGCCGATCCCAGTGCCGACGAGGCCGAGCACGAACAGGAAATAGCCGGACAGGCGATCGAGACGCAGATGAAAGGGCAGGCCGGGAAGCCCGATCGGCAGCACCGCGGCTGACGGTTCGGCAAGGATGCCGGCGAGGCCCGCCGCGCCGACGAGCAGCCCGACCAGTGCGCCGAGCGGAAAGAGGCCGTGGGCAACCAGTCGCGTGCGGCGCAGCGCCCCGAGCCCCAGCGTGCCGACCGCGAGCCACGCGGCCACGGCCAGCAGGACGAAATGGACGACCGGCACGGGTGCCATCCGGAATGTCTCCAGTACGCTCGGGTTGGACGAGGTGATGGAAAGACCGCTTCTTCCGCAGCCTGTTCCTGCCCGCATTATGACACCGAAAGACGAATCAGGATAACAAGGTATGATAATGCCGTTATCATGAAAGTCTCATGGCACCCTGGATGGAACGGGCGACCGTGGCGGTGTGCCGCGGCGCGCCGGGTTCCGCTCGGGGCGTCGTTGTCTCCCGATCCGGGCGAATGAGGGAAGATCCTATGCCAGCGCAGTACTTCCGAAGCCTGACGGGAAAACACCGCAGCGCGGCCGCGAACCGCCAGCTCGGGTTTTCGCTTGCCTTCGTCGCCGGCGCGACCAATGCCGGCGGTTTCCTCGCGGTCAAGCAATACACGTCGCACATGAGCGGGATCGTGTCGGCGATCGCGGATCAGACCGCGCTCGGCGACATCCGGCTCGTGCTGGCCGGGGTGGGTTCGCTCGCGTCGTTCCTGGTGGGTGCCGGCTGCTCGGCCGTGCTCGTCAACTGGGGGCGGCGCCGTGGCCTGCAGAGTCAGTATGTGCTGCCGCTGCTCGTCGAAGCGGCGCTGCTGCTCCTGTTCGGGCTGCTCGGCAGCCATCTCGCGCTGTGGGAAGCGTTCTTCATGCCGGTCACGGTGATCCTGCTGTGCTTCATCATGGGGCTGCAAAACGCGATGATCACCAAGCTGTCGGGGGCGGAAATCCGCACGACGCACATGACGGGCATCGTGACGGACCTCGGCATCGAACTCGGCAAGCTCTTTTACTGGAATCGTTCGAGTGCCGACGTGCACGCGCAGACGGTGATCGCGAACCGCGCGAAGCTCAGGATTCACGCGACGATGCTGGCGTCGTTCTTCGTCGGGGGGCTGGCCGGCGCAATCGGCTTCAAGCATGTCGGCTACGTGTCGACCGTGCCGCTGGCCGCGGCACTCGTCACGCTGGCGATCGTGCCCGTCGTCGACGACGTGCTCGACTATCTCTATCGGCTTGACCGCCGGTCGTGAGCCTGCACAAGGTGAAACGAAACCCGACTGCGCGTTGCCGGCGGCGGATCCTGCTTGGGGCGCTTTCGCCGAGCGTGGGCCACCCGCGCGTGCCGAATGCTTTCGGGCGCGGTACGCAAGGGCCGATGCATTATAATTAAATTAGCATATCGCCGACTCTGCCCTGCAATGGAAACGAAAACCGCACGCTTGACCATCCTGATCGATCCCGCCAAGAAAGAGGCGTTCGACATGCTCTGCGCGGAGCAGGACCTGACGCCGTCGCAAGTCGTGCGGCAGTTGATTCGCGAGTATCTCGAACAACACGGCGTGAGCTACAAGACGAAAAGCGCGCTCGGCAAACGGGTGAAGCGAAGCGCGGACTGAGTTCGCGAGCCGCCTGGACGTCGATTTCCCGGTGCGCATGCCGTGCGCATGCCAGGGTCGGTATGGGCATCCTTCCGTGTCACGTACTTCGTGCCATCCGCACGGGCCATCTTGAACCGGGCATCGTCTGCAGGAATCCTGAATACATCGCGTAGCGCGATCGCGTCCGGATCGGTTTCGATCGCGTCGATGGTCACGCCGGGCAGATTCCGATAACCGCGCTCCATGCCCGATCGATCCGGGTAGATATGTTGTCGGTGGGGAGCGCGTGCAGCGAACTGCAACGACAAGCGGGTTCGCCGTAGGTAAGCGCGCGGCGTCACGCTTCCCGGCGAAAGCACGCCGCGAGCACGAAGCTGCCCGCGTCGGTCTTGCCGTCGATCTCGTAATCGCCGCCGACGATCCGGATGCTTTTTACCTTGGCGCCCATTCTCGGCGTGATCGATGAACCCTTCACGCGCGGATCCTTGATCGGCGCGACCGCGCCCCCCGTCCGACAGCACATTGCCGTTCGCGTCCTTGACGACTCGCCTGGCCGATTCGTCAGCGGATTCGATGCCGGCGCCCGCCGACCATTCATGACCTCAGTCCGCGCACAGATGCAGTGTGCCGTTCGGGCAGGTGTATTCCATTGCGCATTGCGGGCAGGCGGGGGCACCGTTCGCGGCTTCCATCGGACGGATTCGAACCGGTCGGCGGCAAAAGCGGGCGGATACCTGCCTCGCCGGAACGGGCGCCGTGCCGTCGGCTCGCAGGCGGGCCGACCACGGGGTGGCGCACACAACATTATAATGAAATACACATTCCATGAATGCTGTCTTATAATCCAGTCTTGCCGCCGATCGCCGGAATTGAGGGCGGATTCGCGGAGGTAGCCGACATGTTCGATCTGGATGGGATGCTGCTGTTGCCCGATCGGCGGCCCATATCCCTGCCGGAGGTCGCGGGGAGCCGGGGGCTTGTCGTGGTGGGCGTCGGGCGCGGCGGCGAGCGCGGCTTCCAGATGGTCCACCGCTTCCATGATGTGGGCGAGCGGCTCGCGGCCGCCGGTATTCATCTGGCGTTCGTCTATCCGCGGGAATCGGCTCGGCATGTGATGGATCCCATCTCGGTCGCCAGTGCTCGCTTGCGGCACCATCCGCGCCTGCTGCTCGATGCGGATGGCTGCTGTTTCGCGCAGGGCGTGCCGCCTCGAGTGCTCCGTGTCGTGTATCTGAGCGGCGCAATGCAGCGTCTCGTCGGTTTCGAAATCGACATGCGCGACGCGGCATGGGAAACCGAGTTCCAGGCGTTCCTGATGGCCTGCCGGATCGCCCCGTCCCACTGAATACCAGCATCCCTCTCACGCCACACGCGAGGAACATGGCAACCGTCGTCTATTTCGAAGCAGGTCCCGCCTGGAGCCGGAACGGTGCGACCGCCGTGCGCGATGCGCTCGTGGTCACGGCGCGCCGTTTCGACAGCGACATCCTGCTGATCGCCAATGGGCGGCGCGGGAATGCCAAGGACGGCATGGCCATGTCATCGCTGCAGGTGCGTCGCGGCGCATCCGCGCAAGTCCTTGCAAGCGGTCCGGACGAAGAGGCGGCGCTTCGTGCGCTCCTGCCCTTGCTTCAAGAGGGCTGACCGACGTGCCGCCTGTCGATTTTCCGTTCCTGGGCCTGCGCGCGGCTTCCCCGGCCGAGATCGCCGACAAGCCGATCGTCGTGGAAAACGAGCACCTCGTCTCGCTGTGCTTCGACGGCCGTGGCATGCAAAGCACGATGCTGCGGGAGGCCCCGGACGCGCTCGCACTCGGCTATACGCGCACGATGATGGGGTTCCTGCTGTTTCAGCCGGAACCCGCGCATGTGGGCTTGATCGGGCTCGGCGGCGGTTCGCTCGTGAAGTATTGCTATCGGAACCTGCCGAACACCCGTCTCACGGCAATCGAAATCAATCCGGAAGTGATCGCGCTTCGCGACCGGTTCCACGTTCCACCCGACGACGCGCGCCTGGCGATCATCTGCGCGGACGCGGCGCGGCACCTGTCGACGACCGCGCACACATTCGATGCGTTGTTGCAGGATGGTTTCAATGCGGATGGTGCGCCGTCCGAGCTCTGCAGCGCAGCCTTCTACGATACCTGTCGCGCGCGACTGAACGACGACGGCGTGCTCGTCGTCAATCTGCTCGGCGACGATCCGCGACTCGGTGAGTGTCTCGCGAGGCTGCGTGAGACGTTCGGCCCGTCCGTCGCAATCGCACCGGCTGAAGACGGTGCGGGCAACGTGATCGCCTTCGCCTGGAAGAGCGACGCACCGCTGCCGTCGCTCGAGGCACTCATCGAACGTGCGGATCGGCACTGCGGCCACCACGGCATCGACCTCGTCGATGCCGCCGTACGCATCGAGGTCGGCGCCCGTTACGACTGGACGCGCCTGAGTGCGTGCCTTGCCGATTGAGTCCGATACATGCAGCACCCTTGATCATGATCAAACACCTGGAGACGCCATGAGCGATAACCAAGCTTCGACCGTTCCGACCATCTCGGCATCCGCGATCTGGGCACTGGAGCGCCTTGCCGATATTCGTTACGGTCGCGATACACCCGCACTTGGCTGGTCCATTACCCGCGAGCTCATCGGCGCAGGGTTCGTGCGCTATCCGACGAACGGCCGCGGAAGCGTCTCGATTACGGCAGCCGGACAGACGTTCCTGAAGAACCGGAAATAGTTCTGGCCGGCGTCGCTCGCGAATCGCACGGTCGCGTCGATCCGGACATCCATGCCGGGTCGTTCATGTAATGGGCGGTTGCGTTCGACAGGGGGAGCGTCAACGCGCCAGGGTGCGGCTGCGAATTGCGGTGGCGCGCGAAGATGAGCAAGCGTGCCGCTGCGGACATGACGAAAGGCTGAACGTGCTTTCCTACCTGCGGTTGTTTTTTGCGCGACGCAAATTTCGCCGGCTTCCCGTGATTCGTTTTCAATCGACGCCGATCGATCTGGGCATCGACGGTGTGCCGCATTCGGGGTGGGAAGTCGCGATACTCGCGGCATCCGGCGGTATCGTCGGCGCGGCGACATACAGCCTAGCGCCGCGAACCGATCGGGTATATGTCCATCGACTGGAAATTCTCCCGACGATGAGGCGCCGCGGCTACGGTCTCGCCTTCCTGTCGTATCTGCATCGAACGTACCAGTTGCCCATTACTCCCATCGACGACGGGTCCGAGGCCCGATCGTTCTGGCGCGCCGCGAGATCCTTTCAATCCGGAGCATGGCGCGTTACGTCCGGACAATCATCCGACGAGTTCCGCGACGCGCTGCTTCAATGGCGGCATCGGCAGGCGGTCATGCTCGGCTTGCGTTCCCCGTCGGCGAAATCATCGGATTCCTAGGCGAACCTGCGTGCCGCCGTTCGCACAAGCGGCCTTGCTCGCCGGTCATGCGCGACATAGATTGTCTTCATCGAGGTCCGACTTTCTGGAGGGGCCATGGAACTGCTCGTGGAACGCGTCGACGTATGGGCGGCAACCATCGAGGACAAGCCGGGCGGTCTTGCACGCGTGCTGAACGCGTTGCGGGATGCCGGCGCGGATTTGCAATTCATCGTCGCCCGGCGCACCCAGGAAGCACCCGGCAAAGGGGTGGTATTCGTCGCGCCGCTGCAGGGAGATCGGGAGACCCGTGCTGCCACGCAGGCGGGATTCAGCCCTAGCTCGAGCCTGCACTCGATCCGTGTGATGGGGCTGGACCAGATGGGGATCATCGCGGAGCTGACCCAGAAACTGTCGGACGGCGGGATCAATCTCCGCGGCGTATCCGCCGCCGTGCTCGGTTCGCAGTTCATTGCCTATCTAGCGCTCGACTCGCTGGCCGACGCCGAGCAGGCGACAGACATCCTGCAAAGGCCCTGAATTGCCGCTTCAGTCGACTGCCGGGTGAGGCGGGGTGCCTTTCACGGCTGAATCTCGCGTGCATTGCATCGGGCGTGCGGCGCGGTCTGCCCGAGCTTCGACCGGATGAGGCCGCCGCGGAATATCGACGGCCAATCGATTGCGGCATGCGCGCGGGCGACGCGCCGCAGCGGTGCTTCGTTCGCGTGATTCGCCGCGTACGTCTGCCGTGTTCCTGTGTATTCGCGTGCCTTCGCGTTTCGTCATGCCGTGTGAGGCAAACACGGGCGAGCGGGCAGGGGAATCGAGTTGCCCGGTGTATTTCTTCGTGTTCGAGTTTCGATGAAAAACAGATGCATTGTGATAAGAATACTTATCTTATCCTGTCTTATTCATTCAGCATCGCCCATTCCCCCGCTTGCACATTGCCGGGCTCGCTCCGGGCGCTGCGAGGGACGCGGCCGCACCGTACGTCGCCTCGGCAGGGCAATCCCATTCCGCTGCCGCTCCGAAACAATTTGTTACAAATAGCCGTTTTCACACCCCCTTGAAGCGCGCGACGGCCGCCTCTATTTCGCAATCCGCCAGACATTGGCTCGGCTGCACGGCGGCGTTCCACGCGCCCCGGTACGCGCGGCCGGATTCCCTTATTGGTGATCCTTTAATCGCTCAGGAGATGGAAATGCAGATTCGTCCCCTCTACGACCGGGTTATCGTCAAGCGAATCGAGACGCAGCGGACGACGGCTTCGGGCATCGTGATACCCGATTCCGCGGCAGAAAAACCAGAACAAGGCGAAGTCGTCGCAGTCGGCAGCGGCCGGCTGCTGCAGGATGGAACGCTGCGCGCGCTCCAGTTGAAAGTCGGTGACCAGGTTCTCTTCGGCAAATACGCAGGCCAGACCGTCAAGGTCGATGGCGAGGAACTGCTCGTCATGCGCGAGGAAGACGTCATGGGCCTCCTCGAGGCCGACGTCGGCGCCTCTTGTGAGGCCGCCTGACATCCCGAGCCGGTCGCGAACACCCGACTGGCGGTTCGCGACGGGTCGAGTCAACGACTACTATCCGGAGCAGCAACATGAGTGCAAAAGACGTCCAATTCCACGACAGCGCCCGCGCCCGTATCGTCAAGGGCGTGAACGTTCTCGCCGATGCCGTGAAGGTCACGCTGGGGCCGAAAGGCCGCAATGTGCTGATCGAGCGCGGCTTCGGCGCGCCTGCCCTCACGAAGGACGGCGTGTCGGTCGCGAAGGAAATCGAACTGAAGGACCGCTTCGAAAACATGGGGGCGCAGATCGTCAAGCAAGTCGCGTCGAAGACCGCCGATGTGGCCGGCGACGGTACCACCACGGCCACCGTGCTCGCCCAGGCGATCGTGCAGGAAGGCATGAAGCACGTCGCCGCCGGCATGAATCCGATGGATCTCAAGCGCGGCATCGACAAGGCCGTGGCCGCCGTGCTCGACGAACTGCGCAAGCTGTCGAAGCCGATTTCCACCAACAGGGAGATCGCACAGGTGGCGGCGGTCTCGGCGAACGCCGACGAGACCATCGGCAAGATCATCGCCGACGCCATGGAGAAGGTCGGCAAGGAAGGCGTCATCACGGTCGAGGATGGCAAGTCGCTCGAGAACGAGCTGGACGTGGTTGAAGGGATGCAGTTCGACCGCGGCTACGTCAGCCCCTACTTCATCAACGATCCGGAACGGCAGGCCGCGTACCTGGACGACGCGCTGATCCTGTTGCACGACAAGAAGATCTCGAACATCCGGGATCTGCTGCCGATCCTCGAGGTCGCCTCCAAGGCAGGCAAGCCGCTACTGATCGTTGCGGAAGATGTCGACGGCGAAGCGCTGGCCACGCTCGTGGTCAACGCGATGCGAGGCATCCTGAAGGTGGTGGCGGTCAAGGCGCCCGGTTTCGGCGACCGGCGCAAGGCCATGCTCGAGGACATCGCCATCCTGACTGGCGCGACCGTCATCTCGGAAGAAACCGGCAAGCAGCTGCAGAAGGCGGCACTCGAGGATCTCGGCCGTGCCAAGCGCGTCGAGGTGCGCAAGGACGACACGATCATCATCGACGGCGCGGGCGACGAGAAGCGCATCGAAGCGCGCGTGAAGTCCATTCGCACGCAAATCGAGGAAGCCACGAGCGACTACGATCGCGAGAAACTGCAGGAGCGCGTCGCGAAACTCGCGGGCGGGGTGGCCGTCATCAAGGTCGGGGCGGCGACCGAACTCGAGATGAAGGAGAAGAAGGACCGGGTGGACGACGCGCTGCATGCCACGCGCGCGGCGGTCGAGGAAGGCATCGTGCCGGGCGGTGGCGTAGCGCTCCTGCGCGCCCGTTCGATGGTGGCGAGCCTGACAGGCGCCAACGGCGACCAGGACGCCGGTGTCCAGATCGTGCTGCGCGCGCTCGAAGCGCCGCTGCGCGTAATCGCCTCGAACGCGGGGGACGAGCCTTCGGTGGTCATCGCGAAGGTGCTCGAAGGCAAGGGCAACTTCGGCTACAACGCGGCCACCGGAGAATATGGCGATCTGGTCGAGGCGGGTGTGGTCGATCCCACCAAGGTTACGCGTACGGCGCTGCAGAACGCCGCATCGATCGCCGGGCTGATCCTGACGACCGACGCGACGGTTGCGGACGCGCCGAAGGACGAAAAGCCGGCGCAGTCCGCCGAACCGGCGCTCGAGTACTGACCCGGGCAGCGGGTCTCGTACGCGCCGGCCAACAGTCGCGGCCGGCGCGACACGTTCGGCGCCGCGCGCTGCCCCGCTGAAGCGGCGCCGCTTTTTGCGGGTGACCGACATGAAACTCGAACTTTGCATCGACTCGAAGCCGCTCGACATCGAGCTCGACGACGTGGTGGCGGGACTGCTGGCCGTCCGGCTCGACTTGCCCGCAGGCGCAGACAACCGCGACGCGCTCGCGCGTTATCTCAGCGCCAAGGGCGCGCCCTGGAGTCTCGACGAAGAGCACATGCGCAGGCGCATACTGCGCCGGCTGATTCTGGATATCGCCGACCCGGCGCTGGTCATCCGCCATCTCATGGCCGACGAATGAACTTGCCCGACCGGCCGGCTCGGGATGCGGCGACATCAACCCGCGTCCCGATCGTCTTGCCAACCCGCTGAATCGGACATTGTCATGGCCAATGAACCGCGTTCGCCTGTCCGCTCGTCGATGGGGCTTCCTGCCGGCGTGCTCGGGAGGGACTACCTCAAGTTCTTGCAACTCTCAGTCGATGATGCACTGCGCGGCGCGCAAACATTCGCCGACGAAGCGCTGGAGGAAGCCATGACCGCTATCCGCCGTGGTTCGATGCGCGCGGCGCGGCCGGCCATGAAGGTCTTCTTCGACGGGGGCCGGTTCTGGCTCGCCAGTCACTTTCATCGCTACGAGGCGGCCCGCCGTCTCGGTGCCCGTCATCAGGAATTCTGGTGCGAGATCGAGCCGGGTCCAAAGGACGACGCCGTGCGATATGCGTCGCGAGTGTCCCGCTTCGGGCATGTCTGCCACGACACTTCCACCGCGGCTGGCTGACCGTCATCCATGGCTTCGGTGCGTTCGTCACCCATCGCAAGCCGCGTTTGTCGGGTGGCAGCGGATGTTCGGTTTCATGCGGGCCGTACCGGATTCGAACCAGTGACCAACGGACAAAAAAGTCGGCCGCTCCACCAACTGAGCCAACGGCCCGGTTCGTCCGATATCCGCCCGCCACCACGGCACTTTTCGTGTTTGCCCTAGCGGATTTCGATCATGCGACTTGCGGTCTGTGTCGGCTCCGACTTTGGCACGGTCAACGTGAGTACACCGTTATCGAACTTTGCCAACGTGCGATCGGGGTCGGCGTAGTCCGGCATCGGGATCGTGCGGATGAAGCTTCCGTGGGCGCGCTCCAGCCGGTAACAGCCGTTTTCCTCGCTGCGTACGTCCTGCTTTTTCTCTCCGCGCAGCACGATTGCCCCGTCCTCGACGCTCACCTTCAGATCTTCGCGCGTCATTCCGGGCAGTTCGGCGGTCACGCGCAGCACCGGTCCTTCGTCGACGACGTCGATGCGCGGCTGGAAGCGCGATGAACTGAAGTCGCCGAACCATCGTTCGAGCGCGCCACGGCCTGCGAGCGGGTCATGAAGGAATTCCTCCACCGCACGCCACGGCTCACGCGAGAACAGTCGCGGAATGTCGGGCCACGCGGCCCGCCACTGTTCGCTTGACGGCGGGTTTTCCGGGCCTTCCGCGTCGGACTTGCGGGCAGCTCCGCGAAGGAACTTGAAGGGGTTCCACTTTTTCGGATCGGTATTCATGGCATCCTCCGATTCAGCTTCAATCCGTTTCGAGCGTGGCGGCCAGCCCCTCGGGCAGCATGCGTGCCCCGAGCCTCGGCTGCGCCGGGCATGTCGCGATCGATCAGTTGCACCGCGTACTCGAGCGCATCGCGCTGCGTTTCGGCCGCGCTTGTCCAGCGCTCGCCGAAACGCGGCGGATGCCGGTCGGCCGACACCTCATCGTTCCGTTCGATCCGGGCGATGGCGATGTAGCCATCCGGTGCGGACGTGCGTGTCGCGATCGTCGCATGGGCACGGTGCGGACAAGGACCGCATGCCCTCTCCAGGACTCCTGAGCGACATCGGAAACCGGTGCCTCCCGCGCCTGGTTCGCGACGGGCGGCGGCGTTTTCCCCGCCGCCCATCTTCCCGACCCGCCATTGCCGCAGGGTCAGCCGGTCCTGACTTCGATGCGCCGTGGGCGAGCCTCGTCGCGACGCGGGATCGTCAGCTTCAACACCCCGTCCTGGAGGCTTGCCTCGATCTTCGACGTATCGAAGTCCGGTGACAGCGTGAACGTCCTCGCGAAGTGCGGCTCCCGGACCTCGGCATGCTGCAGGCGCAGATTTGCCGGCGTCGGCACCACCGCCTCGGCCTCGATCGAGAGGCTGCTGTCGTGAACCTTGACGTCCAGCTTGTCCTTCGTCACGCCGGGCAGATCTGCCCACAGTGTGACGCCCTGGTTGCTCTCGTAGATGTCGACGGCCGGGGTGAGGGTTATCCGGCGCGTAGCCTGTTCCGCGTCGCGACGCGTGACTGCGGACGGGTCGCGTTCAGCCAGTTTGGTCATGTCGTTCATGATCGGCTCCTCGAGTTACTGGACAGTGATGGCGCGTGGCTTGGACGACTCGCGCTTGCCGATACTGATCGACAGGCAGCCATTTTCGTAGCGCGCCTGGACCTTGTCGGGATCGGCGGTGTCGGGCAGCTCGATGACGCGCCGGAAGGCGCCGACGAAGCGCTCCTGCGCGTACGTACGCGTCTCGCTTTCAGTGTCGGGTTGCGTCGATTTGCGTTCGCCGCTGAGGGTCAGCAAGCCCTTGTCGATCGATACGTCGAGTTCGGCGGCGCTGACGCCCGGGGCGAAGGCGACGATCTCGATCGACTCGTCCGTCGCGCCGATGTTGATCTGAGGAAATGCGCCGAGCCGGCTCGCGCGGATGCTGGACGGGAAGCCGCCGAAGAGTTGCGCCATCTGCTGCTGCAGGCGGTCGAACTCGCTGAAGAGATCGGTTCCGAAGTAAAGATCGCTCATGATCGTATCCTCCTGGATGGCAATCGGGAGGCGAACGGGCCTACGCGCTCCAGTTCGCCTGCCGGACTGCCGGCAAACAAATCGAAACACGCAGCGCGCGGGATGAAACGGTTCGCGCGTCTGCCTGAGCGAAACTCAAGATAGGCACTCTGCGGAAAATTTCAAGGGGCGTCGGCAGATTTTTGCACTTGAAATTCCGGTGCTGGAACCTATCATCGCAGCGGCTTGGAACTGCATGCGGAGGACGCCATGGAATTCGATACGGACTGGCTTACGCTGGGCAGGCATCGTATCCGGCTGCGCTCGACGAAGGGCTTTCCGACCGAGACGATGCGCACCGTGACCGAGGTCGTCAGGCTCGCGATCGACAACAACATGAGCGCGCGGGCGCGACTCGTCGAGATCGTCTGCCGGCAGGAAAAGACCTACGACGTGCTGGTCGGCACGACGATGGCGGAGGACAAGGCTTGTGCACCGCAACTTGAAGCCGCGGTCGCGGTCGTGCTGGGCCTGTTGCCCGAACAGATCAACATCACGGTCACCCCGGTCACGCAAAAGGAGGTCGATCTGCACTTCGGCGTGTACGAACGGATGCTGTCGGAGAAGCTGAGTTCGACGCCGCCGATCCGCTGACCGAGCGGTTCGGCGCCCGGCCGTACGGCGGGCGCAGGTTCGCGTCTGCCGACATGCCGGCGCGGGGCGGGCACGGCGGCAACGATCGCGGAATGGGGCACCCGACCGACGCAGGACGTCGGATTGGCGATCCACCTGGACCGGCGCGCCCAGGTGCATGCTTCGTGCCCGTCCTCAACCGTGCGTCGGCCGAAGCGCGCGCCCCATCTCCGCGATCGGCATCGCCGCGATCGAATTCAGCAGCCGCGTCTCGCCGGCGTCCGGGCGCGCGATTGCCTGCACTTCCTCGAGCGTCTGCGCGACATGGCGATCGAGCGGTTCGAGAAAGCGCTGCAGTTCGCTTGCCGCCGCTTTCTCCCTGAGCCCGAGCGCCTGACCGAACGCGATCAGCGCGGCCGCATCGATTTCGACAAAGCGCGTCGCGTTGCCGAGCGGCATCGTCAATTCGCAGTGCGGCCAGTGATCGCCGCGATGGTCGGGGCGGTGCGTCGGCGTGTGATACACGACCGTGCTGACGATGTCGTAGAACGGCGCGAGCCGGTAGCCGCGCGCGTCGACGAAGAACGACAGGTTCTTCAGGTGCGCGTCGGCATTGCCGACCACCACGTTGAACACGGTCCAGCGGAACACCGACAGGCGCGCCAGCGCGCGCGTGCTGGTGCGCTCGATCGCGCGGGCGAGCTCCTGCGCGTTCGCGCGCTGGTACTTGAAGCCGCGGTCGTAGTTGAGCAACTGCATCGCGTCGATCGTATGCACGCGTGCGGCCGGCGCCGACGCGACGTCGCGGTCGAACCGGTCGATCACGTAGCACGCGGACGGCGCGCGCAGGAAGTGCACGTCGGGGACGTCGAGCCCCATCTTCTTCGCGAGCTTCATGCAGAAGAATTCGTTGATCGCCGAGTGCGGGTAGCCGGCCGCGCGCATGTCCGGCTTGAGCAGGTGCATCGACGGCTCGCTGCCGACCGGCTCGTACAGCGCGTAGTCGGGTGCATCGCCGCGCAGCACCAGCAGCAGCTTCTGCTGCGCGCCGGCCGCCGACATGCGCTTGGGCGCGGTGGCCGTCAGCGCGCGCTCGGGCATCGCCCGGATCCGGCGTTCGAGCTCGTCGAGCGGCAGCGGCTGCAGGCTGCCGGGCGCTTCCCGTTCGCCGTCGGCCAGCAGCGTCAGCGCGCCGGCCGATTCGCGCCCGAAGTACGCGAGCAGGCCCCACGCGTCGGCGGCGTCGACCTTCGCCTCGCGTGCGAGCGAGGTGCGCATGCCTTCCTCGGGCAGCAGGTTGTCGAAGAACCACTGGACCGGGCGATCGGTCGACGTGTCGGTGTAGGGGCCGGCGCGCAGCGCGAACGCCGGGGACAGCGGATAGGCAGCCGGCGACGCAAGCCATTGCGGGTCGTACGCGAACGACCAGATGCCCTTGTCGTCGGTCAGCGTGCCCATGCGCACGCCGTTGGCGGACGCGATCAGCGTTCTAGCCGCCATGGCTGCTCCTGCGGCGTTGCGCGGCCTTCAGCGCGGTGGCTTCCGAAATCTCGACCGACGACTCGGCGTACAGGCGCACGCCCAGTTCGCCGAGCAGCAGCATGACCTTGCCGATTTGCGCGGTCGGCTTTCCGCCTTCCACCTGGCTGATGAATTTCGGCGACAGCCCGGTCGCGTTCGCGAGTTCGTCGCGCGTGAACCCCTGCTGGAGCCGCGCCGCGCGGATGAGGTGGGCGAGCGCGCCGATCGTGTCGACGGACTGGGACTCCGACATGACGTTCTCCGTGCTTCGTATCTGATCGGGAACAGTATTGCACAACTCGCCGGCCGGGGCATCATTTCGTATCCGTACAGGAACGGAGCGGCGAACCGGGGAGCCGGTGCGCCGTTTCGTACCCAGTCGGATACGGGGAGGCGCGAAATCATGACGCAGGCGATTTTCGTATCCGAACGGATGCGGAGAAGGACGGGACCGTGACGGCGGCCCGGTCGCATGCGCGCGCGACGACTGAGCGGTCAGGGCGCTAGCCGTGCGCGCGGCGACACGCCGACACTGTGACACGCGCGCGAGCCGGGCCCGAACCTTGCGCGCCGCAAGCGTCGTCCGCGGCCACGCCGCGACGCATCACGCAAGAAGATTTGCAGGGAGGCGCGCATGGAGCCGATGCCGGTCGTACTTCAGTGGGATGCGGTCCTCGTCAGGATCGTCCTGGCGCTCGTCGCGGGCGGGCTGATCGGCCTCGATCGCAGCGAGTCCGGCAAGACGGCAGGGCTGCGCACGACGATCTTCGTTTGTCTCGCCGCGTGCCTGGCGATGCTGCAGGTCAATGCGCTGCTGCTGCAGGCCGGCAAGCCGCAGGACGGGTTCTCGGTGCTCGACCCGATGCGCCTGCCGCTCGGCATCCTGACCGGGATGGGCTTCATCGGCGGCGGCGCGATCCTGCATCGCGACGGCCTCGTATCCGGCGTGACCACGGCCGCGACGCTGTGGTTCGTCACCGTCGTCGGACTGTGCATCGGCGGCGGCCAGCTGTCGCTCGGCGCGCTCGGGCTCGCACTCGCCCTCCTGGTCGTATGGCCGCTGCGGTTGGTCGAGCAGCGCGTGCGCAGCGTCAGGACTGCGCTGGTCACGGTCGAGTACGAACTGGGCTCGACGGCGCGCGAGCGCCTGACGACCGGGCTGCACAATGCGGGCTTCGCGTGCCGCACGCGCGGTTTTCGCGAAACGGCCGCGCGTGCGTTGCGCGAGGAAGAACTGCTCGTGAAGTGGCGCGAACCGGCCGACGCCGATGCGATGCTGCGTCAACTGATCCGGATCGTCGAATCGGCCGGCCTGACGTCGATCCGCTGTTCCGAGGAGAACTGAGCCGCACGGCGCTTGCCGGAACGTCGGCTGGTTGCATGCCTCGTGCCGCATTCGGCATTCAGGATCCGGCAGCGTTCAGCGCCCGGCCTCCGCACCGGCGCCGTCGTGCGCATCGCCGTCCGTCCCCGGCCGGCTCATCGCGAGATGGAGCGCGGCCGGGTCGACCGGTTTCACGAAATGCTGCAGAAACCCGGTCGCGAGACAGCGTTCGCGATCCGCGTTGCGGCCATAACCGGTCAGCGCGAGAAAGATGCACGGCGTGACCTCGGTGATCGCCTTCAGCCGCCGCAGCAGCTCGTAGCCGTCCATCACCGGTAGCCCGATGTCGAGGATCGCGACGTCGGGGCGATAGGCGCGGTACGCGGCCAGCGCGGTGACCGGGTCGTGCACGACGGCGACCTCGTGACCGGCGTCGCGCAGCCATTGCGCGAGCGTCGACGCGGCATCCTCGTTGTCGTCGACCAGCATCACGCGCCGGCCGGTGCGGCCCGGCGCCAGGTCGCGGATGCCGGGCGGCGGCTGCGGCACGGTGACCGCCACCGTTTTCGGCCGGTATTCGGGCAGCGTGATCGTAAACGTGCTGCCGCAGCCGGGGCCGGCGCTGTCCGCGCGCACCGTGCCGCCGTGCAGCGTCACGAGGCTGCGCACGAGCGCAAGGCCGATGCCGAGGCCGCCATGCGCCTGTTTCGCTTCGCCGTCGAGCCGGTAGAACGGCTCGAAGATGCTGTCGAGACGATCGCGCGGAATGCCGGCGCCGTTGTCGCACACCTCGACGATCGCGGTGTCGTCCGCGCCGCGCGCCGCGCGCAGCGTGATGTCGCCGCCCGGCAGCGTGTATTTCGCCGCGTTGGTCAGCAGGTTCGCGACGGCCTGCGACAGCCGCACCGGGTCGCCGTGGCAGCGCGCGTCCGGATCGGCGTCGACCTGCAGGCGGTGGCGGCGTTGCTCAAGCAGCGGGCTCGCGATCTCGACCGCGCGGTCGGCGATGTCGGCGAGCCGCACGGCTTCCTTCTTCAGCGTGATCTTGCCGCGCGTGATGCGCGACACGTCGAGCAGGTCGTCGATCAGCCGGACCATGTGATCGAGCTGGCGCTGGATGATCGCGATCTCGTTCGGCGTCGCGTGGCCGTCGCGGTTGCGGATCAGCTCCAGCGCGAGCGAGATCGGCGTCAGCGGATTGCGCAGCTCATGACCGAGCACCGCGAGAAACTGGTCCTTGGCCTGATTCGCGTCGCGCAGCTCGCCCAGCAGCCGGTCGCGCTCCGCGTTCGCGGCGACGAGCTTCTCGCGCGCGGCGACGTGCTCGGTCACCTCGACCGCACTGACGATCACGCCCAGCCCGTCCGCGAGCGGCTGCGGATTGAAATGCAGCCGATACACGCGGGCGCCGTCCGGCTCGGGCCGGTCGCGGTGCTCGCCGATCGTCGTCGAGCAGCCCTGCGCGCGGGCGGCTTCCAGTGCACGCACGATCTCGGGCGCATCGCCGCCGGGCAGCACCGCCGTCAGCGGCTGGTCGACGATGTCGGTCCGGCCGCACAAGGCCGAGAAGCGGTGATTCGCGAGCACGATCCGGTGCGCGGGGCCCGACAGCAGCGCGATCGGCAATGGCGCGTGCATCAGGACGCCGTTGCGTTGCTGTTCGGCATCCTCGCGGCGGCGGATCTCGTCGCTCAGCGCGCGCGAGCGCTGCTGCGCCAGCGCCAGCGTCGGGTACAGCCCGCCTTCGTCGTCGCGCAGCGATGCGACGGGCAGGATGCGGCGGTGCAGCGCGCATACGTGGCGGAACGTCTCCGACTGCTCGGCGCTCGCAAACGCGTCGTGCGGATAGCCGCAGTAGAGCGAGAAGCGGTACCGCTCGATCAGCGCGTTCCATAGCGCTTCCACCCGCAGCGCCGCGGCGTACCGGTTGCGCGCGCACAGCAGCGCGACCATTTCGCCGAACGCATGCACGGGCCGGCCGGCGCGGATCGCCGCTTCGACGATCGTGCCGATCGAGCGGCGAAAGCGCGCGGGGTCGGGCAGGTCGCCATTCATGAAGCTGTCGAGCAGCGCATGCGCGCTCGACATGAAGATGCGGCCGCGAGCCGCGCCGCCGGCCGATGCACCGAGCGTGTGCAGGCGTTCGTGCACCGCCGCGAGGCAGGCGGGCCGCGCGATCACGATCGCGCTGCCGCCGGCGCTCAGCGCCTGGGCCGCGAACACGGCGACTTCCGACATGAGCTGCGCGTCGGACTCGTAGAACTGGACGAAGTGATCGGCCCGCATTGGCGCCGATTCCAGCAGGGGAGGGACTGTTTTCATCGCTCACGACCAGGCAATGCCGTTGGCGGCCGGCGATTCCGTGCCGCGGCCATATCCGGTCCGGCGCGCGCAAGCTGCGTGCCGGACCGGCGCCGATGCCCGGCGACGCCGCGGCATGGGCCCGGCCCACGCGGGCGGTGCCGGACGGCGCTGCATTTGTAAATACTGCAGAAAGCCCGCGCGGGGTGGCGGACGCCCGCCTGCCGGCCCCGCCGTCCGAGCAGCGATCTTTATCGCTGCAGCAGATAAACGTATCCGAATCGCTTCGTTGACGCACTGCGGCACGCGCTCGTAGATTCGCATCTTTACCGAATCAAGGGCTGTACCGTGACGACTTCCGCCATCCGCGCCGCAATATCGACGCCCGCGTTGCCGCCGGAGGCCGGCACGCAGCGATTCGACATCGTCCCGTTCGATGCGCCGCTCGGCGCCGAAGTCGTCGGCATCGACCTGTCGCAACCGCTCGGCGCCGCCGATTTCGCGCGCATCCATCGCGCGCATCTCGACCATCACGTGCTGGTGTTTCGCGACCAGCGCATCACGCCGGCCGAACACATCGCGTTCAGCCGCCGCTTCGGCCCGCTGCAGATCCACGTGCTGCACCAGTTCGCGCTGCCCGCGCATCCGGAAGTGCTGATCGTGTCGAATATCGTCGAGGACGGCAAGCCGATCGGGCTCGGCGACGCCGGCCATTTCTGGCACTCCGACCTGTCGTACAAGGAAAAGCCGAGCCTCGGCTCGCTGCTGCATGCGCAGGAGCTGCCGGCCGAGGGCGGCGACACGTTGTTCGCGAACATGCATCTCGCGTGGGACACGCTGCCCGCACACCTGCGCCGCGCGGTCGAAGGGCGGCGTGCCGAGCACACGTATCTCGCCCGCTATGCGGAGCTGCAGGCGCGCAGCCCGTGGCGGCCGAACCTGTCGGCCGAGCAGATCGCGCAGGTCGAGGCGGTGGTGCATCCGGTCGTGCGCACGCATCCTGAAACGGGCCGCAAGGCGTTGTTCGTCAGCGAGCATTTCACGACGCGCATCGTCGATCTGCCCGAAGACGAAAGCCGCGCGCTGCTCGACGAACTGTTCGCGCACAGCGTGCGTGCCGAGCATCTGTATCGGCACCACTGGCGCGAGCACGACCTCGTGTTCTGGGACAACCGCTCGCTGATGCATCTCGCGGCCGGCACGCCCGACCATCTGCGCCGCAAGCTGTACCGCACCACGATCGAAGGTGACGCGCCGTTCTGAACGGCACGTCCCGGTTCGCCGCCTCATTCTCACTGGAGTTCCGATGTCGTTTCCGCTTTTGCCGGCCCTGCGCCGCACGACCCTGGCCGCGCGCCGCGCACTGGCCGCCACGCTCACCGCGGCGCTCGCACTGGCCGCCGCCGGCACGCCGCAAGCCGCGCACGCGGAAGGCCGCATCCGCATCGCCGAGCAGTTCGGCGTGGTCTACCTGATGCTGAACGTCGCGCGCGACCAGCAACTGATCGAGAAGGAAGGGCGCAAGGCCGGCCTCGACATCAAGGTCGACTGGGTGCGCCTGTCGGGCGGCGCGGCCGTGAACGACGCGCTGCTGTCGGGCGCGGTCGACGTCGCCGGCGCGGGCGTCGGGCCGCTGCTGACCGTGTGGGATCGCACGCGCGGCCGGCAGAACGTGAAGGGCGTCGCGTCGCTCGGCAATTTTCCGTACTACCTCGTCAGCAGCAACCCGAACGTGAAGAGGATCGCCGACCTGGGCGCGAAGGACCGCATCGCGGTGCCGGCCGTCGGCGTGTCGGTGCAGTCGCGCGTGCTGCAGTACGCGGCCGCGAAGCAGTGGGGCGACAAGCAGTTCGACAAGCTCGATCCGCTCACGCAGGCGATCCCGCATCCCGACGCGACGGCCGCGATTCTCGCGAACAGCAACGTGATCACGGGCCACTTCGGCAATCCGCCGTTCCAGGAGCAGGAACTCGCGGGCAATTCGAACGCACACATCGTGCTGAATTCCTACGACGTGCTCGGCGGCCCGAGTTCCGCGACGGTGCTGTACGCGACGGAGAAGTTCCGCGACGAGAACCCGAAGACGTACCGCGCGTTCGTCGCCGCGCTCGCCGACGCCGCGCACCAGATCGCGGCAGATCCCGAGCGCGCTGTCGATACCTATATCCGCGTGAACGGCTCGAAGATCGATCGCGCGTTGCTGCTGAAGATCCTGCGCAATCCGCAGGTGCAGTTCAAGACGGCCCCGGAGAACACGCTGAAGCTCGCGCAGTTCATGTATCGCACCGGCGCGATCCGCAACGAGCCGAAGTCGTGGCGCGACTACTTCTTCGACGATCCGGCGACGGCCGGCGGCAGCTGAGCGGGCGTGGCGCTGCGGCGCCGCGATCGACGCTTATGCGTCGACGCGGTTTCGATATGTGTAATCGTTGGTTGGGCCGCGCGCGGTGCCGCCGTATGTTGATGCTTTACCCGCAAGAGTTTCGATCGTGAACGCCACTTCTCCCCGAATCGGGCTGCCGCCGTACGCGGCGCGCGGCGCCGCCGCACCGCCCGCCCAACCCGTCACCGACACCGACGCGGCGAGCCGGCCGGCATCCGCGTCCGCGCCGGCCGGCGCGCACAGCGAGCGCCTGCTGGCGATCGATCGCGTGAGCCTCGAATACCGGAGCGGCGCGCGGATCGTGCGCGCGACCCATCAGGTCAGCTTCGACGTGTACGGCAGCGACCGTTTCGTGCTGCTCGGCCCGTCGGGGTGCGGCAAGTCCACGTTGCTGAAGGCGATCGCCGGCTTCATCGAGCCCGTGTCGGGCTCGATCGCGCTCGACGGCCGGCCCGTGCAGGGGCCGGGCCCCGACCGCATCGTCGTGTTCCAGGAATTCGATCAGTTGCCGCCGTGGAAGACGGTCGTCGAGAACGTCGCGTTTCCGTTGCGCGCGGCCGCGAAGCTGTCGCGCGCCGAAGCACGCGAGCGCGCGCTGCACTATCTCGACAAGGTCGGCCTCGGTGCGTTTGCCGATGCCTATCCGCACACGCTGTCCGGCGGCATGAAGCAGCGCGTCGCGATCGCGCGTGCGCTGGCGATGCAGCCGCGCGTGCTGCTGATGGACGAACCGTTCGCCGCGCTCGACGCGCTCACGCGCCGCAAGATGCAGGAGGAACTGCTGCGGCTGTGGGACGAGTTCCGCTTCACGCTGCTGTTCGTCACGCATTCGATCGAGGAGGCGCTCGTCGTCGGCAACCGGATCCTGCTGCTGTCGCCGCATCCGGGCCGCGTGCGCGCGGAGCTCAACAGTCACGATCATTCGCTCGACAGCGTCGGCAGCGGCGACTTCCGCGAGCGCGTCGCGCGCATTCATCATCTGCTGTTCGATACCGACGTAGCGGACGAAACGCGGGCCGCACCGGCCACGGAGGGCATCGCATCATGAGCACGATCGATCCGGTCCTGCCGCCGCTGCCGCCCGTGCGCGCCGAATACGTACGCCCGCTCGACACGCCGCCCGACGCCGAACGTGCGGCGCCCGCACCGCTGTGGCGCCGCATCGTCGGCGCGAGCGGGTTTCGCCGCGCCGTCATCGCGCTCGTGCTGATCGCCGCATGGGAAATCATCGCGCGCATCGTCGCGAACGACCTGCTCGTGCCGACCTTCGGCGCGACGCTGGCCGCGTTCGTGCAGGGCATCGCGTCGGGCGAACTGCTGGTGAAGACGGGCATCTCGATGTCGGTGCTGCTGCGCGGCTATGCGCTCGGCGTATTGCTCGCGTTCGTGCTGACTTCGCTCGCGGTGTCGACGCGCATCGGCCGCGACGTGCTGTCGATGCTCACGTCGATGTTCAATCCGCTGCCGTCGATCGCGTTGCTGCCGATCGCGCTGCTGTGGTTCGGGCTCGGCACCGGCAGCCTGCTGTTCGTGCTCGTGCACGCGGTGCTCTGGCCGCTCGCGCTCAGCATGTACACGGGGTTCGCCGGCGTGCCGGCCACGCTGAAGATGGCCGGGCGCAACTACGGCCTCACCGGCCTGCGCCAGATCGCGCTGATTCTCGTGCCGGCCGCGCTGCCGTCGATCCTGTCGGGGCTGCGCGTCGGCTGGGCGTTCGCGTGGCGCACGCTGATCGCGGCCGAACTCGTGTTCGGCGCGAGCGCGGGGCAGGGCGGGCTCGGCTGGTACATCTTCCAGAACCGCAACGAGCTGTATACCGACCGCGTGTTCGCGGGCCTCGCGGCCGTCATCGTGATCGGCCTGCTCGTCGAGCATCTCGTGTTCGATACGCTCGAACGCGTGACGGTGCGCCGCTGGGGCATCCCGCACTGATCGTATCGATGCGCGTGCGCGCCGCATTCCCGGCGCACGCATAACCAAAGCTGAAATCGGTTTTTCACGCGCACCGGATGCGTCCCTATACTTTTCGGTGCTGCCTGCGGGCTGCGGCGACGGCCTGCGCAATCGTGCGGCGGGCCGTCGCTTTTCGACGATGAGGAACCGCTGCATGAATGCCCGTCATGGTGCCGAACCGCACGACGCGTTGCGCGCCGCGCTCGCCGCACTGCCCGAACTCGCGACGGCGATCGGGCGCGACGCCGCGCAACGCGAGGCGCGTCGCGAACTGCCGTTCGAAGGCTTCGCACTCTTTCGCCGTTCCGCGCTCGGCGTGCTGAGGATTCCGGTCGAACGCGGCGGCCTGGGCGGCACGCTGGTCGACCTGTTCGAGACGATCGCGACGCTCGCGGCCGCCGATTCGAATCTCGCGCACGCGCTGCGCATCCACTACGACCTGACCGAGACGCTGCGGCTGTCGCCGCGCACGCCGTTCAACGACGTGCAGCTCGAGCGCGCGCTGGCCGGCGCGATCTTCGGCGGCGCGTCGACCGAGCGCGGCACGTCGCGGCCGGGCGAGAACACGACCGTGCTGCGCCGCGACGGCGGGCACCATCGCGTGACGGGCCGCAAATACTATTCGACCGGCACCGCGTTTGCCGATTTCGCGCGCATCAACGTGGAGAACGAGCAGGGCGACGCGCTCGCCGTGATCATCCCGGTCGCGCGCGACGGCGTGCAGGTGCTCGACGACTGGGACGGCATGGGCCAGCGCATGACCGCGAGCGGCAGCCTGTTGTTGCACGACGTGCAGGTATTCGCGGACGAAGTCGCGGCCCGCGACGGCTCGACGCTCGTCGGCCGCCATTGCGGCGCGCTGCGGCAGCTTCATCTCGTCGCGACGGGCGCGGGCATCGTGCGCAACGTGGCGGCCGACGCGCGCCGCTACGTGCTCGAGCATGGCCGGCCGGTGCTGCACAGCCCGGCGGCGAGCGCGCGCGACGATCATTTCATCCAGCAGATCGTCGGCGAGCTGTCGGCGCACAGCCACGCGATCGACGCGCTCGTGCGCGACAACGCGCGTGCGCTCGACCGCTCCGCGGACGCGATCGAGGCCGGCGCCGCTCGTCGGCCGCCATTGCGGCGCGCTGCGGCAGCTTCATCTCGTCGCGACGGGCGCGGGCATCGTGCGCAACGTGGCGGCCGACGCGCGCCGCTACGTGCTCGAGCATGGCCGGCCGGTGCTGCACAGCCCGGCGGCGAGCGCGCGCGACGATCATTTCATCCAGCAGATCGTCGGCGAGCTGTCGGCGCACAGCCACGCGATCGACGCGCTCGTGCGCGACAACGCGCGTGCGCTCGACCGCTCCGCGGACGCGATCGAGGCCGGCGCGGCGGACGCGCACGAACGCGTGCTCGACAGCGCGCTCGCGACCGCGCGCACGCAGCTGATCGTCGGCAAGCTCGCGCTGTACGCGGCCGAACGGCTGTTCGAAGTGGGCGGCGCGTCGGCGACCGCGCGCGTGCACAACCTCGACCGGCACTGGCGCAACCTGCGCACGATCTTCAGCCACAACCCGCTGCTGCACAAGGCGCGGGTGATCGGCGACTACGACCTGAACGGCGTGACCACGCACCTGACCGAAGGACGCGTGTTCTGATTCCGCTGCGCCCGCAGCCCACTTTCCGGGAGCTCCCCGATGACGACCCGCACCGGCCACCTGCACCTCGGCGCGTTCCTGTATCCGACGGGCCATCACATCGCCGCGTGGCGCCATCCCGGCTCGCAGGCGGACGCCGGTGTCGACTTTCGTCATTACGTGCGGCTCGCGCAGGCGGCCGAGGCCGCGAAGTTCGACCTCGTGTTCCTCGCGGACGGCGTCGGCACGCGCGGCGACGACGTCGAATTCCTGAGCCGCACCGCGCACAGCTACGTCGCGCAGTTCGAGCCGCTGACGCTGCTGTCGGCGCTCGCGGCCGTCACCGAACGCATCGGCCTCGTCGGCACCGCGTCGACGAGCTTCAACGAGCCGTTCCACATCGCACGCAAGTTCGCGTCGCTCGACCACATCAGCGGCGGCCGCGCCGGATGGAACCTCGTCACGTCGTCGAGCGCGCACGAAGCGCGCAACTTCAACCGCGATGCGCATTTCGATCACGGCGAACGCTATGCGCGCGCGGAGGAATTCGCCGACGTCGTGCGCGGACTGTGGGACAGCTGGGACGACGACGCGTTCGTGCGCGACCGTGCCAGCGGCCGCTTCTTCGACCCGTACAAGCGCCACGTGCTCGCTCATCGCGGCCGCTTCTTCCGGGTGGACGGGCCGCTGAACGTGCCGCGCGCGCCGCAGGGGCAACCGGTGATCGTGCAGGCCGGCTCGTCGGCGGCCGGCACGCGGCTGGCCGCGCGCACGGCCGAGGTGATCTTCACCGCGCAGCAGACGCTCGACGACGCGGTCGCGTTCTACGCGGACGTGAAGGGGCAGCTTGCCGCGTTCGGCCGCGACCCCGACACGCTGAAGATCATGCCCGGCGTCTTTCCGGTGGTCGGTCGCACCGAGAGCGAGGCGAAGGAGAAGTTCGACGCGCTGCAGGCGCTGATCGACCCGAAGGTCGGGCTCGCGCTGGTGTCGGGCCTGACCGGCGGCGTCGACCTGTCCGCCTATCCGCTCGACGGCCCGATCCCGCCGCTGCCGGAGACGAATGCGAGCAAGAGCCGGCAGACGCTGACGCTCGAGCTCGCGCGCCGCGAGAACCTGACGATCCGCGAGCTGTACCTGCGCATCGCGGGCGCGCGCGGTCACTGGCAGCTCGTCGGCACGCCGGAGCAGATCGTCGATGCGCTCGAGGAACGGTTCGTGCATTACGGCGCGGACGGCTACAACGTGATGGCGCCGACCCTGCCCGGCGGCCTCGACGATTTCATCGCGCTCGTGCTGCCCGAATTGCGTCGTCGCGGGCTGTTCCGCAGCGACTACGCCGGCAGCACGCTGCGCGATCACCTCGGATTGCGGCGCCCCGCGGCGCGGCGCGCGTCGGCCGTGCCCGGCGCCGCGGCGGCCGCGGCTGCCTGAGTTCAGCGCCGCAGGCCGGCGTCGCGCAGCAGCGGCAGCACGCGTGCGCCGAAGAAGTCGAGATCCGGCCTGAAGTCGTAGAAGCTCAACTGGATGCCGTCGATGCCCGCGCGATGCAGCCGCACGATGTAGTCGGCGACTTCCTCGGGCGAGCCCGTGATCGAGATGTTGCCGCCGATCGCACGCGCGGCCGCCTGCGCGCGTTGTTCGAAGCCGCCGCGCCACGCATGGGCGTCGCTGTCGAAGCGGTGGAAGCTGCCTTCGTCCGCATGCGCGACGATCGCGTCGCGGTACGCGCGCGCCTCGGCCGCCGTCTCGCGGCAGATCACGAGCGGATTGAGCAGCGTGCGGATCGTCCTGCCGCGCGCGGCGGCGGCCGCCTTCACGCGGGCCGTATGCGCGGGCAGCGCGTCCAGCGCGAGATCGACGTCCGGGCCGGCCGGGCTCGTGACGAACACGATGTCCGAATAGCGGGCCGCGAAATCGATGCCGGCGTCGGAGCCGGTCGCGTTGATCAGCAGCGGGCGGCCGTAGCGCGGCTTCGGCGTGACGAACGCGCCGGAGAGCCGCCAGCTCGACAGCGCGGGCGCATAGCTGAAGTTGTCCGGCTGGGCCCACAGCTGGCTGACCGCGTCGACGAACTCGGCGGCCATCTCGTAACGCCGGTCGTGCTCGATCCGGTTCCAGCCGAACATCTCGTGTTCGATCGCGCGGTGGCCGGTCACGACGTTGATGCCCCAGCGTCCGCGCGAGATGTGATCGAGCGTTGCCGTGAACTTCGCGAAATGCAGCGGATGCCACGGCCCGTAGAGCACGTGGCTCGTCGCGACGAGGATGATCCGTTCGGTGCGCGCGGTGAGCGCCGCGAGCGTCATGAACGAGTCGAGCGCCTGGCCGTCGAACACGCCGCCGTAGCCGCCTTTCGGCAACCACTGCGACAGCGCGAACACGAGATCGAAGCCGAGCGCCTCGGCGCGCGCGACCAGGTCGGCGTTGTAGTCGAACGTCCAGTCGGTCGAGCGCGGCAGCGTCGAGGCGCTCCAGCCGCCGGCCTGGATCGGCAGGAACAGCCCGAGCATCAGCGGCTGCGCGAGCACGCGCGACGCGGGGCTGTCGGGGAAATCGGCCGGCGAACGGACGTCGACGAACGGCGACGCCACGAGCGGCGCGTCGGCCCGGGCCGCGGCGGATGTGTCGGTCAAGGTAGGCTCCTTGCGCGGCGCGCTGGCGCCGAACGAAAAAATCCGGCACGCGATGCCGGCAGTCTTGCCGGGCCGTTCTGCGTCGTGCCGGCCGGTGGATCGCGTCGCGTCACAGTCGTCCCGGCCGCGGGTCGGGCACGAAGCCGTCGCGGTTCGGCATCCTGACTCGCGGCAGCGTGTGCGCGTCGAGCGTCGTCTCGTCCGGCACGATGCCGTTCAGGTGCAGCACGTAGGCCGTGACCGCATAGACTTCGTCCGCGCTCAGCGACTGCGGCGCGTTGTACGGCATCGCGCGGCGGATGTAGTCGAACAGCGTCGTCGCATACGGCCAGTAGCTGCCGACCGTCTTTTTCGGCTTCGCGCCGGCCAGCGAGCCGAGGCCGCCGACGAGCGGATCGCCGACGCCGCCCTGGCCGCCGGCGCCGTGGCACATCGCGCACTTGTCGGCGAACACGTGCGCGCCGCGTGCGACCGTGCCCGCACCGGGCGGCAGGCCGCCGCCGTCGGGCGCGACGTCGATGTCCCATGCGGCGAGCGCCGCGCGGTCGACCGGCTGACCGAGGCCGAAGCCGGCACCGAACGCAGGTAGCGCAGACGACGCGAGCGCGCCCGACACGACCGCGCACGACGCGAGCCGACGCACGATCGTGTTACGCATTGCGCACCTCCCCGTCCGCGCCGACGCGCCAGTTCTGGATGCCGTTGTAGTGGTATTGGGAATTGACGCCGCGCGCGGCGACGAGCGCGTCGCGGGTCGGCTGCACGTAGCCCGTTTCGTCGGTCGCGCGGCTTTGCAGGTCGGCGGGCTCGCCGTTCCAGACCCAGTCGGCTTCGAAGCGCGTCAGCGCGCGATCGCGCACGTCGCCCGCGAGCCGCGCGGCGCGCCAGGTGCGGCCGCCGTCGGTCGAGACGTCGACCGCGCGCACCCGGCCGCGCCCCGACCACGCATAGCCGCTGATCGGGTAGTAGCCGTGCGATGCGAGCCGGTGGCCGGCCGACGGGCGCGTGATCACCGATTTCGCGTCCATCTCGAACACGAACTGGCGGGCGCAGCCGTTCGGCAGCAGGCTCGTGTACTTCGACGTTTCCTCGCGCGTCATCTCCGGCGCGCGCACGAGCTTCAGCCGCCGCAGCCACTTGATGTTCGTATTGCCTTCGAAGCCCGGCACGATCAGGCGCACCGGGTAGCCGTTCTCGGGGCGCAGCCGCTCGCCGTTCTGCGCATAGACGACGAGCGCACGCTCGAGAATCCGGTCGAGCGGCAGGCTGCGCGTCATCGCCGCGCCGTCCGCGCCTTCGGCGAGCAGCCACTGCGCGGCCGGATCGACACCCGTTTCGTCGAGCAGCGTCGACAGCCGCACGCCCGTCCATTCGCAGCACGACAGCAGCCCGTGCGTGAACTGGACGGGCAGGCCGCTCGGGCCGTTCCATTCGCTGCCGGTATTGCCCGAGCATTCGAGGAAGTGGATCCGCGATTCGGACGGAAAGCGCAGCAGGTCGTCGAGCGTGAAGCTGCGCGGTTCGCGCACGAGGCCGTGCACGACGACGCGGTGGCGTTGTGCATCGATCTCGGGCACGCCCGCGTGATGGCGCTCGTAGACGAGGCCGTTCGGCGTGATGTCGCCGAACAGGTCGGCGAGCGGCGTCATCGACGAGCCGGAGCCGGGCAGCGCCGGCGTGCGCGCGCTGCGACGGATGACGTCGCGTTCGTGCGCGCCCGGCAGGCCATACGGCGGCGACAGCAGCGGTGCGCCGGGCGTGCGCGTCCACGGCGGCACGTCCAGCGGTGCGAGCGGGGCGAGCGGCTGGCCCGCGAGCGCGCCGCCGGCCGGCAGCATCGCGGCGGCCCAGCCGCCGGCGAGCTGGCGCAGCGCCGCGCGTCGGCCGGCGCGGCGTGGGCGGGAAGGAGAGTCGGTCATGAGAGAAGCCGTGCCGCGCGCGGGCGCGGCAGCATCCGGAAAAACGGACATTCTCGGCAACCGGGCGCGACGCGGCAAACAACGATTCCCGCTTTGCTTATCGCGCCGCGCCGGCTGCGCGAACGCTCAGAACTTCACGCGCAGCCCGCTGACGAACGCGAGCTGCCGATTCGTCGACGATGCGCTGCCGATGTTCGAGATTGCTGCGATCCGGCGATAGCCACCGGACGTCGCGGTGCTCGCATCGCCCGCGGCCAGCTGGTAGATGCCGGACAGGTAAATGTCGGTGCGCTTCGACAACGCATAGTCGAACCCGAGCGTGAACTGGTGCCAGCGCGGCTTCAGCGTCTGGCCGCCGGTGCCCGGCAAGCCGCTCGCGCGTCCGTCGGTGAACGTGTAGACGCCGATCAGCGTCGCCGCCGGCGTGATCTGGTAGCGCCCGTTCACGTCGTAGTTGTTGAACTTGCGCGACGAGCCGTCGACATAGTCGAGCTGCGTGTGGCTCCACGCGAAGCCGAGGGTCGCGCGGCCGAGCGCGTAGTTCGCGCCCGCGACGCCGATCTGCTGCTTGCGCACGCCGCCGTTCAGCCCGTAGAAGAACGCGCCGCTGTAGTCGTTGCCGGTCGTCGTGGTCGCGCCGCCCACCGCGCCGCTCGTGTTCGACGTCGCGTTCGGGTGGTTGAGCCGCACATAGCCGGCGCCCGCCGACAGCGGGCCGTTCACGTAGTTCGCCGACACGCCCCATGCGTTGTTGTTCGAGAAGCCGGTGCCCGCGCCGCCGTTCGCCTGGTTGCTGAACGCGTACAGCACGTCGGCGGTGAAACCGGCGATCGTCGCGCTGCGGAACTTCACCGCGTTGTTGATCCGGAAGCTCTGGTTCAGGTTGTCGTTGTCGCCGACATGGGTGGCCGGCGACCAGAAACCGGACCCCGCGTACTGCGCGACGAGATCGGTGATCGGCTCGTACTGGCGGCCGAACGTCAGCGTGCCGAGGTCGGCCTTGCTCAGGCCCACGTACGCGGAGCGGCCGAACAGGCGGCCGCCCTGGCCGAGCCCGCCGTCGCTCGGCCGGAAGCCGCTTTCGAGCGTGAACACGGCCGCCAGGCCGCCGCCGAGATCCTCGCTGCCTTTCAGGCCCCAGCGGCTGCCGCTCAGCTTGCCGCTCGTCTGCTGGATGTTGCTCGCGCCGCCCTGGCTGTTCGTATAGGCGAAGCCGGCGTCGACGACGCCGTACAGCGTGACGGAACTCTGCGCATGCGCGCCGATGGAACCGATCGAAACCAAACCCAGGACTACCGACTTCTTGATCATGAATAACCTCTTTTTTATGGGTGAATCTGCGAGGATCACGATGCTATTGACGTCGGTCCGGTCGACGAACGTTCGATCCGTGGTTTGCAATTCGCTGCGCGAGCGAATTGCAATGCGTGCTGCTGCACGCTCGACGCGTGCGCCGCGATCGCGTCCGGCGCGCGTGCTGCAGCGGACGTATCGGCATGGATGGCGAACATCGCGCGACGGCCATGCGCGGTCGTGCGCATATCGATCGATGAAATCGTTGGATATCGCGACGAGATCCGTTCGGATGACGATGTTTTTATGCAACGCGGCTCTGTGAGACGCGCGGCCGATGCGGTAGGCACACCTGCATATCGATTCCGCAAAACGTTGGTAGGGCCGCGCGATGCAAGGCAGTAGAGTCGGGCATCCGGCCGCGAGCCGGCCAGCGCCGGGCGCAGCGCACGCAGCGAGCAGCCCGGTTGAACCACGAATATGGGAGCCGTGTGAAATGAGTCGGGATGTGTTGTTTCTGCTGGAACCGGGTTTTGCGGATCCGAAGTATCCGGGCCGACACTTCGTCTGTCCTCACGGACTGGCGATCGAAGGCCTGCTTGCGAGCGCGCCCGAGCGGGCCGGCCGCCTCGACGTGCGCCGGGTCGGTTTCGAACGGCCGCGGCACGCGGTGATCGACGTGCTCGACGACGCGCATCAGGGCCTGCCGGTGCTCGTGCTCGGTAGCGCGCAACCGGCGCCGGACGACGCGCAAGCGCTCGGCACGACGCGCTTCGTCACCGACCCGCGCCGCATCCTCGACCTGCTCGCCGAGCGCCACGGTTTTCCTTCGCTGCATTGACGCACGTCGGCCGTCGCGCACGGCGGCTTCCTTTTTCCCTTTACCGTTCAATCGACAGGAGTATCCGATGGCGTCAACTTCGGCGGCACGCCGCCGCCTGCTGCTCGCCGGCGCCGCGATCGCGGCGGGCCCCGTGGTCGCGCGGGTCGCGTTCGCCGCGCCGACCGTCAACGCCGATCTTGCCGGCACCACGCTGCGCGTCGCGACCTACAAGGGCGGCTGGCGCGCGCTGCTGCAGGCGGCCGGCCTGGGCGACACGCCGTACCGGATCGAGTGGCGCGAGCTCAACAACGGCGTGCTGCACATCGAGGCGCTGAACGCGGATGCGCTCGACATCGGCTCGGGCAGCGAGATTCCCGCGGTGTTCGCCGCACGCCAGAAGGCCAGCGTCCGGTTCATCTCGCGTACGCGGGAGGATCTGAACAACCAGGTCACGCTCGCGCGCAAGGACACGCCGATCCTTGGCATCGCGGACCTGAAGGGCAAGCGCGTCGGCTACGTGCGCGCGACGACGTCGCACTATTTCCTGTACCGGCAGCTCGCGGAGGCCGGCCTCGGTTTCGACGACATCCATCCGATCAACCTGTCGCCGACCGACGGGTTGTCCGCGTACGACCGCGGCGACCTCGACGCGTGGGCGATCTACGGCTACAACGGCCAGCTCGCGCGCAACCGTTACGGGGCGCGCGTGCTGAAGACGGGCAAGGGCTATCTGTCCGGCAATTTCCCGATCTATGCGAACCCGCGCACGCTGGACGACCCGCGCCGGCGCGCGGCGACCGGCGATCTGCTGCTGCGGTTCCAGCGCGCGTACGCGTGGGCGAACGGGCATTTCGGCGCGTATGCGCGCGCACAGAACGGCGAGACGCGCGTGCCGGTTGCCGATCTCGAGGCGATGTTCGCGCAGCGCAGCGACGACTACGCACTGCTGCCCGTCACGCCCGACGTGATCGCGCAGCATCAACGAGTCGCGGACGTATTCGCGCGAATCGGCGTGCTGGATGGGCCGGCGAACGTCGCGCCGTTCTGGGATACGTCGTTCAACGCGCTGGTGGCGTCGGCGTGATGCGCGAGCGGCGCTTCAAACGCCGGTAGGTGATGCGCGGGCGCGGCAAGGGCGAATTCTCCGTGGCGTGAGATCGCATGGTCGGCCGCCTGCGCGGCGAACGGCCAGTCGTCGTGCGTGCGGTTGCGCGGCTGGCGGATCCCGACGCTCGTGCCGCGACAGGGACGCGCAGGCGCCGAAGCGGGCGCGCCCGGCGCGAATTCAGTCGCGCGGACCGAATCAGGAGAACGTCGATCGGGCGAACGTCGCTCAGGCGAACGTCGTCGCGACCATGATGCCGAACACCAGGCCGAGCGCGATGCCGGTCAGCCGGCCGTAGATCGACGCGCGCACATTGTCGTCCAGCTCGAACGGCGAGCGCTTGTGCTTCCATACGGTGCTGAATGCCACCGGGCGGGTCAGCAGCACGGTGCACGCGATCAGCACCGGCGTCGCGACGAGCATCGCGATGCGCGGCCCGGTCCAGTCGACGCCATGCATCATCAGCGAAACGAGCACGGCGAGCGGCACCTCGACGCACAGGCCGAGCAGCGAGCCGCCGACGAAGGAGTCTCCTGGTGATTGGAACATGGTCGGTCCGTCCGTTCGAATGAAAGCCGCGCCCGTTTTCGCGTCGTTGAAAATGGTGACCGCGGTCCTTGCTGAAGCCCGTGGTCGATCGTGTGGCCGGATGTTAAGGCAAATTGTCGACCGGTTGTCGGCTATTCAAGCTATTTAACAAATGTTCGCCGGAAACCGGGTATCGTGCGCGGATCGGGACGATTCGCCGCGGTAGCCGTCGGCCACGTCGTTCCGGCAGACGGCGCCGGGGCGCCGGGGCGACGTGACCGAGCGGGTGGCGCGTACGCCTGAAGCCAACCAGGGGACTGCAACATGACTGACATTCCGGCCAACCATCCGGCGACGATCGCCTGCAAGGTGTGCGGTGCCGACGCGGACATCTGCGGCGTGGTCGATTTTTCGCGCTGCGGCGCCGACATGATCGCCGGAAAAAAGGTCGATCCGTTCGTGGGCGTGCCGATCTACTACTACGCGTGCCGGCAATGCGGATTCACGTGTACGCCGGCCTTCGACCGCTGGACGCACGACGACTTTGCGCGTCACGTGTACAACGACGACTACGCGCGCCACGATCCGGAGTATCTCGAGCATCGTCCGCAGCAGCACGCCGACCTGATCTGCACGAGCTTTCCGTCGATGCGCGAGACCCGCATTCTCGATTTCGGCTCGGGGCTCGGGCTGCTGGAAAAGAAGTTGTCCGCGCACGGCTTCGCGGATGTGACTTCGTATGATCCGTTCAGCCATCCCGTCGCGCCGCAGGGGCAGTTCGATTCGATCCTGTCGTTCGAGGTCTTCGAGCATCATCCGGATCCTCGAAGCCTGTTCGCCGACATCATCCGCTACCGGGCGCCTGCCGGCGCACTGCTGTTCCAGACGTCCCTGATCACGCCGGAGATCCTGGCGCGCGGGATCGAGCAATGGTGGTACTGCGTGCCTCGCAACGGGCATATTTCGTTCTATACGAGCCAGGCGCTGACGCTGCTGGCGACGCGGCATGGGCTTGAATTCGGCTCGTTCAGCCCGGAGCTGCACGTGGTTTTCGATCGCGCGGCGGCGCCGGGGTGGCTGGCGAAGTTCTTTTAGTGAAAGGGGCGCGTCGAGTCGATCGCGACATCGGCCGCGAACGTGCGCTTCGTCTAGAAACGATCGATCACGCCGAACTGGATACCGCGCACCGACGCACCCGGCCACGAAGGCGTGAGGCCGGTCACGTTCACGCCTCTCAGCGTGTAGGTGGCCTGGCCGCGGTTGTGAAGCCACGCGGCACTCGCATAGACCAGCACCCGCTTCGACACATCGTATTCACACGCCGCGCTGAACTGGTCGGCATCGTTGTCGCGGCCCGACCGGTCGCGCAGCCACGTATAACCCAGCGACGCGCGAAAACGCGCGTTCACCGCGTAGCGTGCGGAAGCCGACACGCCGTCGCTGTGATATCGCGGCGTTCCGCCGTCGCCATTGAAGTACGACAGGAAGGCCGTCACCGGGCCGAACGCATAGGACACGCCGCCGAGGTTGGCGCGCAGTGCGCCGCTGCCGTGGGTTTGCTGGTGTGCGTACGAAATGCGCAGCGGGCCGTCATGCCAGGCGAACGTCTCGATGTGGCCTGCCAGCCCGTTGCCGTCGCCGTCCTTCGCGTCGCGCAACGACGCCATGATCGTGGTCGAAAAGCCGTGCACCTCGGGGGACAGGTACGTGATCGCATTGCTTTCGTACGGCGTGATTTTCGACAGATTGTTCAGCCCCGACGCGATCGTGCCGGCCCCGAACGCATCGAGCTGCCCCTTGAACGGGATGTAGATCGGCGAATACTGACGGCCGACCCGCACCGTGCCGTAGCGTGAGCTCACGCCGATCCAGGCCTGGCGGTTGAACAACGTGTTGGCGGCGGCCAGGGTGCCGTCCGCCGAGCCGAAGCCGTTCTCGAGATCGAACAGGATCTTCACGCCGTTGCCGATATCCTCCGCGCCGCGCACGCCGATGCGCGAGCCGCGATACGCGCCGGAATCCATCCGGGCGACGTAACCCGCACCGGGATTCGTGATCTCGATGCTCGTGTCGATCGTGCCGTACAGCGTCACGCTGCTTTGCGCATGGGCCGCCGACGCGTGTGCGGCAATGGCCGTTGCGGCCGCACCGATGCGCAGTGCGAAACGTGTGACGGCCGCCGGCCGGCGCGATCGGCGGCGTCCCGGCGTGAGGTCGTGATTTCGGATGCGGGAAGCGGGAAAGGAATGAGTCATGGACAACGGTAGCATGCAGTCAAGACGGTGAGGTGACACGCTGAATGCGGGATGGTGCGGCAACCCTCGCCGCACCATCCCGCACGCGATCCGGTCGATTCCGGCGCTTACTTGCTGTCGGGCAGGGCGTAAGCCACTACGTAGTCGCCCCGATCGGGCGACTGGCGCGCGCCGCCTGCAGAGATGACGATGTACTGCTTGCCGCCGATTGTATAGCTCATCGGCGTGCCCTGGCTCCCGACCGGCAGCCGTGCCTTCCACAGTTCCTTGCCCGTCGAGCTGTCGAACGCGCGCAGGTAGTAGTCCTGCGTTGCGGCGAAGAACACGAGACCGCCGCCGGTCGTCAGCGAGCCGCCGATGGTGGGCATGCCGATCGGTGACGGCATGTTCATCTGCACGCCGTGAAGGCGCGTGTCCTTCACGGTACCGAGCGGGACTTGCCATGCGATGCGGCGGGTTTTCAGGTCGACCGCGGTGAGGCTGCCGAACGGCGGCTTCTGGCACGGGATGCCGATCGGCGAGAGGAAGCGGTCCTTCAGCACCGAGTACGGCGTGCCGCCGAGCGGCACGGCACCCATGCCCGCGTTCACCGATTCGTTGCCGTCGGAGGCGCCGCCGCGGTTCTTCTCCTGCTCCAGGTGGACCCAGAGGCCCAGCCGCATGTCGTTCACGTAGATCATGTCCGCGTTCGGATCGTACGACAGGCCGCCCCAGTTCATGCCGCCGAGCGAACCCGGGAAGCTGAGCGAGCGATCGGTGTCCGGCGCGGTGAAGAGGCCGTCGTAGCGCATGCCGCGAAAGATCACGCGGCACATCAGCTGGTCGATCGGCGTGACGCCCCACATGTCCGAATCCTTGAGCACGTCGGCGCCGATCTGCGGCATGCCGACGGACAGCGGCTGGGTCTTCGAATACGGCTCGTTCGGAATCGACGCGGTCTTGACCGGATGTTCGACGACCTGCGTCAGCGGCTTGCCGGTCACGCGGTCGAGCACGAACAGCTGGCCCATCTTGGTGCCGACGATCAGCGCCGGCACGCGCTTGCCGCCTTCCGCGGGGAACTCGATCAGCGTCGGCTGCATCGGCACGTCGTAGTCCCAGAGGTCGTGGTGGACCGTCTGGAAGTGCCACTTTTCCGCGCCCGTCGTGGCGTCGAGCGCGAGGAGGGACGCGCCGTATTTCTCGTCGAGCGCGGTGCGCTTCACGCCCCACAGGTCGATCGCCGCGTTGCCCACCGGCATGTAGATCGTGTTCGACGTCGCATCGTAGGTCATCGGCGCCCACACGTTCGGCGTCGAGCGCACGAAGGTCTTGCCTTGCGCCGGCTGCGCGTGATCGTCCGGATTGCCCGGATCGAATGCCCACTTCATCTTGCCGGTCATCACGTCGAAGCCGCGGATCACGCCGCCGGGCATGTCGAGCGACACGTTGTCGGCGACACGGCCGCCCGTGACCACCGTCGTGCCCGCGACCGTCGGCGGGGATGTGAGCTGGTACAACGGGCTCTTCGCGTTACCGAGGCCGGCCTTCAGGTCGACGATGCCGTGATCGCCGAAGCCGTCGCACGGCTTGCCGGTGTCCGCATCGAGCGCGACGAGCTTCGCGTCGATCGTGTTCATGAAAATGCGGCGGCGGCACACGGCCGGATCCCCGGACGCGGCGACCGGCAGGACCGGCGTCGATCCGGCGACGGTCGGCTGCACGAGCGGCTTGTCCGCATCGAAGTACGCGAGGCCGCGGCAGCGCACCCAGACCGTCGTCTTGGTCGGGAACGCATGGCGCCACTTCTCCGTGCCCGTCGCCGCATCCACGGCGATCACGGTGTTGTGCGGCGAGCACAGGAACAGCGTCTTGCCGACCTGCAGCGGGGTTTGCTGATCCTCCGAGCCGCCGCCGTCCGGGCTGAGCGGCGTGTCGCCGGTGCGGAACGTCCACGCGACCTGCAGGTGCTTCACCGTGTCGCGATCGATCTGCGCGTAGCGCGTGAAGCGGTCGCCGCCGTCCGAGTGACCGTAGGCCGTCCAGTCGTCGGTGCCTGCATTGCCGGCCGCCGGCACGGGCGTCTCGGTGCCGAACGTGCCGTGCGGCACGAACATGCCGTAGACGAATGCGCCGTTGCAGGCGAGCAGGAGTGCGGCAATGCCCCATGCCATGCCGCGTGCGGGTGCCTTGCCTTCGGCACGGCGCAGCAGCGGCCACGCCGGCGCGAGCAGCATGCCGATCATCGAGAACATGAAGATCCGCGCGTTGAGCGGCCAGAACGCGAAGCCGACTTCCCACACGGCCCACAGCGCCGTGGCGATCAGCATCACGAGGTAGATCGCGACCGCACTGGCGCGGCGCCGGGCGAACTGGACGCCGGTCGCGCACAGGGCGAGCCCGGCCAGCAGGTAGTACGGGCTCCCGCCACGGGCGACGAGCATGCCGCCGCCGATGACGAAATAAAGGCCGAGGAGCAGCGAGACCGCGCCCGCGGCGGTCAGGCCGATGCGGGCGGAAGCACGAATCGGCTCTGCAGGGGATTGCTTGGACATGAGTGTCTTCTTATCCGTTTGCGCCGGGCTGCATCGACAGGCGGGAAGAGGGCGCCGTGGGTGGCCCCGTTCGAACACGTGGAGAAGGCGCCGCACGGCATGCATGCGCGGGCTTCGCAGGTCCTGATCGTGCAGCCTGGTTAGCTGTAGAAATTAACCAAGCGGTGCATTTTAATGGCGAACCGGAGATTTTGCTCGCCCATTTTTTCGTCGATTCTTGTTCGATTGGTTGAAAGTGTGTTGCAGATTGGTGCGACGGGCGATCGATCGGAAACCCGTCGATTTCTTGCAGCAAGCGAACGAACCGCAGCGGGAAAGCCGCCCCGGGCGAAGCCGGGTGCGATGCAGCGCCGTTCTTGATGCAGGTCACGGGAGACGCCGACGCGCCGAGCCACGATGAACGTGTTCGGCCGACCGCGCCGGCCACTGCCGGCCCGCGCCTGTCGCTCGCGGCTCGGCCGCGACCATCGGAGGGCTCGTCATGGATCACGGAAAATCACACATCGTCTGGTTCGACGATCTGCGACGCGGCGACGTGGCGCGCGTCGGCGGCAAGAATGCGTCGTTGGGCGAACTGATCGCCAACCTGTCCGCACGGGGCGTGAGCGTGCCACCCGGGTTCGCTTCGACCGCGGATGCGTACTGGCGCTTCATCGATGCGAACGGGTTGAGGCAGGCCATCGGCAGCACGCTCGAAGCGTTCGGCGCACGCAAGATGTCGCTTGCCGAGGCCGGTGCGTCGATCCGGCAGGCGATCCTCCACGGAGACTGGCCCGACGACATCGCCGACGCGATCCGGGACGCGTATCGGCAACTGTGCCGCGAGGCCGGCAGCGACGACGTCGATGTCGCCGTCCGGTCGAGCGCGACCGCCGAGGATCTTCCCGACGCGAGCTTCGCGGGTCAGCAGGAAACCTACCTGAACGTGCGCGGCGAGCATGCGTTGCTCGCGGCTTGCCGACGGTGCTATGCGTCGCTGTTTACCGACCGGGCGATCGCCTACCGCGAAGAAAAGGGTTTCGATCATTTGCGCGTCGCGCTGTCGATCGGCGTGCAGCGGATGGTGCGTTCGGACCTCGGCGCGGCCGGCGTGATGTTTTCGCTCGACACGGAAACAGGATTCGACAAGGTGGTGCTGATCAACGCGGCGTGGGGGCTTGGCGAGAATGTCGTGCAGGGCACCGTGGATCCCGACGAATATGAGGTGTTCAAGCCGTTGCTCGGCGATCCGGCGTGCACGCCCGTCATCGGCAAGACGCTCGGCGGCAAGGCACGCAAGCTGATCTATGCGCGCGACGAGCATGCACCGACCCGCAACGTGCCGACCTCGAAAGCCGAGCGTGCCACCTTCGTGCTGGCGGACCGCGACATCCTGGCGCTTGCGAACTGGGCCTGCGCGATCGAGGCGCACTATGGCCAGCCGATGGACATCGAGTGGGCAAAGGACGGCGTAAGCGGAGAACTGTTCGTCGTGCAGGCACGTCCCGAAACGGTGCAGTCCCGGCGCGAGGCCAGCGCCATCAAGACCTATCGACTTGGTCGGGCCGGCCGCAAGCTGCTCACCGGCGTCAGTGTCGGCGAGGCGATCGCGGTCGGCAGCGTATGTGTGATCGACAGTCCGCGCGACATGGGGCGATTCGTCGATGGCGCGGTACTGGTGACGCGCACGACGGATCCGGACTGGGTGCCGGTGATGCGCCGCGCCGCGGCGATCGTCACCGATCATGGCGGCCGCACGTCGCATGCCGCGATCGTGAGCCGCGAACTGGGATTGCCGGCCATCGTCGGCACCGGCAATGCGACCCGCATGCTGCACGATCAGCAGGAAGTGACGGTATCGTGCGCGGAGGGCGAGGCCGGGTTCGTGTACGAAGGCATCGCGCAATACGACGTGGAGGCGATCGACCTGACCGACCTGCCGGCTACCCGTACGCAGGTCATGCTGAACCTCGCGAATCCGGCCGCGGCGTTCAGGTGGTGGCGACTGCCTGCCGACGGCGTCGGGCTCGCGCGCATGGAGTTCGTGATCAGCAACCATATCAAGGTTCACCCGATGGCGCTGGCCCACTACGATGCGCTGACGGACGCGCATGCGAAGCGCGCGATCGCTGCCCTGACGGCGGGCTATGACGACCCGTCGAACTATTTCGTCGACCGGCTGGCGCATGGCCTTGCGCGTATCGCGGCGGCCTGTCATCCCGCGCCGGTGATCGTCCGCATGAGCGACTTCAAGACGAATGAGTACGCTCATCTGGTCGGCGGCGCGCAGTTCGAACCGCGGGAAGAAAACCCGATGCTCGGCTTTCGCGGTGCGTCGCGCTACTATTCGCCGCGCTATCGTGCCGGATTCGCGCTCGAATGCCGGGCCATCGCGCGGCTGCGAAACGACATGGGATTCAGGAACGTGGTCGTGATGATCCCGTTCTGCCGGACGCTCGACGAGGCGGACCGCGTGCTCGAGGTGATGGCCGCCAACGGCCTGAAGCGTGGCGATGACGGATTGCAGATCTATGTGATGTGCGAAATCCCGTCGAACGTCATCCTCGCGAGCCAGTTTGCGCAGCGCTTCGACGGCTTTTCGATCGGAAGCAACGATCTGACCCAACTGACGCTTGGCGTGGACCGCGATTCGGCGGAACTGGCCGGGTTGTTCGACGAACAGAACGCCGCCGTGAAGTGGATGATCGCCCGCGTGATCGAGTCGGCCCGCAACGCGGGAGCGAAGGTCGGCCTGTGCGGCCAGGCGCCGAGCGATCATCCGGCGTTCGCCGATTTTCTCGTGGCGTGCGGCATCGACTCGGTTTCCGTCAGCCCCGACAGCTTCATCGCGGTCAAGCGTCGCGTGGCCGCTGCGGAGCGCGCTGCGCCCGGCGAGCGTGCGGCGCCGGAATGAACGGGGTCGGATGGGCACACGACGGTCCCGCACTGGGTTGAAGGCGCATCACGCCGCGCACGAGCGCGGCCAGCCGCGTTCGGCCCGGACGAACGCCGCTTGCAGTACCGGATGCACGTCGGCGTGCCAGTGATCGCCGGTAAAGAGCCCGTAGTGGTCGCAATCGTCGATGTCGACGCGTTGCCGGGCATCCGCCGCGAGGCCGCTGCACATGGCCAGCGCGGCATGGGTCTGGCCGGCACCGGTGACGGCATCGCACTTGCCTTCGACGGTCAGCAACACGATCGAGCGCAGCGCGGCGGGCTCGACCCGCTGGCCGTGAACGTGCCACGTCCGGTTTGCCAGGCAAGCCCGCTGGAACACGATGTCGACTGTATCGAGGAAATACTCGGCGGGCATGTCGAGGAGCGTCAGGTACTCGCGCAGTGCGCGGCGTGCGGTTGCGAGTGCGTCGGCGTCGTCGCTCGACACCGCTCGTCGATAGCGATCGACCAGCGCCATGTAGCGTTGCGGGTAGGTGACCGCGATCTCGGCGCGCTGCAGATAGGCCGGAAATACCTGCCGCCCGTATCCGGCGAAGCCGTGCGGCACCGTATCGATCAGCGTGGCGCGACACCAGTCGAGAGAATGCGACCGGGCCGCGGTGCCGAGCGCGCTCGGATTGATGCGGGCATCGAGCGGGCCGCCGATCAACGTCAGGCTCGCCGGCAGCGCGGCGTCGCGTTGCGCGCGCAGCGCGACGGCACCGAGCGACGGAAACGTCGCCTGACAGACGGCGACGACGTGCACCGGCCGGGCGTCCGCAAGCAGGGCATCGATGAAGCGGTCGAGCATCGACACGTACTCGTCGAGGCCGAATCGGCCCGCGTCGCACGGCACGTCGCGCGCATCGGTCCAGTCGGTGATGCAGACGTCGCCGTCGGCCAGCAGGGTCTCGACCGTCTCGCGCATCATCACGGCCGCATGGCCGGCCAGCGGCACGCAGAGCAGGATCACGCGTTGAGCACCGGCGTGCGAGAAGCGGCGCAGCGTGCAAAACGGCGTGTGCGAGACGATCGTTTCGTCGACGTCGATGCGACGGCCGTCCACGTCGATCGAATCGATGGCGAACCGTGGTGCCTCGGCATGCAGGTCGAGCAGGGGTTCGAAAAGGTCGGCGTAGCACGCCGCCGCGGCATCGGGCCAAAGACCGCACGTGAACCGCGCCGCCGCGCCCCACGTTCGCAACCATTGCCGTTGCCGTTCGATCAGGTCATACCACATGGCGGATGGGCGGAAAATCGCGGGAAATTTGGACAAGCCTACTGTCGCCGGATTGTGCCGCGACGGGTTGACCTGCATCAGTGTCGCCCCGATCGCCGGTGCATAAGCTGGTCCATGGATCCCGGACGGATGCACGGAGTGGGCCATGGACACGTCTCGACGCATGCTCGTCGTCTTCTACTCGCGCAGTGAAACGACGGCGGCGGTTGCGCACCGGCTTGCCGCCGAGCTTGGCGCGGATTGCGAACGGCTGCGGGAAGCCGACGATCGGCGGCGGACGGGGGCCGTCGGCTTCCTGCGTTCGCTCGCGGACGTGATCCGCGATCGTGCCGCGGACCTTCGGCCAACAGCCTGTTCGCCGTCCGCATACGATGTGGTCGTGCTAGGTACGCCGGTCTGGGCGGGCCGTGCATCGACGCCGATTTCGACCTGGCTCGCGCGGCACGGGAGCGAACTGCGCGCGACCGCATTCTTTTGCACGATGGGCCTGCGCGGCGACATCACTGCATTCGGGCAGATGCAGGCGCTGGCGCGGCAAAGGCCGATCGCGACGTGCGCGATTTCGGGGCGCGATATCGGTCGCGGCCTGGCCGCTCGGAAGCTCGCCCGTTTTGCGCGTTCGATCGCCCGCCGGCTTGCCTCCGGCGAACGGCACATGCGCGCGGAGCGGGCAACGTGACGGCGCAGTCCGGGGCCAGGCGCGACTACGATCATGTGCTGGTCGGCGGCGGCATTGCCAGCGTGTCCGCGGCGCATACGTTGCGGCGCGAAGATCCGTCCGCGCGCATCGCGATCCTGTGCGGCGAACACGTGCTGCCGTATCAGAGACAGCCGCTGACAAAGGAATTTCTCGCAGGAAACCTCACCCCGGCGGCAATCGCGATACACCCGGCGGGGTTCTACGAGATGCGCAGGATCGATCTGCTCCTAGGGGCGAGGGGCGCGTCGGTCGACTGCGGCGCGCATGTCGTCAGGCTGGAGGATGGCACCGCGATACACTACGGCAAGCTGCTGATCGCGACCGGTGCGTCGCCACGCCGTCTGGCGGTGCCGGGGGCGACGCTGGCGGGCATCGGTCACCTTCACGACCTCGACGACGCGCTCGTGCTTCGCGACAACGCCGCCCGGCGACGACGCCTGCTCGTCGTGGGCGGAGGCTTCACGGGTTTCGAGGCGGCGGCCACGCTGCGCGGGCGCGGTCTGGAGGTCACGCTCGTCGAGCGCTGCGAGCGGCTGTTGCCGCAGCTGAATTCCGTTCGGCTATCCGATCACTTTGCCGGGTTGTGTGCGACGCGCGGCGTCGACGTTCGAACCGGAACGACGGTGGAGCGCTTCATCGGAGAGCATTCGATCGAGGCGGCCGTGCTCACCGACGGCAGCGTCATCGAATGCGACCTCGTCGTGATTGCCGTGGGCGTCGAGCCAAACTGCGGGTTTCTCGCGGGCAGTGGCATCGCGACAGTGGATGGCGTGCTTGTCGACGAATGCCTGCAATCGTCGGATCCGGACGTCCATGCGGCCGGCGACGTCGCGCGGTTTCGCGATCCGGTATTCGGCGTGCAGAGGCGTATCGAGCACTGGGACAACGCGGTGCGTCAGGGGCGCTTGGCCGCCAGGAACATGCGCGGTGCGCGCTTGCCCTATCGGGATGTATCGATTTTCTACGGAAGCGTATTCGACGTACCGTACAACTTCCTCGGCAACGCTGCTGATGCGACCGAAGTCGTCGAGCAGGGCCGATTCCCGCATGCTCCGTACTCGTTGCTCTATCTGAGACATCATGTCCTGCGTGCGATGTTCTCGATCGGTGTCCGCGCGGATGAAATGACCGCCGCCGAGGAGACGATACGCCATCGGGTCAATCTCGGCGCGCAAGTCGAGGCTGTGACGCACGACGTATCGCGGCTGTGCGAACTCCCCGCGCAAACGGTCTTGATCCTGCAGGGTGGCGGTGCGCTCGGCGCATTCGAAAGCGGAGCGATCGCCGCGCTCGAGTCGCGGGGCGTCCGTCCGGACGTGATCGCGGCCGTGTCGATCGGCGCGTTCAACGGCGCGATCGCAGCGAGCCATCCGGGGCATGCGGCCGAAGCACTCGACGCATTCTGGCGCGAGCTGTCGATCAGGAGTCCGGTGGGCGTGCCGTCGTCCGCCTATGCGGGACATGCGTTGCTCGCGTGGCATATCGCGCTGTTCGGCGTTCCGAATTTCCTTCGGCCGCACTGGTGGCCTGACGGGATTCCGCCGTCCAGCTTTGCTACGTGGTGGACGAGCTGCTACGACACGCAGCCGATGCTCGCGCTACTGCGCCGCCATGTCGATTTCGACGCCCTGGCGGGCAGCGCGACGCGCCTGCTGCTTGGAGCCGTGGACGTGGAAAGCGGGGAGCGGCGCATCTTCGACAGCTATGTCGATCGCATCACGCCCGAGCACCTGCTCGCCAGCGGTAGCCTGCCGCCCGCGATGCCGTGGACGCGCATCGACGGCCGCGCTTACTGGGACGGCGGCATCATCAGCAACTCGCCGCTCGATCTCGTGATCGAACGGTGCGGGCGGATAGCAGGGCGCGTGTTTGTTGTCGATTTGTTTTCAGGGTCGCGCCCGTTGCCATCGAACCTGATCGAGGTCATGCTGCGGCGCGACGAGATCGTCTATGCCGATCGGGTTCGTAACGACCTGCGATTCGAGGAAAACGAGAACGACTTTCGCGATCTCGTCGAACGTATAACCTGCCAGCTTGATCCCGAAACGGCGGCCCGCATGCGACAACTCCCGGAATACATCCGACTCATGGGGAGTCGTGCGCCCGTACGGGTCTTCAGGATCGCGCTGAATGGCCACGCCGGAGCCACGGACACTTTCGCGCGCGACTTCGATTTTTCCGATACATCGATTGCAGCGCTGTTCGAACTCGGCCGCCGCGCGGCGCTCGCAGTGCTCGCGTCCAACGCGGCGGAACCGCTCGGGGGCGCAGCCGGCCGGCCTGGTCGAGCGAGGCCACCAACGCCTTGAACGCTTCCCACTCCACGGCGGGGAACGTTTCGATCGCTCGCGTCTTCCGGATGACCTGCATCAAGAACGCTTGCCCGGCAGGAGCGGATATTGACGTTCTCGCATGTCGACCGCGATCGACATGTCCCGTGCCTTCAGCGTCTTCACGTTCATGATCCGGACACCATCATGCCCGCCTTGTTTACGAACACGTCGAATCGCCAGATCATTTGCCGTTCCGAAGCATCGGCGCTGCGCGTGTCGGCTGCCGCGCATCGCCAGCATCACCCGATCGACGCCGGCGGCGACTGGCTGCTGAGTCCCCACGAAATCGCGATCCTGATGGTGCTCGCCAGCGAGCCGCGGCGCCAGCAGGGCGACCCCGCCGACCTGCGCTGCCTCGCCGATCGCGGTCTCGTTCGACTGGATGCGGCATCGCTTGCCGAGGCGCCCGCCCGCCTGTCGCCCGACGGGCGCCGGATGGTATCGCGACTCGCCAGGCGCGATCGCGCCTGGCAGGGGCGCAATGTCGACGTAAGGACCGGGTTTCGCGCGATCGCAGCGGAGACATCGGTCGCGATCGCTCACCACGCCGCGCGCTGACCTGTATCAATTCCACGCGGTGCAGCGGGAATTACCGTTGTTTTCATCGATTGCGGACAGGAGTCGATGGCCATGAAAAGCGACAGCGCGCTGAAGAAGGACGTCGAGCAGGAACTCGAGTGGGACCCGTCGATCGATGCGGTGCGCATCGGCGTCGAAGTGCACGAACGCATCGTGACGTTGACTGGGCACGTCGCCAGCTATCTGGAAAAGGTCGCGGTGCGCAAGGCCGTCGAGCGTATCGAAGGCGTGCGCGGCATCGTGCTGGAACTCGAGGTGCAAACGGACGACGGCAAGCATCGCTCGGACGAGGACGTCGCCATTGCAGCGCGCTCGCTCCTGATGTGGGATGCGGGGCTTGGCGAGCAGGCCGTGCACGTGACGGTCGAGAACGGGTGCGTGACGCTGTCGGGCGAGGTGATGTGGAGCTACCAGATGCAGGAGGCGGAGCGGGCCGTCGAGCGGCTGCGCGGCGTCACCCGGATCATCAACGAGATCCACGTCCGGCCGCATCCGACGCAATCCGACATCGCGGGCAAGATCCAGGCGGCCTTGATTCGGCATGCAACGGAAGAGGCCGCACACGTCGGCATTACCGTCCAGGACGGTTGCGTGACGTTGACGGGCCAGGTGGGCTCGCTGGGCGAACGGCGGCTTGCCTTCCATGCCGCGTGGTCGGCGCCGGGCGTGCGCAACGTGGTCGATCAACTTACGGTTGCATGATGGTTCGGGCGGCGGCGGACATCGATCGATGGTCCGCCTCGCCCCGGCCGGGAGAACGAACATGAATGCCGCGATGCTCTGTACCCGCGATGTTGCCATGTGTTCGGCACGAGCAACCGTCGTCGAGGCGGCGGAAATGATGCGCGGCGCGCACGCCGGCGATCTGATCGTCGTGCGCGAACAGGAGGGGCGATGCGTGCCGGTCGGTGTCGTGACCGATCGCGACATCGTGCTGACGGTCGTCAGCCCCGATGCGCAGGCCGGCTCGCTGTTCGTCGGTGACATCATGTCGGCGCCCGTCGCGACCGCGAACGTCGACGACGACATCTGGCTGCTCGCGAAGCGGATGCGCCAGCATGGCGTCCGTCGATTGCCGGTCGTCGGCGGCGACGGCGAACTGGTCGGCATTGTCTCGCTCGACGATCTGCTGCGCGCGGCCGCGGCGCTGCTCGACGAGTTGCGGCTCGTGGCGGCCCGCCAGCCGTATTTCGAGGAGAAGCAGCGTGGCTGATCCGGCCGGTTCCGGCTTCCGTCGCGCCGCGCATCGCGCAGCGGCGGTCTCGATGCCGGTGCGATGCGCCCTTCGGGCGCGCGCGAACGCCATCGCGGCTCGCGGCGTGGCGCGACCGATGAGGGAAGCAGCTTGCGCTCGCACGGCAAGGTAAGGGGGTAATCATGACGATTTCCGGTGAATTGAACGAAGCGGACTGGACCGTGGAGATCGAAACGGTTGGCGTCGAGTCCGGCGGGTACCGCTGCCGTGTCCACGTGACGGTTCGCTCACCCGACTGCAAGTGCGAGCATGTCTTCCCGCATCACCGGGTATTCGCGACCGAGCGCGAGGCAGCGCTGGAGGGACTGCGAAGCGGAATGACATGGGTCGAAATGAAGAAATCGGACACGTTCACGTACTGACGGACGGTGCTGCTCACCGTCGTCTGCACCGCATGCGCATCGGCAAGCACGGCGACACGAACCCTGCGCGCGCGGCATGACCTGGCGCCTGCGAATGCCGCGTCGCCGGCGTCCCGCCGGGCCGCGGGCATGCGTTGATCCCGGTCAAGGCCGCAGGGCACGGCCTCAATACGATGGATCGCATCTCCGCGAAGAATGACGACCATGAACAGGCTCAGACGCGCAAGCCGCGTGCTTGTGCCGTGCGCGGCCGCATGTTGCATGCCGACGCAGCCGGCACATGCGCAGCATGCACGCCATGTTCCCCGCCAGGATTTCCACGGGCGGGACTTTCGCCATTTCGCGCCGAGGGAGCGTACGCGGTGACAGCGCGGTCGAGGACCCGCGCGGATACTATCCGTATGTCGCGTCGTGCAATGGCGTGTGGACCGCGGTCCCGGCGAGTCCGGGACCCGCGCCGCAATGACGGAAGCGACGCTGCTCCAGATCGCAGCGGCCGGGTACCGGTTGCACGATTGCGCGCGAGCGACGCGGGAGGGCGCATGATGAACGGATCCTGGCCGGACGCTGGCATCGACGACGCGCTGCTGACGGATTGGTATGAACTGACGATGATGCAGGCCGCGTTCGATGCCGGAATGAACGACATGGCCAGCTTCGAGTTCTTCGTACGGGCGCTGCCCGAGCAGCGGGCATTCCTGATGGCGGCGGGACTGGAGCTCGTCCTCGACTATCTGGAGGGCCTGCGCTTTACGGCCGCCGGCCTTGAGCGACTGGCCGCGACCGGGCGCTTGCGAGCGGATTTCCTCGCGTCACTCGCCGGCTTGCGCTTTACCGGTACGGTCGACGCGATGCCGGAAGGCACGGTGTTTTTCGCCGACGAACCGATCCTGCGGATCACGGCGCCGCTTCGCGAGGCGCAGTTCGTCGAGAGCCGCGTGATGAACCTGCTCCATTACGCGACGCTGGTTGCAAGCAAGGCCGCACGCGCCACGCTCGTCGCGCATGGCAGGTTGCTGGTCGATTTCGGCCTGCGGCGCGCGCATGGCGCGGAGGCGGCGATGCTGTCCGCGCGGGCCAGCTACCTGGCAGGATTCTCCGGCACGGCGACCCTGCTCGCCGGCTTGCGCTACGACATTCCCGTGTACGGCACGATGGCGCATTCATACGTCCAGGCGCACGACGACGAAGCGCTCGCGTTCGAGCATTTCGCCCGATCGCAGCCGGATAACGCGGTGCTGCTGATCGATACGTACGATACGGAGCACGCGGCGCACAAGGTCGTCGAACTGGCGCGGCGGCTTGCGCTCGACAACGTGCGCATCAAGGGCGTCCGGATCGACAGCGGCGATCTGGCGGCGCACGCGCGCAACGTGCGCGCGATTTTCGACCATGGCGGCCTGACGGAAGCGACGATCTTCGCGAGCGGCAATCTCGATGAAATCCGGCTGCGGGAGCTCGTCCGGCAGCACGCGCCGATCGACGGTTTCGGAATCGGCACGCGGATGAGCACGTCGGCGGACGCACCGTGTCTCGACTGCGCGTACAAGCTCGTCGAGTATGCGGGCCGGGCGCGCTGCAAACGTTCGGAGGGCAAGGCCACGCTGCCCGGCCGCAAGCAGGTGTTCCGGCAATACGGCCCGGATGGGCGAATCGCCGCCGACAGCCTCGGACTCGACGGCGAGCGCATCGACGGAACGCCGCTGTTGCGGCCCGTCATGATCGGAGGGGCGCGACTCGCGGCCCCCACGCTCGGCGAGAGCCGCATTCACGCAATGCGCGAACTGTCCACGCTGCCCGATCCGATGCGTGCACTGGCGCCCGTCATGCCGCTGCAGCCGGCGATTTCTCCGGCGCTGGCGGCACTGGTCGCGCAGGAGAATGCCCGGCCGGACACGCACGCGGGGCGGCAAGCGGCATGAACGGTGCACGCATCCCGGCCGGCCGCGCGCCATCGCTTCTGTTGCGAGGAGGTGCGCGCGCGTCTCGTGTTCGCCGTCCTCGAACGGACGTTCCTCGTGCGCGGCGGGCGTGACGCCGAGACGGGCCGCGATCCGTTCGCCGAAGGCGCGACACGAGGCGAAGGCAAACAGGCTGAAAGGGAGTCGTTCCATGGCATGGCTACCTCGATTCATGCAGTTATCGCGCGTCGCGAATCATGACGCGCTTTGACGTGTTCAACGGTGATGCGGACGGCATCTGTTCGCTTCAGCAGCTGCGGCTCGAGATGCCGGCCGAGTCGGTGCTCGTGACGGGTCCCAAGCGCGACATCGCGCTGCTCGCGCGCGTGCCGGCCGCCCGAGGCGACATCGTCACCGTCCTGGACATTTCTCTCGACGTGAACCGCGCGGCACTCGACGCGCTGCTGGCGCGCGGGGTCGACATCGACTATTTCGATCACCACATGGCCGCCGCCGTGCCCGCTCATCCGCACCTTCGCACGCATATCGACACGGCGCCGGACACCTGTACGAGCGTCATCGTCGACCGATACCTGGCGGGCCGGCAGCGACTCTGGGCGGTGGTCGGTGCCTATGGCGACAATCTCGTCGGCGTGGCCGGCAGGCTCGCCGCCGCCTGCGGCCTGACGGATGCCGATGCCTACCGTCTGCAGGTGCTCGGCGAATCCGTCAACTACAACGGCTACGGCGATTGCCCGGACGACCTCTTCATGCCGCCGCCGGCCGTGTATGCGGCGGTGCGGCAATATGCGAACCCGCTCGAGTTCGCGAGGTCGCCCCTCGCGCGGCGGCTCGACGCCAACCGGCGACGCGATATCGCGCTTGCGGAGCGACAGCGCGCGAACATCGCGCTGCCGGGGGCGGACGTCTATATCCTCCCCGACACGCGCTGGGCGCGTCGCGTGCGCGGCGTTTTCGCCAATCGGCTCGCGCGTGGTGACGCGGCACGCGCTCACGCGGTGCTGACGTTGTCGGCCTCGGGTGGGTACACCGTCAGCGTTCGCGCGCCGGTCGCCGCACCGTACGGCGCAGATCGTCTTTGTCGCGCATTTCCGGAGGGCGGCGGCCGGGAAGGGGCGGCCGGCATCAACCGGCTCGCGCCGGAGCGCCTCGACGCGTTCGTCGAGGCGCTCGCGAACGCATACCCCGCCGCGTGAGCCGACGCAGGCGCGCTCGTCGGTGTGGTACGGCGTGGCCGGAACGGGTGTCATCGGGATGCTCCTGACCGGTGGCCGTTGCGCGGCAGGACTCGCTGCGATCGTGGCGCCGGGCAATGCAGGGCGGTTGACGCAGGTCAAGCCCGCCGGCCGCCCCACCCGGGAAGATGAACCGCCATCATCGGCGGGAGAGGCGTCGTGGAGCACCATGCTGAGGTATTGCGGGGCGGGCGCTGGACGCTGCCCGTGCCGGGCTGGCGGGACATCGTCGCGACGCTGATCGTGGTCGGTTTCCTGTTGCTGGCCGGCATCGCGGCGCACCAGATGGCCGGCCCGCTGGCGGTGGCGCAGCCCCCGGCGATTTCGCTGTCGCCCGCGGCGCTGCCGGGCTACACGCTGCGCACGGTCGCGCGCATGTTCGCGGCACTGCTCGCGTCGATCGTCTTCACGTTCGCCTACGCGACCGCGGCCGCGCGCAGCCGTCGCGCCGAGCGCGTGTTGATCCCGCTGCTCGACGTGCTGCAGTCGGTGCCGATCCTCGGCTACCTGTCGTTTACGGTGCTGTTCTTCCTGTCGCTGTTTCCGGGGCGGATCCTCGGCGCCGAGTGCGCGGCGATCTTCGCGATCTTCACGAGCCAGGCCTGGAACATGACGTTCAGCTTCTATCAGGCGCTGCGCACGGTGCCGCTCGATCTCGACGAAGCGAGCCGCAGCTTCCGGCTGTCCGCGTGGCAGCGTTTCTGGCGCCTCGACGTGCCGTTCGCGATGCCGGGACTCGTCTGGAACGCGATGATGTCGATGTCGGGCGGCTGGTTTTTCGTGGTCGCGTCCGAGGCGATCGCGGTCGGCAACCTGCACGTCGACCTGCCGGGCGTCGGCGCCTACGTCGCGCAGGCGATCGCGAGCCGCGACCTCGCCGCCGTGGGCTGGGCGATCGTCGCGATGAGCGTCGCGATCGTCCTGTACGACCAGTTGCTGTTCAGGCCGCTGGTCGCATGGTCGGAACGGTTCCGCTATGGCGATGCCGCGCCCACGGTCGGGTCGCGCAGCTGGATGCTCGACCTGTTCCACCGATCGCGATGGATCGGCCGTGCGGTCGGCCCGGTCCGGGCGGTGCTGCGTCGGGCGGCGCGCGCGCGGCTGCGCGGGTTCATGCCGGCATGGCGCGGCCGGATCGCGCTGCCGCGACACACGGGCGACGTGCTCTGGTTCGCGGCGTGCGGCGCGGGATGCGCGTATGCGGCGTACGAACTGTTCCGGCTCGGACGCGCGACGCTGACCTGGACGGACCTGCGCGCCGTCGCAAGCGAAGGCGGGCTCACGTTCGTCCGCGTGACCGTGCTGGTCACCCTCGCGTCGGCGATCTGGGTGCCGATCGGCATCGCGATCGGCCTCCGCCCGGGCGTGGCCGCCCGCATCCAGCCGGTCACGCAGTTCCTCGCCGCGTTTCCGGCCAACCTGCTGTTTCCGGTCGCGGTGTTCGCGATCGTGCGCCTGCGGCTCGAACCCGACATCTGGCTGTGCCCGCTGATGATATTGGGCGCGCAATGGTACGTCCTGTTCAACGTGATCGCCGGTGCGAGCGCGTTCCCGGCCGACCTGCGCGAAGCGGCCGCCTGCTTCCGGGTGCGGCCGCCGACCTGGTGGCGTCACGTCATGCTGCCGGGCGTCCTGCCGTACTTCGTGACCGGCGCGATTACCGCGTCGGGCGGCGCATGGAACGCGAGCATCGTCGCCGAAGCGGTGAGCTGGGGCGGCACACGCCTGGATGCCGGCGGACTCGGCGCCTATATCGCGCGGATGACCGACGCCGGCGACTATCCGCGCATCGCGCTCGGCGTGGCCGCGATGTCGTTGCTCGTGATCGCGACCAATCGGCTCGTGTGGCGCCCGATGTACGCGTTCGCGGAGCGCCGCACGCGGCTCGATTGAGCCCTCCACCGATCATTTATTCACGGGAGACCCGTGTGCCGAACCTCAGCGAATACACGGAAGGGAACGTCGCGAGCGCGGCCGCGCCGGCTTCGGACCCGGCGGCGGTCGTGCTCGAGATGCGGGCCGTATGCAAATCGTTCACGAAGCCGTCCGGCGAGCCGCTGCACGTGCTGGCCGATATCGATCTCGCGCTGCATGAAGGCGAGATCCTCGGGCTGCTGGGCCGCTCCGGCTCGGGCAAGTCCACGCTGCTGAGGATCGCCGGCGGGCTCGTCAAGCCCTCGTCCGGCACGGTCGCGTATCGCGGTGCGCCGCTCGCCGGCCCGACCGACGGCATCGCGGTGGTGTTCCAGACCTTTGCGCTGTACCCGTGGCTGACCGTCATCGAAAACGTCGAGCTCGGCCTCGACGCGCTGGGCCTCGCGCCGGGCGACGCGCGCGCACGCGCGGCCGCCGCGATCGAGCTGATCGGGCTCGACGGGTTCGAATCGGCGTTTCCCCGCGAACTGTCGGGCGGCATGCGCCAGCGGGTCGGTTTCGCCCGCGCGCTCGTCAGCGAGCCCGCGCTGATGTTGATGGACGAACCGTTCTCGGCGCTCGACGTGCTGACCGCGGAAACGCTGCGCACGGATTTTCTCGACCTGTGGGACGCGCACCAGCTGTCGACCCGGTCGGTGCTGATGGTGACGCACAACATCGAGGAAGCCGTGCTCATGTGCGATCGCATCCTGGTGCTCGGCGCCGGTCCGGCGCGCATCGAGGCAACGCTGAACGTGCCGCTGCCGCGTCCGCGCAGTCGGCATGATCCGGCCGTTCAGGCGATCGCCGGCAAGATCTATGCGACGCTGACGGCGCGCATCACCGACGCGACGGCAGGCCGGGAAGCGACGGGCAGCGCGCTGGCCATGAAGCTGCCCGACGTGTCGAGCCACCATCTCGCCGGATTCGTCGACACGCTCGCTGCCGCGCCGTACGAGGGGCATGCCGAGCTCGGCACGATCGCATCGGCGCTCGCGCTCCGGGTCGACGCGCTGTATTCGACGGCGGCCGCGCTCCATCTGCTCGCGTTTGCCGAATGGCACGACCGGAGCATCCGGCTGAGTGCCGCGGGTCACGTGTTCGCGCAAAGCGACGACGACGCCCGGCGGCGTCTGTTTCGCGAGCATGTCGTCCGGTTCGTGCCGCTCGCCGGGCATATCGACGAAGTGCTGGGGGAACGCGAGGGGCATCGCGCGCCGCGCGAGCGTTTCGAGCTCGAACTGGAGGATCATCTCGATCCGCGCAGCGCCGACCAGGCGCTGAGGGTCGTGATCGACTGGGGGCGCTACGCGGGACTGTTCGACTACGACGACCATACCCGCACGTTCGGCCGCTGACCGCTCGGGCCGCATGTCGGGCGCGTGCTTGATCGGCATCAAGCGTCGCGCGGCGGGGCGTGCGACGCTGGACGAACCGTCGACGCGACCGCGTCGATCCGGCAGACAAGCTCCGCAACCCGACGTCAATGACCGTTCACGGGAGGACTGACCATGAACTGGCTTTCGGAATACTTCGCCCAGCGCACGAGCCCGCTGTCGCTTTCGCTCTGGGCTCATCCGCCGCTCGCGCTCGGGCCGGACGGCCCGATCTGTCGGGAGCCTTACCGGTTGCCGTACCCGGGTGTGGAACTCGTTTTCACGGCGGCGGAAGCGGTCGAGCGCGGCGGGAAGGTCTACACGCTGCCGGCGCGTTATGACGTCAGGGGGCTGCTTGCCGCGCGCAGCACGGCGCGCGACGAGGCCGCGTCGTTCTTCCGCGAGGTGACGATTTTCGGGCCGTCGCAGTTCAATCGCGACTTCGTGGTGACGGTCAACGGCGAATTTTCGTTCGTGCCGTCGTTCTGGCAGGACGGGTCGCCCGGTTTCTCGGGCATCTGCGTGCCCGCCGCGAGCGGTCGCGCGACAGGCGAGAGAACCGGCCCGCCGTGGCTGTTCCAGGGATATCTCAGCATCTAGGGCTCGCTCCCGCCATCGGCGGGAACAGGCGTCACGCACGCATGCCCGCGCGTTTTCGCCAGAAGGCGAGGCACACGAGCGCGCCGAGCATCCCGCCGAGGTGGGCGAAATGCGCGACGCCGCTCGTGTCGCCGCTGAGGCCGGACAGCAATTCGGTCAGTGCATAGCCGGCCGCGAAGAGCCAGGCGGGCATCGGTACCGGCGGGAACAGCAGCACGACGCGCCGTTTCGGAAACAGCACGGCGTAGGCGATCAGCGCGCCGAAAACGCCGGCCGACGCACCGACGGTCGGTGCGTCGGCGGGCGGCAGGGCACGCATCACCCCGAGCTGCGCGATCGCGCCGGCCAGCACGCTCGCCAGATAGAGCGCGAGAAAGCGTGCGCGCCCGAGCACGCGTTCGACATCGCGTCCGAACATGTAGAGCCCGAACATGTTGAACGCGACATGGGCGAGACTGGCATGCAGCACGCTATAGGTCAGCAACTGCCAGACGTGGAAATCCGGTGTCGCCGGCGCGCCCGATCGGGCGGGCGGCCATAGCGCGAACAGGTCGATGAGCACCGGCCAGCCGCTCGCCTCGGCGATGAACACGGCGAAGTTCACCAGAATCAATGCGTAGGTCATGGCGACGGAATCCGCGGGACGGAGGTGGCGTTGGCGGCCAGCGGTGCGGCCGGCATCGAACGTCACGACATACCGTCACGTTAGCGGTGGCACATGCGCGGCCGTTGAGGCAGATCATGGATGGCCGCCGCCTCGCCGTCCGCGCCTCGTCGGCCCGACGGCGTACGGCACATTGACGTGCGTCAAGCCCGCCCAGGGCGCCGCGCTTACCCTGAACTCGGGAAACATGCGTCGCCGCGAGGCGGCGCGCATGCGTATCGTCCACGCAAAGGGCAACGGGAGCTTCATCATGCACATTGGAAGAATCAGTACCCGACCGGTCGAATCGTGCACGGTCGAATGCAGTGCGTTCGAACTGGCCGATCGCATGCGGCACGCGCATGTCGGCGACATCGTCGTGATCGAGTACCGTGATGGCGAAGCCATTCCGATCGGCCTGGTCACCGACCGCGACCTGGTGATCGAGGTGATGGCCCGCGGCGACGATCCGGGCGACGTGACGGCCGGCCAGATCATGTCGCGGGGTCTCGTCGTCGTGTCCGACACGGACGAGATCGGCGTCGCGCTCGATGAGATGCGCCGGTCGGGCATTCGGAGACTGCCGGTCGTCGACGATGCAGGCCGCCTCGTCGGCATCGTGACGCTCGACGATATCGTCGGGCATCTCGCGGGGCTGCTCGGCAGCGTCGCGGAAGTCGGCAAGCTGCAGCAGATCGAGGAGCAGCGTTTCCGCGCGTGACGCCGCGGGGCCGGCGCCCGGCGCGGGCCGGGCCGCTCGTCCGAGGGATTCGCGCCGCGTGCCTACGCGTGCAGCGCGGCGAGCAACGGCGCCCAGAACGCGCCGCTTTCATACGCCGCGGCATCGCAATCGGTGTCGAAACGAATCGCGATCGCTGCTTCGGCTTCGGTCAGCGGATCGGCATGCTCGATCTGCCGGGCCAGCACGGCGGCATCGGCATCGGAGGCATCGCGTCCGCGTGCCGCCCGGGCAGCGACACGCGCGGCGAGCGTTGCCCGGCTCGCGGTGAAATCGAGCATCGCGACGCGCACGCCGAGCCGTGCGGCGAGCGCGATGAACGCCGCCCGGTTGCGCCGGCGCAGGAACGTCGCATCGACGATCGCCGTGTAGCCGCTGTCGATGACCACGCGAGCCTCCGAAAGCAGTCGGTCGTAGATCTCGTCGACCGCCGTATCCGAATAGGCAACGGCGGGCAGGCGGGCGCCGGCCGATGCCCCGGCCAGGCGCTTGCGCTCGACGTCGCTGGACAAGCGGATGGCGCCGAGCCGCTCGGCCAGCGCACGGCTCGCCAGCGACTTGCCCGAACCGGAAACCCCGTGACACAGGAGCAACGCCGGCTGCGCATCGCGTCGTGCGTCGGCCATCGCCGACGCAATGCGCAGATAGCGGGCGCGTGCCGCCGCGTCGCCGCGCAGCCGGGCGGTCAGCGCGCGCACCAGCGCACGGTAGACGAAGTAGCACGGCAGCACGCCCAGTGCCGCGTGGTCGCCCGTGCGGGCCAGCCAGCCGGAAAGGAGGCGGTGGGCGCAATCCTCGCGTCCGTGGGCGGAGAAATCCATCAGCGCGAACGCGAGATCGCTCGCCACGTCGATCCAGCGGAGCGCGTCGTTGAATTCGACGCAGTCGAACATCAGGATCCGGTTCCGCCAGCGCACGATGTTCTCGAGATGCAGGTCGCCGTGGCACGCGCGCACGAAACCGCGCGCATGCCGATCGGCGAGCCGCGGTGCGATGCGGGCCAGTTCGGCTTCGTACCAGGCGCGCAGCGCGGCTTCGTCCGGTACCGTAACGTCGAGCGTGTCGAGCAACGGCCGGCATTGGGCCGCGACGCTCGCCGCGCTGCCGGGATGGCCGCGCGGCGCACGGCGCGGCGCGTGCAGATGATGGTGGGCCAGCGTATCCGCGAGGGCCTCCGCATCCGCCAGACCGTCGTCGCGCGATGCGCTGCGAACCGACAACATCGCCTGCGCGTCGAACCGGCGCATGCGCACCACGTACTCGCCCGGCACTGTCTGCTGCCGGCGCCGGCGCCCGCCGGTCGGCACCGGTGCGGCGAACGCGCATCGCCGGCCGTGCGGGACGAGCGGCCAGACACCCAGGTACAGCGGGCCGGCGAACGGCCGATTGAGCGTGCACTCCGCGAGCGCGCAGCGGCGCCGCTGTGCAGGCCGCATGAGATCGACGAAGGTGAAGTGCACCGGCTTGATGCGCTTGTACGCATAGCGCCCGGCCAGATAAACGACGGACAGATGGGTTTCGATCCGCTCGATCCGGCCCGCGGGGTGGGGATAGGTATCTGGCCGGCTCAACGCGCGATCGAATTGTCTCGACTTTCGTCGTGCATTTCCGCGACTCAGCGCGAATGGAGTATGCGGCGCTCGGGACATGATGAACGGATCGGTTATACGGGGCGCGCGTACGCGTTGCCGCGCCCGGCGGGTTGGATTCGAAACGGGCACGCACGCTCTCGTCTGCCCGATGTCGCCTGATCCGGCTGGCAGGCCGGGAACTGCCGACTCGACGAACCCTATTGCAACCGACCACGGCGCTTTCCGGGTTGATGCCAGTCAAGCCAGCCGCGCGAGAGGGCGCTTGACGCAGGTCAACCGCATTCCCCGGGGCGGCAATACAGTCGGTTCGAGCGCCCGCGCAAAGCGGTGCGTGACCGTATGCGGAATTCATGGCCGGACGAGGCATTGACGATGAAACGACGGGCATTGGCGATGAGTGTGCTCCTCGCGCTGGGTGCGTGTGCCGGGGCGGAGCGAACCGGGACATTCAGGACGATGGAAACACGACTGCTTGCAATGCGTCAGGCCGCCTCGCTGCAGTGTTCGACGCCGTCCGAGTGCGACCGGGCGTGGAGCCGCACGCGGCGCTACGTCCAGGATCATTCGTCGACCCGAATCACGCGATTCAGTGCGGACCGGATCGAGACGGCGCAACCGTATGTGGCCGGAGAAGTCTATCTCTGGGCGTCGCGCGCGGAATCGGGTGGCGGTGTCTCGGTGATCCGGCTCAAGGCGATGTGCAAGGGCATGTATGACAGCAACGGCGGCCCGGGATGGCAATACGACGTGTGCGCCAGGAAGATCCTTGAAATCGAGCAAGGTTTCCGGTCGGACGAAAACCCGCCGGGCTAGCGGCGGATGCCGTCGGTCCTCGGCAATGCGGCGCCTCGCCTCCCGGTCGGCCGGATGCCGGCCAGCGGCCGCCAGTTTCTTCTCGTGCCGGTTTCGCAATGGCTCCAAACCGTTGACCTCGGTCAACGCCTGCTCGCGGCGAGCACCGATGATGGAAGCGAATCCGAACGCCGCCGGCGCGTCGGTTCATCAGCGAGGTTCGCATGTACACGAATATCATGGTCGCCACGGACGGCAGTCCTTCGGCGCATCGGGCGCTCGAAGAAGGTCTCAGGATGGCCGGGTTGTGCGGCGCCCGCCTGTTCGCCGTGTTCGCCGTCGACAAGTCCACGCTGTTCGCCTACGGCGGCCGTATGGAGCCGGAAGCCTTGCTCGACGAGATCCGTAGCCACGGCGCCGCGATCCTGCGAGACGCCGACCGGACGATCTCGCGCGCGGCAGTCAACGGCGAGACGGACATCATCGAGACCGATTTCGGCGAGGACGTCGCGGCGCGCCTGCAGCGCTACGTCGTCGATCATTCAATCGATCTGGCCGTGATCGGCACGCACGGTCGGCGCGGGGTCCGGCGGCTGGTACTCGGCAGCGTCGCCGAAACTTTCCTCCGCGCATCGAGTTGCCCGGTCCTGCTCGTGCGCGGTGAGGATGCCGCGCCCGCGACGGTTGTGGCGGCCTAGTGTTGCTGTCGGCCAGTGTGCTAGCTGCACAGGTGATCATCATGCAGATATCGTTTCCTTCCGAACATCCGACGTATTGCGACCTTGATTCCGCGCTGAGCTTTCCGGCACTCGTCGAAGGCCGCCGCGTGCGCTGCGCGATCACCTCGGCCGCGCTGGAAGATCACTTCCGCGCGGCGTCGCCTCGCGAGCAGGATCTCGTCGACGCCTTTGCGCGCCATCGTCCCGCCATCGAGCGCGCTGCCCGCTGCCTGCTCGAGGAAATCGGCGGACGGCCGATCCTGCTTCACAGCGGCTATTTCCGCTTCTGTACGTAATCGGCCGCCGCCCTTGACGCGCATCAAGCGCGTGCCGGGGCGGGAGGGTACGCTGGATTTCGAAAGATCATTCGTCCCATGCGCGGCATGTGCTGTCGCGCCCTCCGATCTTCATTGCGGCCGCTGCTGTCGGGACGAGAGCGCCGGCCGTATGTCACCGCATCAGGAGTACGAACCATGAGCAACATGACGCGTTACGATCCGTTTTCGATCGAACCCGTATCCGACCTGTTCCAGGGGCTGTTCAGGCCGCTGCGCGGCATGGCGCTGGCAGACCAGCCCGATCTTGCATCGATGAAGATCGACGTCACCGAAAACGACAAGGCGTATACCGTCAACGCGGAGCTGCCCGGCGTCGCCAAGGACGACATCGACGTCCAGGTGACGGGCAATACCGTATCGATCCATGCGAAGGTCGAGCGCAACAACGAGCAGAAGGACGGCGAGCGCGTGATCCGTCGCGAGCGCTACAGCGGTGCGATCAGCCGCTCGTTCTCGCTGTCGGGCGACATCGACGACGCCGGCGCGACGGCGACGTATCAGGATGGCGTGCTGTCGCTGACGCTGCCGAAGAAGGCGCCGGTCGGGCAGAAGAAACTCACGATCAGCTGATCGGACGACGGGCAACGGGCGATGCAGGCACGCGTCGCCCATCGGGTGGATCCGGCGCGCGGAGCGATCCGCGCGCCGCTTCGTTGGTGCGACCGAATCTGCCCTCACGCATGCGATGGCGTACTGCCGGGCCGGTAGCCGACCGTCTGCGCGAGGATCGGCAGCTCGTCCTCGTTCAGCCGCAACGCGTCGGCGAGCGTGCGGTGATTGATCCAGCCGCGCACGACCGTTCCGAGGCCGGCCGCCGCGCAGTACAGCGAGACGTTCTGTGCGATGGCGCCGGCCGCGATCGCCGAGAACACGTCGCGCTGCTGCGGCGGCATGTCGAGTATCGCGGCCGTCCGGACGACGTAGACGAGATCCAGCGGCGCGCGGCCGACGAAGTCCTGATAGCCCGTGAGGTTGCGCGCATCGACCGCGTGTTTCAGCACGAGCCGATGCGCGGGCGCATCGTAGCGATAGACGCCGTAAGGCAGCGCGACGTAGATGTCGATTTCATTGAATGCGTGCGCGGACGGTGCCGTACGACCGCCGCTCGCCGGGCGGTTGATGCCGTCGGCCGCCCACAGCATCGTGCCGAGCGTCATCGGCGGGAGCGGTGTGGCGGCGAATTCGCGGGAGCTCATTCGGGTCGCGAGCGCCGCCATCAGCGGCACGTCGCTGTCGAGCATCGGGCGCGGCAGGTCGACGATCGCCGGCGACTCGCCCTCGGGCGATGCCGGCTGCATCACGGGCGCCGGCGAATAGGCCAACAGCTGCTGTTCGGTCATGCGAGTCTCCTTGAAGCGTGATTGCGCGTGCCTGGAACGTCGCGCCTCGGCGATTTCACGATAAGACGGCCGGGCCGTAGCGGCTTGACTTCCGTCAAGCGGCGCACCCGCCGGCCACGACGTGCGGCGCGCGGCATACGTTGACCTGCATCAGCGATCGGGCGCCGCACGTGTGCAAATCTGGCTACGTGCGGCGGACAGGCACGCCGCGGCTCACAGGAGAGCAGACGATGAAAACCGACAAGCAGTTGAAGCAGGATGTCCAGGACGAACTGGAGTCCGACCCGTCGATCGATTCGACACGCATCGGCGTCGAGGTGACCGACCGGATCGTGACGCTTTCGGGGCACCCGCCGAGCTACGCGGAGAAGCTGGCGATCGAGCGCGCGGCGAACCGCGTGGCCGGCGTCAAGGCGCTCGTCGTCGACATGACCGTGCATCTGCCGGACGACGACGTGCGCACCGACGAGGACATCGCGAAAGCGGTGCGATCGGTGCTGCACTGGACGGTCGGGCTGCATGACGACGCGGTCAAGGTGCAGGTCGAGCGCGGCTGGATCACGTTGTCCGGCAAGGTCGACTGGGCATACCAGAGCCATCTGGCCGTGCGCGCGATCTCGCAGATGCGCAGCGTGACGGGCGTGACCGACCACATCGCGGTACAGGGGACGGTCGGTGCGGACGACATCGGCGGGAACATCAAGCGCGCGATCATGCGTCACGCGGAGCGTGAGGCGAAGCATATCGCGATCGACGTGCACGACGGCACCGTGCGGCTATCCGGCAAGGTCGGCTCGTTCTCCGAGCGCAAGGCCGTGCGCGGTGCCGCGTGGTCCGCGCGCGGCGTGCGTGCCGTCGTCGACGACCTGGTGGTCGAGTAAGTCCGGCAGGCGCAGGCGCGATCCGCGGCGATCCAGGAGGGCGGCCGGATGACACTTTCAGGCGAACTTCACGAAACGGACTGGTCGGTCGCGATCGAGACGGTCGCGGCCGAAACGGGCGGCTTCCGCTGCCGGATCCACGTCACGCTCGAATCGCCGGACGGCATGTGCGAGCGGACGTTCGCGCACTGCAGGACGCATGCGACCGAGCGCGAAGCCGCGATCGACGCGCTGCGCGCCGGGATGACGTGGATCGAGATGAAGAAGTCGAATACCTTCACGGTCTGAACCGGTGGGCGGGGCGGGTCGACGAAGGCGTCGGTCACGTCGCGCGCTGCGCGCAGCCGCGCAGCGACGGGGGCCGTCGCACCGGCGACCGATACCGAGGCGCGACGCCACGACGCCGGGTATCACTCCACCTTGAGCGCGGAAAGCTGCAGCGCCTGGGCGAAGCGGGCCAGTGTGGCGATCGATCCCGTCACGCTTTCGTAGCGCTCGCGCCCGATCTGTCCGTCGAGTGTCACCAGCATGCCGGCGTCCCGGGCGAGCGCGACGAGTGCCAGCGTGTCGAGCGCGGCCGTGCCGGATGCGTCGGACGTGTCGGATGCGGCGGCCCGCATCCCCGAATCGGAACGATAGTCGGCGTGTGACATGACGGCTCTCCTGGTTGTTGTGCGATCGGCTTGCCGGTCGGCCGGTATCCGTGATTTCAGTATCGTTGCCGCGCGCCCCCGATTCAATCAGCGTGCCCCGAAGTCGAGGTAGGAATCGCACCCGTCTCGTCGGCGGATTCCTACACGGCGCGTGGCTTCGAAGACCCGTTGCAGCGTGCCGGCGCGCGTTCGCGACGCCGCGCATACCAGCTGCCTATCGCGTCCCAGATCGCCTCGGCGGATTCGCAATACGTGAACAGTTCCAGGTCGCGGCGGTCGATCATCCCTTCGTCCGCGAGAAACGCCAGGTCGACCGCGCGGCGCCAGTACGCCTCGCCGACGAGGACGACCGGCAGCGGCGCGATCTTGCGCGTCTGCAGCAGGGTCAGCACTTCGAACAGCTCGTCGAACGTGCCGTAGCCGCCGGGGAAGAAGACGGCCGCTTTCGCGCGCTCGAGCAGGTGCAGCTTGCGGATCGCGAAATAGTGGAACCGGAAGCAGAGCGCCCGCGTGATGTACGGATTGGGCGCCTGTTCACGCGGCAGCTCGATATTGAAGCCGATGCTCGGCGCGCCGCGCTCGTACGCCCCGCGGTTGGCGGCCTCCATGATGCCGGGGCCGCCGCCGGTGACGATCGCGAGCCGCGCGGTGCGCGTGCACCGGTCGGCATGGGCGACGATGCGCCCGAACGCGCGCGCGACGCGGTAATACACGCTGTATTCGACGAGCCGGCTGGCGATCGTGACGGCGCGCCGGCGGCTCGCGTCGTACGGACGCTCCGCGAGCAGGCGATTCGCTTCGTCCAGCCGCGCCTTCGCGACCGACGGCGCGACGATACGCGTGCTGCCGTAGATCACGACCGCATGGCCGATCCGTTCGTTCTGCAGGCGCTCCTCGGCTTTCCAGTAATCGAATTGCAGCCGGATGCCGCGCATGCCGGAACCCCGCAGAAGGGTCGCGTCTGCTTCGGCCGGGGCGCGGTTCGGGGATGGGGCGACGCGCCGCGCGCGGCGCGGGATGGCGTCCTTGCCGACGACGGCATCGGGCCTCGCGCGTAGCCGTTTGCCGCGCATCTTCGCGATCGTCGCGGCGGGGGCGGGGCGGCGGCGTGCGTGGCCGCGTGTCATGCCGGCGGGCGCGCGTTTGACGAGGGTCGACATGAACGGAAGCGCCCCGCGACGGTCACTGGCTCAACACCCATTGCACGAGCCGATGCGCGTCGTCGCGAGACAGCGGGCCGCCGCGATCGATGGCGGACGGCATCGGCGTGTCGCCCCAATGCACACGGCCGCCGACGCGCAGCTTGCGTTCCAGCTGCGCGGCGGCATGCGGATCGCCGCGATAGCGCTCGGCGATCTCGTGAAACGACGGCCCGAGGAACGTCATGTCGGGCGTATGGCAGAACATGCAGTGCTGCGCGTTGACGAGTTCGGTCGGCTCGGGCACGGTCGTTTGCGCGGCGGCCGTGCCGGCTATCAGCGCAATCGCGCAGAGGGCGGCGCAACGCATGATGCTCATGTTCGTTTCCTTGTCGAGATCAGGAGAAGGAGATCACTTCGTCGAGCGGGCGACGCGGCGAATGCGGCGTATGCGGGCCGCGCCCGACGCGCAGCAGCAACTGCGGCTCGCCGCGCAGCCCGAGCATGTGGCGCAGGTGGGCGCGCAACCCGGCCGTCTCGATCGGCTGGTTCAGGTACGACGCGGTATAACCGGCGCGCGTCGCGACGAGCAGGATCCGCTCGAGCGCCTGACCGGCAGCGAGCCACGCTTCGCGATCGTCGCGCACGGTCGCGATGCACACGATCAACGGCGACGCGCCGACGAGCTGGTGATGCAGCGCGGCCAGCCCGTCGCCGAGATCGAAGGTCCGTACCGCCATCGTCACGACGGGCGCGGCGAAGTCGAGCAACGTCGGCACGCCGGCCGCGAAAGCGGGCATGCCGTCCACGTGCCGGCGCGGGTCGATCCAGCTCGCCAGCTCGCGCCGGAAGCGCGGGTCCGCGAACTGTTGGCGGTCGGCCTCGGCAACCAGTTCGGCCACGCGCGCACGGTGCGCGAGCGCGTCGACGCACGCGACGTCGGCGCCTTCCGCGACGCCGGCAGCAATCAGCGCCTGCTGGATCTCGTGCGGCACGGCCGTCGATTCGAACGGCGCGCGCGTCGTGACGCGCTCGGCAATCGCATCGAACAGCGCGCCGAGGGACGCATCGGAATAGCCGTCGTCGCAGACCCGGACGAGCGCCAGCAGATCGGGATCGACTTCGGAAGGAAACGTGGTGATCGTGTGGGCGAGCCCGGCGTGATCGAGCGCGACCCGCAGGTTGAGCAATGCCGCGCCGCAGCTGATGATCAGCTCGCGATCGAACGGATCGACCACCGGCAACGCGCGGACGCGGTCCGCGCACACGGAAATCGTGGCGCCGTTGACCAGGAAGCGCCACGGCTGGGAATTGTGACTGGACGGCGCCAGCACCGCGTAGCCCAGCAGCTCCCTCAGCTGCTGGTCGGGATGGGCGCTTGCGGCAAGCGGGGGAACGGATATCATCGATCATCTCCAGGTTGCCGCGCGGGCGGCGTTTCGCCACTTCATCGTGTCAGCAACCGTCCGGCGGCCGTTGACCCACGTCAAGCGCCTGTCATCGGGGCAAACGCACGCGGTGGCGGACGACTAGCCTTGGAAAGCGAAGCGCGCGAAACCGGTCGCGCAGGGAGGCGAGCATGCTTGCGATGATGTTTGACGGCACGACCCCGCATTTGCGCGAAGCGCGCGTGCCGGAGCCGTCGCCCGCGGCGGGCCAGCTGCTGATCGACGTACACGCATGCGGCGTCTGCCGGACCGATCTCCACGTCGTCGACGGCGACCTCGCGCACCCGAAGCTGCCGCTGATTCCGGGTCACGAAATCGTCGGGACGGTGCGCAGGCTGGGCGAAGGCGCGACGGGCTTCGCCGTCGGCGACCGGGTGGGCGTGCCGTGGCTGGGCTCGACGTGCGGGCATTGCGCGTATTGCAGGTCCGGCCGCGAGAATCTGTGCGACAGCCCCGGATTCACCGGCTATACGATCGACGGCGGCTACGCCGAGCGCGTGGTCGCCGATCACCGCTATTGCGTGCATCTGCCGCAACGCTATTCCGATCTGGAAGCCGCGCCGCTCCTGTGCGCGGGCCTGATCGGTTATCGCACCCTGCGCATGGCGGGCGACGCGCGCCGCATCGGCATCTACGGCTTCGGTGCGGCGGCCCATCTCGTCGCGCAGGTCGCGCATTGCGAAGGACGCGAGGTGTTCGCGCTGACGAAGCCCGGCGACACGGCCGCGCAGCAGCTCGCGCTGTCGCTGGGTGCGGCGTGGGCGGGCGGCAGCGACGAAGCGCCGCCGGAGCCGCTCGATGCCGCGCTGATCTTCGCGCCGGTGGGGGCGCTGGTGCCGGCCGCGCTGCGCGCGCTCGACAAGGGCGGGATCGTCGTGTGCGGCGGCATTCACATGAGCGACATCCCGGGCTTTCCGTACGCGTGGCTGTGGGGCGAGCGCCGCATCGCGTCGGTGGCCAACCTGACGCGTGCGGACGCGGTCGAATTCATGCGGATCGCGGCCGCGATGCCGCTGCGGGTCGAGGCGGTGCGCTATGCGCTGACCGACGCGAACCGCGCACTCGACGACCTGCGCGGCGGGCGCGTATCGGGCGCCGCCGTGCTGGGCATGCGCGGTTGACCTGCCCGACGGCGCCGCGGCGCGCTCAGATTTGCCGCAGGCCTTCCGAATCGACGATCCGGATCTGCTTGCCTTGCGCCGCGACGAGCCCCTTGTGCTGGAACTTCGACAGCATGCGGCTGACCGTTTCGAGCTTCATGCCGAGATATTCGCCGATCTCGTCGCGCGTCATCCGCAGCACGAATTCCGCGGCCGAGTAGCCGCGTGCCTTGAAGCGCGCGGACAGATTCAGCAGGAACGCGGCCACGCGCTGTTCTGCGCTCATCGTGCCGAGCAGCAGCATCTGCGACGATTCGCGCACGATCTCGCCGCCCATCATCTGGTACACGTGATGCTGCATCGGGCGCACTTCGCGGCACATCTGCTCGAGCTGGCCGAACGGGATGATGCAGACCGTGCTGTCCTCGAGCGCGATCGCGTCGCCGTTGTGGTGCCCGGTGTACACGCCGTCGAGCCCGAGCGACTCGCCGACGATCTGGAAGCCGGTGATCTGCTCGTCGCCGTCGCGATGCATCACGATCGTCTTGAACGACCCGGTTCTCACTGCGTAGATGCTGTTGAACGCATCGCCCGCGCGAAACAGCGTTTCGCCGCGCTTGACGTGGCGCGTCGTGCAGATCATCGCGTCGACGCGCGCGAAATCGTCGGGCGTCAGATCGGACGGCATGCAGACGGTACGCAATGCGCACGTCGAACAGCGGGACGCGGCGCGCTTGGGCTGATCCGTCGGTTCGACGGGATGCAGCGGGATGAACGGGCGTAACGGCATGGTCGTCGAAACTTCGGCACTGCTGTGCATGATCGGCTCCAGTTCGGGGGCAGCGGCGGCTCGCCGTCGGGCGGGGTCGCGCTGGCCGTTGTACCGGCGGCTTTGGTCTCTGCCGCCTTCCTGTCGGGAAAGCCCCACCGGACGCGCCGGGAGACCGATACACCGGTCTCGTCGATGATGCTGCCTTGGGCTCCGGGAGGCACGTTTGTGCGTTTTTCTTGATGTGCAGTATGGATGTTGCGCAACGTCAAGAAAATCAGCCGGAATTGAAGTTGCAGTAGGTGAGATGGAAGTCTTGTAGGAGGTTTCCTACAGGGGCGCGGCAACTTGTCGCGAGCGTCGCGGGCGGGTGCGGGACGCTGATGAAGGGCGGGGCGCGGCCCGCGCGGGCCCGGCCGCCGTCACCGATGCCGTCGGGACAGCCGGGCGGGGCGCCGCCCGCGCCCGATGCCGCCGTCAGAGTTCGTCCGGGTCCTCGAACAGCTTGTGGCGCATCGCGTAGCGCACGAGTGCCGTGTCGTTCGGCATCTGCATCTTCTCGAGGATCCGCGTCTTGTACGTGCTGACGGTCTTGACGCTGACGCAGAGCGCCTGCGCGATCTCGGAAATCGACTCGCCGGTGGTGACGCGCCGGAACACGTCGAATTCGCGGTCGGACAGGCGCTGGTGCGGCAGGAGATCGGTCGGCTCGTTCAGGCTCTGCGCGAACTGCTCGGCCATGGTCAGGCTGACGTAGACGCCGCCGGCCGCGATCTTGGTCAACGCGGCGACCAGTTCGGCGCTGGCGCTTTCCTTGGTCATGTAGCCCGAGGCGCCCGCGCGGAATGCGCGCACCGCGTACTGCTGTTCGGCATGCATCGTCAGCACGAGGATATGCAATCCCGGCTTCTCGTCCTTGATCTGCTTGATGAGTTCGACACCGTTGCGGCCGGGCATCGACAGGTCGAGCACCAGCACGCTGGCATCCGTGTCGCGCATGAGCGCGATCGTCGAGGCACTGTCCTGCGCTTCGCCGACGACCTCGAAACCGCTCGCGCTCTGCAGGATGTGCCGAAGACCGTCCCTGACGAGTGCGTGGTCGTCGGCGATGAGTACCCTGATCATGACAGCACATCTCCTTGCTGGATGGCGTGAAGCGGCAGCGCCACGGTGATCGTGAATCCCGCACCCGGCCGGTTGTCGATCGTCACCGTCCCGTCGAGCATGTGCGCGCGCTCGCGGATCCCGATCAGGCCGAACGACGGGCGATCCTGCCCGTTGCGGGTGGGCTCCGGCGCGCCGTGACCGTTGTCCGCGATGCGCAGCATGCAATAACCGTCTTCCACTTTCAATGCCAGCGTCACGTTCGTCGCGTCCGAGTGTCGCGCGACGTTGGTCAGCGCCTCCTGCACGATGCGGAACAGCGTCGTCGCACCGGCGCCGGTGAACGCGGTATCGACGGGGGCGATGTCCCGCTCGACCGTGATCCTGTAACGGCGCGTGAAATCGGTTGCAAGCCATTCGATCGCCGGAACGAGGCCGAGGTCGTCCAGCATCACCGGCCGCAGATCGGCCGCGATGCGCCGGACCGACGCAACGATCGAATCGATCAGGCGATGCATGCCGCTCAGCTGCTCGCGCACGCCGGTGTTGGGGGCGACGATGCCCGCGAGCCCCAGCTCGACGGCGGACAGATCCATCTTGAGCGCGGTGAGTTGCTGGCCGAGGTCGTCGTGCAATTCGCGCGCGATCCGCGTTTTCTCTTCCTCCCGCACGTTCTGCAGGTTGGCGGACAGCTCGCGCAGTTCCTCGCGCGAGCGCTTGAGCGCATTTTCCGCGCGCACCCGCTCGGTCACGTCGCGCAGCATGACCGTGTACAGCTTGCCGGTGCCGTCGCGAATCTGCGAGATCGACGCCTCGATCGGAAACTCGGTGCCGTCGGCGCGCAAGCCGAACAGCACGCGTTGCCGCCCCATCTGGCGCTCCGACACGCCCGTCACGCCGAACTGCTCGACGTGTCGCGCATGCGCGGCGCGAAAGCGCTCGGGGATGAAGCGGGACAGCGGCGCGCCGATCGCCTCCATCGCGCTGACGCCGAACACGTGTTCGGCGGCCGGGTTGAAGATCACGATCGTCTGACTCTCGTCGACGGTGATGACGGCCTCCATCGACGACCGGATGATGCCCATCATCCGCGCCTCGGTGGGTTGGCTGTCGCCGGCGGGGGCAAGCGCTCGTTTCGCGACGACCTGCCGCACGAGCGCGGCCAGCGTCAGCGAGAGCACGGTGCCGGCCAGCAGGACGGCCGTCGTCAGACCGGACGTGTCGGCGCGCGGCGCGCTGTAGCGCAGCGCGAGCGGCGTGCCGCCGAACGTCACGGAATCGGTGCGCCGGAACAGGTCGCCGGCGGCGCTCGAGTCGCCGGCGCCGAAGCCGCCCGCATACACCGGCGCGGCCGGATTGTCGGCCATGATTTCCACGCGCAGCCGATCAAGCACGGACGAATCGACGAGACGAGCCGGATTCAGCGCGGCATAAACGTATCCGGTCGCCGTGGCGTGCCGCGTCCCGGACGAAGCGAGGTCTTCAGCGTTCGCATAAATCGGCAGGTACAGCGTCAGCTCCGTCCGCGCGAGGGCGGCATCGGTGGCGTCCTGGATCGCGTTCGCGGCGAGCGCGACCTTGCCGGTTTCCGCCGCGCGCTGCAGCGCCTGCCGCGTCGCCTGATCGTCTTCCGCCGTGCTCGGCTCGATTCTTCCGAGGCTGCGGACCGGCGACTGCAATTCGTCCAGATTCAGGCTCGCGAGATAGCGGCGCCACGCCGCTCCGGATTGCGGCGCGGGCAGGGTCGACGCGAAGCCGCGCGCGCCGCGCAATACGGCAGCCGCACCGAGGAGGCTGCGCCGGAGGTCGGCCGTCGCGAGGGTCGCGGTTTGCGCGAACCTCGCCTGGGCGGCGTGCTGCGCCCCGTTCTGCAGTACGCGGGATGCCGCGAACGTTGCAGCCAGGCCAAGCGCCAGCGTCAGCAGCGCGGCCGCGGCTGCATATCGGGCGGGCCGAATCCGGTGTAAAGCCGGTCCGGCCTGGGAGGGAGGCGCATTCACTGTCATTGCCGTTCATCCTGACGGATTTCGTCGACGGCTGGCTGGCGGCGGGCCGGACGGGGGGCACGAAAGGCGGAGCGGGACGCAACTGCGATATCGCACGGAATTGTGCGCGTTTTGCCGACGTTCGCCAATCGGGACCGATGCGCAAGGGGGCGGCGCCGCGCGTGTTTGACCCGCGTCAACGGAGCGCCGCCTGCGAGGATCAGACTGGTTTCACGAACCGGTCGACCCCTGACGACAATTGGGAGGCGTCATGTACCAAAGGATCTTTGCGGCACTCGACGGCAGCCGTGGCGCGCGCCTCGCGCTCGACGAGGCGATCTCGCTCGCCCGCGAGTCGGGCAGTCTGGTGATCGCCATGTGCGTGGTGTCGGATGGGCCGCGGCTGGCCGACGTCGACAGCGGTTATATCGACCGGCGCGACCCGGCCGGACTGGATGCGGACAAGGCCGCGATCGCGCTCGCGGATGCGGAAACCGCGTTCCGGTTGTCGGGTGTACGCGGCATCGCGCAAACGATCGACGCGTGCGGAGAGAACGTATCGGACGTGCTGGCGCGTGCCGCCGCCGAATGCGACGCGGACCTGATCGTGATGGGCACGCATGGCCGGCGCGGCGTGCGCCGCGCGTTGCTCGGCAGCGTCGCCGAATCGCTGGTGCGTATCGCGGACCGGCCGGTGCTGGTCGTACGGGAGGGGCCGGGCGCGTGTGCCGGCATGTTGTGACAGTCGTGACGGGACGAGGGCAGCCGCGAGCGGCTGCCCCGTTTTCGTTCGCTCAGTGAGACAGCAGGACCGGCACCGTCATCGTTTCGAGGATCGTGCGCGTCGCGCCGCCCAGCACGCGTTCATGCATGCGCGCATGGCTGTACAGGCCCATCACCAGCAGATCCGCATGCAGGTCGGTCACCCGGTTCAGCAGCGTCGCGCCCACGCTCACAGGCCGTTCGCGCGGCGTGCTCGAGAACGACGCGCGAATGCCGTGCCGTTCGAGATACGCGGCGACGTCGACGCCCGCCGGCGTCTTGTCCGGATCGGGTTGCCCGCGGGCGACCGTCTCGACGTTGACGAAACGCGCGCGGGCGAGCAGCGGCAGCGCGTCGGCCATCGCGCGGGCGGCTTCGCGCCCGCCGTCCCAGCCGATCAGCACGTTCTCGCCGAGCGTGCGCACGTCGCCCGCGTACGGCACGACGAGCGCCGGGCGTCCGCTGCCCATCACGACGTCCTCGACGAAGTGACGTGCGACGTAGGTCAGGCGGTCGTCGGGGTTTTCCTGGCCGAGCACCAGCAGATCGGCGTGGCGCGCGTGCAGGACCGCGGCCTCTGTCGCGTTGCCGGTCGGCGCACGCCATTCGACGCTGCGTCCGGCGCGTTCGGCGGCGCTCAGGAATTTTTCTTCCGCTTCCTTGCGCCGCTGTTCGCACAGGCGTTCGTAGACGGCCAGCTTCAGCGGTTCGTCCGGCCGCCGCAACGGCTCGAGGAGGTCCTGGCAGACCACGTAGAGGCCGATCAGATGGGCGTTCCAGCGTCCCGCGAGTTCGAGCGCGAGGTCGACGCGCGTCGCACAGCGCTCGCTGTCGTCGAGATGGACGAGCAGGGTCTTGTAGCTCATGACGGCTCCTTTTCGGTTGATGCCACGGTGGTTTCGGCGGGCGCCTGCGCGGCGCAGCTTGCCGGTATCATCAGGACCGGGCACGTGGCCTGACGCAGCACGCGCTCGGCGACGCTGCCGAGGAACAGGCGCCGGAAACCGCGCCGGCCATGCGTGCCCATCACGATCAGGTCGGCGTCGGTCTCGCCGGCGAGACCGACGATCCGGTGCGCAACGTCTTCGCCGGCCGGCGCGACGTTGTAGATCTGCGGCGTGCCGGCCACGTCGCGCGCTTTCATGCGGCGTGCCGCATCCTCCGTGACACGCAGTCCTTCCTCGCGAAATGCATCGATCAGGATCGACGGATCGTATCCGTACGTGTCGTAGGCCGGCACCAGGAAGTCGACGACGTAGACCGGGGTCAGCCGCGCACCCGTCTCCGCCGCGAGGTTCAGCGCGGCGTCGAGTGCGCGGGACGACGTATCGCTGCCGTCGAGCGCGACCAGAATGTTCGAGTACATGACGTTTCCCTTCAACGGATGCCGATGGAATCATCATCGGCGCGTATGCGCCGCTCGCGCTGATCTGGATCAAGCGTCGCGATTGGCGCGCAGCACGCGCACCGCGGCGCGCGCCGCGACCCACGCCTCGTTGGTCGGCTCGACGACCACCGTGACCGCACTCGACGCGCACGACACGACATGCGCATGATCGGCATTCGCGCGCGCATCGAGCACGATGCCGAGCCAGCCGAGCGACGCGCAGATCCGCTCGCGCAACACCGCCGAGTGTTCGCCGATGCCGGCCGTGAACACCAGCATGTCGAGGCCGCCGAGCAGCGCGGTCAGCGCGCCGGTCTCGCGCACGATGCGATGGACGTACAGCGCCAGCGCATCGCGGGCGGCTTCGTCCCCGGCCGCCTCGCGCGCGAGCAGCACGCGCGGGTCGCCCGACGCGCCCGACACGCCCTTGAGCCCCGATTCGTGATACAGCATGTGTCCCAGCTCGTCGCCGGACAGCTTGCCGGCCTCGAGCAGGTGCAGGACGACACCGGGATCGAGCGTTCCGCTGCGCGTGCCCATCATCAATCCGTCGAGCGCGGAGAAGCCCATGGTCGTCGCGACGCTGCGGCAGTCGCGCAGCGCGCACAGGCTCGCGCCGCTGCCGAGATGGGCGGCGATCACGCGGCCGTGCGCACGGGCGCCGAACGACTCGTCGAGCGCGACGGACAGGTATTCGTACGACAGCCCGTGGAATCCGTAGCGGCGCACGCCCTGGTCGAACCACGCATGCGGCAGCGGCAGCAGCTGCTCGACGCGCGGCAGCGTGCGATGAAACGCCGTGTCGAACACGGCGATCTTCGGGACGTCCGGAAACGCGTCGCGCAGCACGTCGATCGCATCGAGGCTGTGCGGCTGATGCAGCGGCGCGAGCGGCGTCAGCGTGCGCAGCGCGTCCAGCACGTCGTCGTCGACGAGCGTCGGCTCCACGTAGCGTGCGCCGCCGTGCACGACGCGATGCGCGATCGCGCCCAGCGCGACATGCGGCAACTTCACGCGGATCCACGCCGCGATCCGCGCGAGCACGGCGCGGTAGGGATCGTCCGCCGTGCCGAGCGGCAGCGAACCGTCCGGCTCGGCGTCGTAGCGGATCGACACGCTGTTGCCGGCCGCGACCGCTTCGCCCTCGTGCAGCGGCCGCCGCGCGGGGTCGCCGTGCGGCGGGTAGGCAAAGAGCGCGAACTTCACGCTCGACGAACCGGCATTGACGACGAGCAGGGCGAGCGTACGCATCGGCCGGCTCAGTGCGACATCAGCACCGGCAGCGTCATCGACGCCAGCACCGTGCGGGTGGCGCCGCCCATCACCAGCTCGCGCCAGCGCGGATGGCCGTAGGCGCCCATCACGAGGAGGTCGGAACCCGTTTCATACGCGCGCGACAGCAAGGTATCGCCGACCGCGGGGCCGGCACCGGCATCGATATCGAGCACGTTCACGTCGCGTGCGTGGCGCGCCAGCATCAGCGCGGCGTCGGCGGCCGGAATGCGCGTGGCCGCCGCTTCCGAGTCGCCGTCGACCACGGCGGCGACCGTCGCGCGCTTCGCGTGTTCGAGAAAGGGCAGCGCGTCGTGCGCGGCGCGGGCCGCCTCCCGGCTGCCGTCCCACGCGATGAACACCCGCTCGCCGATCGACGGGAATTCGCCCGTGTACGGCACGAGCAGCACCGGGCGGCCGGCGGACAACACGAGGTTCTCCGGAAACTGGTCGTCGATGTAGGTCTCGGGATCGTTCGGGTCGCTCTGGCCGGCGATCACGAGGTCGGCCAGGCGTGCGGCGCGCGGCACGGCCAGGTTCGCGCGGTCGTCGGCACGCACCCACGCGGCCGGCACTTTCGCGCGGGCCGTCTCGGCGTGGAACAGGCGTTCCAGCGCGGCGAGCCGCTCGTCGCGCTGTGCGCGTTGCTCGCGGAAGTAATCGGCGGACCCGGCCATCACGTAGAACGAATGCGGTTCCGGCGTGTAGACCGCGAACAGGCCGGTCAGGTGCGCACCGAAGCGCCGGGCGAGGCGCAGCGCGAACTCAAGGCGCGAATGCGCGCGGGCGCTCGTATCGAGGTGCACGACTATGCTCTTGTAGCTCATCGGAATCGCTCCATCGACGGGGGAACCGCCAGTGCAATCCAGTCTACGGAGCAGGGTTTCCGCGTACTTGACTCAGATCAACGGCTCCGTTGCGCGATGCCCGCACAGTGAAGCGGTCGCGATGCCGATCCCGATCCCGGGCAGGCGGCACGAGGCGCGATGCCAACCCATTGACCGGATCGAACGAGGGACGCCGATGAGTACGTACGCTTTGACGACACCGAACGACGCTTGCCGCGCGGGCTGCGATCTCGCGCTGCGCATGGTCGCGCAGAACCGCGACTGGCAGCACGAATGGCACGCGCTGGCAGGGCGGCGCATCGAGCGGGACCGCGCCGCGGTGCGCCTCCTGCAGCAGGCGCTGGCGGACACGAAAGAGTGGACGGCCTTCGGCGAGGCGACCCGGCAGGTGATGCGCGACTACGCGATCGCGAGCGTCGCGATCTGGCAGGATGCCGCCGAGCTGTGCATGCGTGCGCAATACGAGAACGCCGGCGCATGGCGCACCTGGTTGCGCGAATACGGCGCGGGCGCGATGTCGCGTTATCAGACCGACTGGCTGCCCGACCTGGGGCGACTGGCCGTGGTCAACGAAGCCAGCATGCCGTGGGCCGACTGGATGACGGCGCTGGAGCGCGGGATCGAGGACGCGAACGACGGGGCGCCGGTTGCCGTGCGCCGCCTGAACGGCACGACCGGCGCGCAGGAGAACGACCATGTGCGCTGACCGGGTCGCGTTCGTCACGGGCGGCATGGGGGGCCTCGGCGCCGCGATCAGCCGTCGCCTGCACGATGCGGGCATGACGGTGGCGGTGTCGCATACGGAGCGCAACGACCACGTCGCGACGTGGCTCACGCACGAACGCGAGGCGGGCAGGACGTTCCACGCGTTCGAGGTCGACGTCGCCGACTACGATTCGTGCCAGCACTGCGCGGCACGCGTGCTGGCCGAGTTCGGGCGCGTCGACGTGCTCGTCAACAACGCCGGCGTCACGCAGGACGCCACCTTCGTGAAGATGACCAAGAGCATGTGGGACGCGGTGCTGCGCACCAACCTCGACGGCATGTTCAACATGACGAAGCCGTTCGTGCCGGGCATGATCGAGGCGGGCTTCGGGCGGATCGTGAACATCGGCTCGGTGAACGGTTCGCGCGGCGCATACGGGCAGGCGAACTACGCGGCCGCGAAGGCCGGCATCCACGGCTTCACGAAGGCGCTGGCGCTCGAGCTCGCGCGCCACGGCGTGACGGTCAACACGGTGGCCCCGGGCTATCTGGCGACCGCGATGCTCGAGACGGTGCCGAAGGAAGTGCTCGACGCGAAGATCCTGCCGCAGATCCCGGTCGGCCGCCTCGGCAATCCCGGCGAGATCGCCGAGCTCGTCGCGTTCCTGTGTTCCGACGCGGGGGCTTTCGCGACCGGCGCGGAATTCGATGTCAACGGCGGCATGCACATGCGATGAACGGATCCGTCATGCGCATGCCGATCGAGCACGAGTCGATGCGGCCAACGGCTACGAACGTACCGGCGTCGCACCCGGCCGGATGCACGCCGGCCCGGCCGTCGCCCGCCGACGAATGGAACCGCGCCGCGCATGCGAACGTGGCCGCGATGACCTTCGGGCTGTCGCCCGTGTCGCTCGCGCTGGCCACGCTCGACTGGGGCGCGCATCTGGCCGTGTCGCCGGGAAAATGCTTCGAGCTTGCGACGCAGGCGTGGCTGGCTGCCGTGGCACCCGCGGCCAACCGGGAAGGCGAGGGCGAGGGCAAGGGCGAGGCCGACGATGGCGGCGCGGGCGGCCTGGCCGTGCACGCCGGGCAGGCCGATGCGCGCTTCGCCGCGCCCGCGTGGTCCGGATGGCCGTTTCGCGCGTACCGCGACGGCTTCCTGTCGATCCAGCGCTGGTGGCGCGACGCGACGCGCGGCGTGCCGGGCGTCGAACGGCATCACGAGGAACTGGTCGGATTCGTCGCGCGACAGTGGCTCGACGCATGCTCGCCGGGCAATTTCCTTGCGACCAACCCGGTCGTGCTCGACGCGACGATGCGCAGCGGCGGCGCGAATCTCGCGGCAGGCTGGCGGCACTGGCTGGAAGACGCGCACGCGCTGCTCGAGCGCACGCACGGCACGCGGGCCCGCGATACGCGCGCCTATCTGCCGGGACGCGACGTGGCGATCACGCCGGGCCGCGTCGTCTGGCGCAACGCGTTGTGCGAGCTGCTGCAATACGACCCGACGACGGCCGGCGTGGCGCGCGAGCCGATCCTGATCGTGCCGTCGTGGATCATGAAGTACTACATCCTCGACCTGCAGCCGCACGATTCGCTGATCCGCTTCCTGGTCGATGCCGGCTACACGGTGTTTGCCGTGTCGTGGCGCAATCCGGGCGCGGAGGCGCGCGAGCTCGGGCTCGATGATTATCTGTGCGACGGGTGCATGGCGGCGCTCGACGCCGCCCGCTCGATCTGCGGCGAAGCGGTCCACGCGGTCGGCTACTGCCTCGGCGGCACGCTGCTGGCGATCGGCGCGGCGGCGCTCGCGCGCGACGGGCGGCAGCACGAGGCGTTGCGCTCCGTCACGTTGCTCGCGGCCCAGACCGATTTCAGCGAACCCGGCGAACTCGGCCTCTTCATCGACGCGAGCGAACTGTCCGCGCTCGATGCGCTGATGTGGCGGCAGGGCTACCTGGACGGCGCGCAGATGTCCGCCGCGTTCCAGTTGCTGAACGCGCGCGACCTGATCTGGTCGCGCATGATGAGCGAATACCTGCTCGGCACGCGCACGAAGCCGAACGACCTGATGTCGTGGAACGAGGACACCACGCGCATGCCGTACCGGATGCATACGGAATACCTGACGCGCCTCTTTCTCGACAACGATCTCGCGGCCGGCCGCTACTGCGTCGACGGGCGGCCGGTCGCGCTGTCGGATATCGACGTGCCGACATTCGTGGTCGGGACCGAGCGCGATCACGTGTCGCCCTGGCGTTCCGTCTACAAGCTCCATCTGCTCACGCACCACGCGCTGACGTTCGTGCTGACCTCCGGCGGCCACAATGCCGGGATCGTGTCCGAACCCGGCCATCCGGGACGCCACTATCGCTGCGCGACGCGCGAGCCCGGCGCGCCTTACCGCAACCGGCGCGACTTCGTGAGCGAAACGCCCGCGCTCGACGGATCGTGGTGGACGTGCTGGCGCGACTGGCTGCACGCGCATTCGTCGGGCGAGGTGCCCGCACGCGTGCCGGCCGCCGGCTTCGGCGCGGCGCCCGGCAGCTACGTGCTGGAGACCTGAACATGAACCTGAACCTGCATCCGGATCCGTCCGCCGGCGCGTGCCTGCCCGGCCTGTTGCCGCGCGCGGACGGCGAACTGCCCGCCCTGATCGCGCGTGCGCGCCATGCGCCGCCGCTGACGGTGGCCGTCGTGCATCCGTGCGACACGGCCAGCCTCGTCGCGCTTGCCGCGCTCAACGCGTCGCCGCTGGGCGCATCGATCGAACCGCTGATCGTCGCGCCGCGCGCGAAGGTGTTGCGCGTGGCGAGCGAAGCGGGCGTCGATCTCGCGAAATGGACGATCGAGGACGTCCCCCACAGCCACGCCGCGGCGGCCCGCGCGGTGGCACTCGCGGCGTCGGGCCGCGCCGGCGCGCTGATGAAGGGCAGCCTGCACACGGACGAGCTGATGGGGGCCGTCGTCGCCGCGGAATCGGGCCTGCGCACCGACAAGCGCATGTCTCACTGCTTCCTGATCGAGGCGCCGGCGTATCCGCGGCCGTTCATCCTGACCGACGCCGCGGTGAACATCGCACCGGATCTCGCGCAGAAGGCGGCCATCACGCAGAACGCGATCGACGTCGCGCATGCGCTGGGCGTCGCGCGCCCGCGCGTCGCGGTGCTGTGCGCGGTCGAGACCGTCAATCCGGCGATGCGTTCGACGCTCGACGCGGCGGCCCTCGCGAAGATGGCCGAGCGCGGGCAGATCACGGGGGCGGTCGTCGACGGCCCGCTCGCGTTCGACAACGCGATATCGCAACGGGCCGCACGCGAGAAGGGGATCGACTCGCCGGTTGCCGGCCGTGCCGACATCCTCGTCGTGCCCGATATCGAAGCGGGCAACATGCTCGCGAAACAGCTCGAATACCTGGGCGGCGCCGCGAACGCGGGCGTCGTCGTAGGCGCGCGCGTGCCGATCGTGCTGACGAGCCGCGCCGACGGCGTCGCCGTCCGGGTCGCATCCTGCGCGCTCGCGGTGTTGCTGGCACAGGTCCGGCATGACGCCGCCCCGATGCCTGAACAGGCCCCCCTTTCGATGGAGGAATTGCGATGAAAGCACTCGTGTATCACGGCCCCGGGCGCAAGGCGCTCGAACGGCGGCCCAAACCGGAACTGCAGTCGCCCACCGACGCGATCGTCCGCGTGACGCGCACGACGATCTGCGGCACCGATCTGCACATCCTCAAGGGCGACGTGCCGACGTGCGAGCCGGGCCGCGTCCTCGGCCATGAAGGCGTGGGCATCGTCGAGCAGGTCGGCGCGGCGGTCGATTCGCTGAAGCCGGGCGACCACGTGCTGATTTCGTGCATCTCGTCGTGCGGCCGCTGCGAGTACTGCCGCCGCGGACTGTATTCGCATTGCACGACCGGCGGCTGGATCCTCGGCAACCGGATCGACGGCACGCAGGCCGAGTTCGTGCGCATCCCGCATGCGCCGACCAGCCTGTACCGGATCCCGGCCGGCGCGGACGAGGACGCGCTCGTGATGCTGTCCGACATCCTGCCGACCGGATTCGAATGCGGCGTGCTGAACGGCAAGGTGCAGCCGGGCTGCTCGGTCGCGATCGTCGGCGCGGGGCCCATCGGGCTGGCGGCGCTGCTGACCGCGCAGTTCTATTCGCCCGCGCGGATCATCATGATCGACCCGGACGGCAACCGGCTCGAGGTCGCGCGGCGCTTCGGCGCGACCGACTGCATCGACGGCCACGGCGTCGACCCGGTCGCGGAAGTGATGAAGCTGACCGATGGCGTCGGCGTGGATTGCGCGATCGAAGCGGTCGGCATTCCGGCGACGTTCGAGATGTGCACGGCGCTCGTGGCGCCTGGCGGGGTCGTCGCGAACGTCGGCGTGCACGGCGTCAAGGCCGATCTGCACCTCGAGAAGCTGTGGGATCGCAACATCTCGATCACGACGCGGCTCGTCGACACGGTCAGCACGCCGATGCTGCTGAAGACGGTAGGCGCCGGGCGCCTCGATCCGGCGCGCCTGATCACGCACCGGTTCTCGCTCGACGACGTGGAAAGCGCGTACGACACGTTCGGGCGCGCCGCGCAGACCCACGCGCTGAAGGTCATCATCGAAATCGGCTGAATGCCGGGCCGCGCGTGGCGGAAACCGGGTGCCTCCGCCGCCCGTCACGCGCGGCCGGCGTTGCGCCGGCAGTCAGGACGACAGCGCGGCGGGCTCCTGCGTGTTGTTTGATTCAATCGCGTCCAGATCGACGCACTGCTCGTAGGTCGGCACCTCGCACGGCCAATGCAGGCGCTCCGAGATGCGCCGGCGCATCGCATCCGCGGCAGCGGGTTCTCCATGCGTGACGAAGGTCCGCACGGGCGCGCCCTGCATCGTGCCGAGCCACTTCAGGATCTCTTCGTAGTCGGCATGGGCCGACAGCGTCGTGATCGACTCGACCTGCGCGCGCACGCGCACGTACTCGCCGTGAATCTTCAGCGTCGGCTCGTGCGCGGCCAGTGCCGCGCCGCGCGTGCCGGCGGCCTGGTAGCCGACCAGCGCGATCGTGTTGCGCGCGTCGGGCGCATGGCGGCTCAGGTGATGCAGCACGCGCCCGCCGGTCGCCATCCCGCTGCCGGCGATGATGACCATCGGGCCGTGGTGTTCGGCGATCGCCTTGGACTGCTCGACCGAGCGGATCATCGTGGCCGCGTGGCCGAGCGCATTCGCTTCGGAGGCCGTCAGCCGGTGTTCGAGGATATGGTGGCGATAGATCTCGGTCACGTCCGTCGCCATCGGGCTGTCGACGAACACCGGGACGCGCGCCATGCGGCCGGCCGCCTTCAGCCGCGCGATGTAGTGCAGGATCTCCTGCGCGCGGCCGACGGTGAAGCAGGGCATCACGACGACCCCGCCGCGCGCGAAGGTCTTGTCGAACATCCCGGCCAGCTCGTTTTCGGGATCCGACGCCGGATGCAGCCGGTCGCCGTACGTCGATTCGACCACCAGGTAGTCGGCATGCGCGGGCGGGCGCGGCGGTTGCATGATCGGGTCGTGATACCGGCCGAGATCGCCGGAGAACGCGAGCACCTTGTGGTCCCAGTGCATCACGACGCTCGCCGCGCCGAGGATGTGCCCGGCCGGCAGCAGGCGGAACGACAGGCTGCCGCCCAGCGCGGTGCATTCGTCGAAGGCGACGGGTTGCAGCAGGCGCAGCGCGCGCTGCGCGTCGTCCAGCGTGTAGAGCGGTTGCGCGGGATGATGCTTCGAATAACCGTGCCGGTTCGCGAAGTCGGCTTCCTCCTCCTGCAGCCGCGCGCTGTCGCGCAGCATGATGTCGCAGAGTTCGGCCGTGGCCGCCGTGCAGTACACCGGCCCGCGATAGCCTTCGCGGGCCAGCACCGGGAGATAGCCGGTGTGATCGATGTGCGCGTGCGTGAGCACGACCGCGTCCAGCGTGTCGGGCGCGAACGGCAGCGCGCGCCAGTTGCGCAGCCGCAGGTTCTTGGTCCCCTGGAACAGGCCGCAATCGACCAGGACGCGCCGGCCGCCGTGCTCGAGCAGGTACTTCGAGCCGGTCACGGTTTCGGTCGCACCGAGAAAAGTCAGTTTCATGGGGTGCCTCTGCGGGAGTCGACGGAACAGTAAATCGATTACATCCCGAACGCGCGGGCGGCGGTTGACCGAAATCAGGAATTGCGGGATCCCCATGCCGGCCGGGCGAGATTCCCGGCCGGCGCGCGGTTTGACGACGATCAAGCATGGGCCCCGGCGGCGGCAGGATAGTGAGTTGGTGCGTGCATGCGGTGTCGGGACCCCGTTATCCGCGCATGCCATGCGCGCGATGCGTTCGGCATCACGCGTCGCCTCACGAGTCTTTCGGGATGAACCCATCATGACGTTGATCGCCAATCTGGATGGTGCCGGGCACCTTTACCGACTGTGCTTCGTCCGCGCGCCCTGGGCGTGGTTTACCTGCTTGCCGCTCGACGAGCAATGCGGCGAGCGCTGGGCGGACGTGCCGTACCAGAATGCCGCGAAACCGCCGTACAGCGATTCGCGCGTGCAATTGCTCCGGGTCGCGTTCGACGCGCCGGGTCTGTTACCGCCCGAGGCCGGGCGGCACGGGCATGCGTGGAGCGTCCAGCAGATCAACCACGGCGCGGCGCCATGGCTGCGCAGCGAGGATTTCGTCGACGCGCTGACGCTGACCGTGCCGGCCGGGGTCACGCTCGCCACGTTCGTCGAACGGATCGAGGCCGCCGGCGGCACCGTCTACGGGCCGCTCGGCTGGGCGGAATTGCCGCCGTGGCAGCGGCCCGACGTGGTGGCGCAGACGGGCTGAATGGGGCTGAGCGGGACTGAATGCCGGTGCGGCGCGCTTGTCGGCGCGCGTCAGCCCGCATCGCCCCAGCCGCCGCCGAGCGCGACGTAGAACGCAACCGTATCCTGCAGGCGCTGCGCGACCGTCTGCAGCCACGCAATCCGCGCCTGATGGTATTGCAAGTCGGCGACCAGCAACTGGACGTAGCCGGCAATCCCCGCGTCGTAGCCGGCCTGCGTGAGCTTCAGCGCGTCACGAGCCGCGGCCATCGCGCGCGCCTGCGCATCGAGCGCCGCCGCGTCGTTGGCGAGCGCGCGCAACGTGTCGGCCACCTGCGAGAACGCCGACAGGACGACCTGCCGATAGGTCGCATCGGCTTCGTCGTACGCATCCTGCGCGGCGCGCCGCTGGTTCAGCAGCGAGCCGCCATGAAAGATCGGCGCGGTGAGTGCGGCACCGGCACTCCACACGCGGCCGGCGGGCGAGAACAGCTTGCCGGCGACGACGCTGTCGAACCCGCCCGATGCGGACAGCGAGAGGTTCGGGTAAAGCGCGGCCGTCGCGACGCCGACCCGCGCGCTGGCCACGTGCAACTGGGCTTCCGCCTGCAGGATGTCGGGGCGGCGGCGCACCAGCGACGACGGCGCCGTGTCGGGCAGGCTGGCGGGCGGCTCGATCCCGTCGAGCGACAGGTCCGGCGTCCGCCAGTCGGCCGGGTAGCGGCCGGCCAGCAGCGCGAGCAGATCGTCGGCCTGCGCGCGTTTCTGGTCGAGCGCGGGCAGCGTCGCCTCGAACGACGCCCGCTGCGATTCCAGCGTCAGCACCGCGACGTAGGCTGCCGCGCCGGCCGTCACCTGCGCGCGCGTCAGACGAACCTGCTCGTCGAGCAGGCCGATCATTTCGCGCGTCGCCGCGGCTTCGTCGCGATAGGCCGCGCGCGCGACCATCGTATTGACGACGTTCGCGGTCAGCATCAGGTAGGCGCCCGCCAGCGCCTGCCGTTGCGCATCGACGTCGGCCGCGAGCGCTTCGACCTGGCGCCGTTCGCCGCCCCACAGGTCGAGCGTGTAGCTGACCGTGGCCGACAGCGTGAACAGGTTGAAGATCGACGCCGGCAACGCCTGGCCGGTGCGCAGCGGCACAGCGCGCTGGCGCGACGCGCCGGCCTGTGCATCCACCTGCGGAAAGAAGATCCCCTGGCCGGCCCGCAGCGCGTGCTCGCTGCGCCGCAGCGTCGCTTCGGCGAGATCGAGCGTCGGGCTGCCGGTCAATGCTTCGGCGACGGTCGAGTCGATCGCGCGGCTGCCGAAGCGTGTCCACCAGTCGCGCGTGAGCGCCGCGTCCGCCGACAATGCCTGCGTCCGGCCGCCGCCGCTCCAGGAGCCGGACGCCGCGCCCGGATCGTCGGGCGGCACGAAGCGCGCGACGCGCGGCGCGGGTGGTGGGACGAAATTCGGCCCGACCGTGCACCCCGCGAGCAGCACGGCGACGGCCAGCGCGCCGGTGCCGCGGCGCAGCGCGCGCGCGCGGCGGGCCCCGTTATTTGCCTGCGACGTAGACATCGACGATCTGCCCGGGAAACAGCCGCACATTCCTGTTCGGCAAGATACGGAAAATGACCGGCAGCACGCGCACGTCGACGCGCTCGGTGCGCTGGTCGGACAGCTCGATCTTCGGCGTGACGTATGGCTGCACGCGCACGAACTGGAGATCGGCCTCGACCGATGTGCCGCGCACGAACATGTGCGCCTTCAACGCATGCAGGTCGGGTAACTGGTGGATCAGGATCTCGTCGATGTAGCAGCGGACCTGCAGCCGGTCGACCGGCGTGCCGAGCACCACGACCGGCGTGCTGCCCCGCGTATAGGTGTCGTAGAGCCCCTGCGAGGTCAGGTAGGCCCCCACGGCCGCGTTCATCGCCAGGACGGTCCCGTCCGCCGGCGCACGCAGCGTGTAGCGGGCGAGCAGTGCGGCCGCAGCGTCGGCCGCGCGCCGCAGCGCGATGGCCTGCGCTTCCTGGTTGCGCACGTCGTAGCTCCATGCGCCGGCCTTGGTCAGACGATACTGCCGCGTCACGACGTCCAGGTTGGCCGCCGCGACGCGCACCGCGTTCGCGGCCGTGTCGAGCGCGTCGCGGCTGACCGCCTTCGGATCGATGTCGTACGCGTGCCGCTGCTTGTCGTACTGGTCCTGCGCGAGCTTCAGGCTCGCCTGCGCGGCCGCCGTTTGCGCACTGGCCACGTCGAGCACCTCGCGGCGCGGCTGCGCCTTCAGCTCGTCGAGCAGCGCGGCGGCCGCGTCGGCCTGCGCCGCGAGCTGGGCGGCGGTCGCGCGTTGCACCGAGTCGTCGATCGTCAGCAGCGCGTCGCCGGCCTTCACCGGATCGCCGTCGTGCACGAGGATGCGCGTCACCGCGCCCGAGACGTCCGGATAGACGTTCACGTTCGCGCCGGCCGGCTGCTCGCTCTCGACGATGCCGTTCGCATAGACGCCGCGCGCGTACGGATTGGCGGCCGGCTTGAATACCGGCGGCTGCGGCGGCTCCTGGCGGCTGTAGACCCACGCGGCGAGGACGCTTGCCAGGAAGCCGAGCAGGGCCGCCACGAACACGAGCCGGTGTTTCATCGTGCACCTCCGCGCTCGATGCCGTTCAGCTTGCCGTCTTCCATCCGCAGGACGCGATCCGCGTACTCGAAGATCCGCGCGTCGTGCGTGACGATCACGATGCAGCGCGTGTCGTCGAGCACCTTGTGCTTGACGAAGTCGATGATCATGCGGCCCGTGTCGCCATCGAGCGACGCGGTCGGCTCGTCGAGGATCAGCAGGTCGGGCTGGCTGACGATCGCGCGCGCGATCGCGACGCGCTGCTGTTCGCCGCCGGACAGCTTCACGGGCGGCAGTTGCGCGCGGTTTGCGAGCCCGACCACGTCCAGATACGCGTGCGCTTCCTTGAGCGCGTCGTCCCACGGCCGGCGCCTCAGGATCAGCGGGATCGCGACGTTCTCCGCGGTCGTGAGCCGCGGGAACAGGTGGTAATCCTGAAACACGAAACCGATCCGGTTCAGCCGGAAATCGGCGATCGCGTCGTTCGGCTGCGCCCACAGGTCGACGCCGTCGATCGACACCGAACCGCCGTCCGGCCGCAGGATGCCGGAGATCACGCTGAGCAGCGTCGTCTTGCCGCTGCCGGACGGCCCGACGATCAGCAGCATCTCGCCGAAGTTCGCCTGCATCGACACGTCGCGCAGTGCCTGCGTGCGCGCGTCGCCTTCGCCGAACCATTTGCCGACGCCGCGCGCGTCGATCGCGATGCCGGCCATCGTCAGCCCCGGAAGATGTCGAACGGCTCGATGCGCAGCACGCGCCGCACGCCGAGATAGCTCGAAATCGTCGCGATCACGACCACCATCCCGAACGCGAGCGACAGGTTGCCGTACGTGATGAGCGCCGCATAGTCGGGAATCCGCAGTTTCGCGAGACTGATCATCAGCACGCACAGCCCGACGCCGATACCGTAACCGGTCAGCGCGGTGAACGTCGCCTGGAACAGGATCATCGCGACCAGCTCGCGGCTTTTCGCGCCGATCGCCTTCAGCGCGCCGAATTTGTCCAGGTTCTCGAGGATGAACGCATAGAACGTCTGCCCGGAAATCGACAGGCCGATGATGAAGCTGATGATCGTCATCAGCATGATGTTGGTGCCGAGCCCGGTCTCGTACTTGTAGAAGCGCGCGATCTGCGCGATGAATTCGTCGCGTGTGTACGCGCGATAGCCGAGCGCTTGCACGACGGCCTTGATGTGGGCGATGTCGGCATCCGACTTGGGCTCGACGAGGATGTAGGAGGTCGTGAAGCGTGGCGACGGAATGTAGCGGATCGCGCGGGCGTAGGTGGTGTAAAGCGTCGGCGTGCCGAACAGGCCGCTCGCGGCGACCTTCGCGATGCCGACGATCACGCCGCGATGATCGTTCAACTCGAAATCGGTGCCGACGGACGGATTCTCGAGTTTCCGGAACTCGGGATCCTGAATCGCGATGAAGCCGTTTTCCGCGTAGATGTCCTCGATGCGGCCCTGCAGCATCGTCGGGCGGCCGAGCAGGCTGGCGTCGTCGAGGCCGACGACCGTCACGGCCTGGTAGGTGCCGGAGCGCAGCTTGACGAGCGCGCCGCCGGAATAGAGCGGCACCGCATACTTGACGCCGTCGATGCTGCGCACCGCGTCGAGCACGTAGTCGGGCATGCCGATGCTGTTCGCGATCGTCTTCACGGCCGGGTCCATCACCCATACCTTCGCGCCGATATTGATGACCGACGCCGACGACTTGTTCAGGATGCCGGCGAACAGCGACGTCATCTCGATCATCAGCAGCACCGAAAACGTGATGCCGACGATCAGCGCGGTGAATTTCGCGCTGTCGTTGACGAGCAGCTTGAACGCGAGACGCAGGATGCCGTTCATGATGGCGAATCCGACGCGTCCGGGCCGTGCGCCTAGCGCCCGGACGGCGCCGGATCCAGCTGCGCGACGAACGCCACGATGCCCGACACGAGCGCGACGATCGCGTACGGGACGACCCGCTCGTCGATCAGCATCGCATGCACGACGCCCAGCAGCGACGCGAGCGCGATGAATACGCAGAGCGTCGCAAGCGCGTTTCGGTATCGCAGACCCATCATGACGTTCTCCCGGGAAGCGGCCGCCGTGGACATAGCTGCCACTGGTTGCGCAAGACATGGCGCCATGATCGCGTGCCGCGCGCCGGCACGATTGATCTGTATCAACGGACGAATCCCGGCGTCACGGGCGCGATGCGCCGATCAAGTCATCTGACCAATCGTCTTGCGGAACCGCGTCAGCGACAGCAGGAACAGCACGCAGCCGATCGCGAACAGCGCCGCGAACTGGGCCCACACCGCATCGAACCCGGCGCCGCGATACAGGATCCGCTGCGCGAGTTCGACGAAATGCGTGGTCGGCGCGGCCAGCATGATGTCCTGCACGACGGGCGGCATGCTTTCGCGCGGCGTCAGTCCGCCCGACAGCAGTTGCAGCGGCAGCAGCACGAGGACGAGCAGCATGCCGAACTGCGGCATGCTGCGCACGAGCGTCGCGAGAAAGATCCCCATCGACGTCGTCGCGAACAGGTGCAGCGCCATGCCGGCCACGAACAGCGGCACCGATCCCGGAATCGGCACGTGCAGCGCGCCGCCCACGACGAACGTCAGCGACGCGACGGCCGCCGCCGCGACGACGAGCCCCATCGACCAGACCTTCGCGAGCATGATTTCCGCCGCGGTCACCGGCATGACGAGCAGATGCTCGATCGTGCCGTGCTCGCGCTCGCGAATCAGCGCGGCGCCGGTGAGGATCATCGACAGCATCGTCACGTTGTTGATCAGTTCCATCAGCGCGCCGAACCAGACTTCGTCGAGATTCGGGTTGAAGCGCATCCGCATCGCGAGATCGACGGGCGGCAAGGACGTGCCGCGCTGGCGCCGCACGAACGCATCGATCTCGCCCGCCACGATCTGCTGGACGTAACCGCCGCCGGTGAACGCCTGCGTCATGCGGGTCGCATCGACGTTGAGCTGGACCGTCGCGTGACGGCCGGCGAGCACGTCGCGCTGGAAGTCCGGCGGAATGTCGAGCGAGAACGTGTAGTCGCCGTTGTCCAGCCCGCGATCGGCCGCGCCGGCGTCGACGAGCGGGGGCGGCGCGAACTGCGGCGGGAAGAACGCCGCCGCGATGCGCGCCGACAGCGGCGACGCATCCTCGTCGACGATCGCGATCGGCACCTTGTGCAGCGTTTCCGGGCGCGCGGTGGCCGCGACGTAGATCGACGCGCTGAACGTGTAGACGATCAGCGCGAGCAGGATCGGGTCGCGGGCGAGGCTCCACAGTTCCTTGACCCCGAGCCGGAAAATGACGAGCAGGCGCGACATGGTCAGCGCTCCTGCTTGCGCAGCAGCACGCCGGTCATGACCAGGATGACCGGCGCGGCCGCGAGCATCGGCCAGAACTGGGACGACAGGTCGGCCAGCCCGAGCGCCTTGTTGTAGACGCCGCGGCTGATCGCGAGCATGTAGGTGGCCGGATAGACGGTGCCGACCCACTTGCCGCTGCCCTCGAGCGACGACAGCGGCGTGAGCAGGCCCGAGAACTGCACGACGGGAATCAGCGTGCCGACGATCGTCATGAAGATCGCGGCGATCTGGCTGCGGGTAAACGTCGAGGCGAACAGCCCGATGCCGGTGGCCACGACGTTGAAGATCAGCACCGCGGCCGCCAGCGTCGCGAAACTGCCCTTGATCCGCACGCCGAACACGAGGTCGGCCAGCACGACCATCAGCAGGAAGTTCAGCATGGCCAGCATCACGTACGGCGCCTGCTTGCCGAGCAGGAATTCGGCCCGCGTGACGGGCGTCACGTACAGGTTGACGATCGACCCGAGCTCGCGTTCCCGCACGACGGCGAGCGCCGTCAGCATCGCGGGCAGCATCAGCAGCAGCATCGGCATGATCGCGGGAATCATGGCCGGCAGGCTCTTGACGTCCGGGTTGTAGCGATAGCGGATCGCGATGTCGACGGCCGGCGCGAGCGACACGCCGAGCCGGCGCTTCGCCTGGTCGCGCAGCCAGTTTTCGTGCATGCCGGCCACGTAGCCGCGGATTGTCTCCGCGCGCATCGGCATCGCGCCGTCGACCCATGCGCCGATCTCCACGCGGCGGCCGCGCGCGACGTCGCGCGCGAAACCGGGCGGGATCTCGAGCGCGAGCGACAGCTGGCCGTTGCGCATGCGGCGCTCGATGTCGCGGTCGTCGGCGAGCGGCGCGCGCGGCACGAAGTAGCGGGAACCGGCGAGGTTCTGCGCATAGTCCTGGCTCAGGATCGACTGATCGCGGTCGAGCACCGCGAACGTCAGGTTGTCGACGTCGAGACTGATCCCGATGCTGATCACGCACATCAGCACGAGCGAGCCGAACAGCGCCAGCGTCGCGCGCAACGGGTCGCGTCGCAGCTCCAGCACTTCGCGCCACAGATAGCTGCCGGCGCGCGCCGGGCTGAACCATGCCGCCGCACGACCGGCGCCGGCCGCCGCGGGCGGCGCGGCGAGCCAGCCGGCGTCGGACGGCGCATCGGCCGGCGCACCGTCCGCGCCATCCGCTTTCTGCGCGTCGCTCAGGTAGCCGATGAACGCGTCCTCGAGCGTGGCGGCGCCGCGCAGGCGCACCAGTTCCTCGGGCGCGGCGCTCGCGAGCACGCGGCCCGCATGCATCAGCGAGATGCGGTCGCAGCGCGCGGCCTCGTTCATGAAGTGCGTCGAAATGAAGATGGTGACGCGATCGTTGCGCGCGAGCTCGATCATCAGCCGCCAGAAGTCGTCCCGCGCGACCGGATCCACGCCCGACGTCGGTTCGTCCAGGATCAGCAGCTCGGGCTTGTGCACCATCGCCACCGCGAGCGAGAGCCGCTGCCGCATGCCGAGCGGCAGGCGCTCGGGCAGCGCGTCGAGGGCGTCGGCCAGCCCGAAGCGCGCGACCATTTCGGTCACGCGCGCGGGCACGTCCGCCTCCGGCACGCCGAACAGGCGCGCGTGCAGCACGAGGTTCTGCCGGACGGTCAGTTCGCCGTAGAGCGAAAACCCTTGCGACATGTAGCCGACGCGCCGGCGCGTGTCGATGTCGTTCGCGGCGACCGGCCGGCCGAACAGCGTTGCGGTGCCTTCGGATGCGGGCAGCAGGCCGGTGAGCATCTTCATGGTCGTCGACTTGCCGCAGCCGTTGGAGCCGAGAAAGCCGAAGATTTCACCGCGGCGGATCTGCAGGCTCACGTGGTCGACCGCGACGAAATCGCCGAACCGCATCGTCAGCCCGTCCGCCTCGATCGCGTAGTCGGCCGCCCGATCGGCCTGGAACGGCGCGATCACGACCGGCTGGTGTCCGTGCCGGCGCGCCTCCGGGAGCAGCGCGATGAACGCGGCTTCCAGCGTGTCGCAACCGGTGCGCTCGAGCAGCTCGCCGGGGCTGCCGGTTGCCAGCACGCGGCCGGCGTCCATCGCGATCAGCCGGTCGAACCGGCGGGCCTCGTCCATGTACGCGGTGGCGACCAGCACGCTCATCGCCGGGCGGGCGGCGCGAATGCGGCCGATCAGCTCCCAGAACTGCGCGCGCGACAGCGGATCGACGCCGGTCGTCGGCTCGTCCAGGATCAGCAGGTCGGGATCGTGGATCAACGCGCAGCACAGGCCGAGCTTCTGCTTCATGCCGCCGGACAGCTTGCCGGCCGGGCGGTCCAGGAACGGCTGCAGCCCGGTGCTGCGCGTCAGCGCGTCGATCCGTCGGCGCCGCTCCGCCGCATCGTGGCCGAACAGGCGCGCGAAGAACTGCAGGTTTTCCTCGACCGACAGCGTCGCGTACAGGTTGCGGCCGAGGCCTTGCGGCATGTAGGCGATGCGCCGGCACACGCGCGCGCGATGGCGGCGCGACGACAGGTCGCCGTCGAGCGTCCATACGCGGCCCTGCTGGATCGCGCGCGCGCCGGAAACGAGCGCGAGCAGGCTCGACTTGCCGACGCCGTCCGGCCCGATCAGCCCGATCATGCGGCCGGCCGGGATATCGAGCGTCACGTCGTCGAGCGCGGCCTTGTCGCCGTAGCGCAGCGAGACGCCGGACAGCCGTGCGACCCAGCCCGGATCGGCCGACACCGGCGCAGCGCCGGTCGCGCCGGCATCCGTCTCGACGGGCGCCGCCGCTTTCATTGCGGCACCCTGATCGCGAGGCGATCCGGCCAGCCCGCGTGCGGGTCGGTCTTCAGCCACGCCACGCCCGGCAACCCGGTCTTGACGAGCTTCAGGTGGCGCTGCAACAGGTCGCGATCGATGCGTGCCTTCACCCGGAACATCAGCTTCTGCCGCTCGGTGGCCGTTTCGACCGTCTTCGGCGTGAACTGCGCGGTGCTCGACACATAGGACACGCGTGCCGGAATCACGTATTCCGGTGCCGCATCGAGCACGATCCGCACGTCGGCGCCGAGCGGGACCCGGCCGACGACCGCTTCGGGCAGGAAGAACGTCATGTACACGTCGGACAGGTCGACGACGTTGAGCACCTTGCCGCCTGCCGGCAGGACTTCGCCCGACTCGGCAATCCGGTACTGGACGCGCCCGTCGCGCGGCGAGGTCAGTTCGCTGTCCGAGAGGTCGGCCCGCACGCGCGCCACGGTCGCCTGCGCGGCCGTCACGGCCGAGCGCGCCGCGACGAGCTGGGCCTGCGTGGCGTCGATCGCGGCCTGAGCGGCTTCCACCTGGGCCCGCGCGGCATTCACGGTCGCGCGCAGGCTGCCGGCGCGCGCGCGATCGTCGTCCAGTTCCTGCATCGACGACGCGCCGTCGCGCGACAGCGTTTCGGACCGCGCGAGCCGCCGCGTGGCCGCGTCCAGCTCGCTTTCCCGCTGCACGACGACGGCCGCGGCCGCGGCCTTGTCGCTGCGGCGCTGCGCGACCTGCGCGTCGATGCTCGCCGCGGTGTTCACCGCCTGCTGCTCGCGCGCCCGTGCCTCGTCGAGCTGCGCCTGCAGGACGACGACGTCCATGCGTGCGAGCGGCTGGCCGGCCGTCACGAAGTCGCCTTCGTCGACGAGCATGGCGGTGACGCGCCCCGGCAGCTTGGTCGCGACGTCGATTTCGGTCGCCTCGATGCGGCCGTTGCCGCTGACGAGCCCCGCATCCGCCTGGCCGTCGTGCCAGCGCGTCCACCCGTAGTACGCGAGGCCGATCGCAAGCACGGCCGCACCGATACCGATCAGAAGAGGGCGCGGGATGGTTTTCATGGTGTGTTATCCGAGTCTGTCGAAAGGGGCGCCGTTGCCGCGGCACTCTTGCCGGTGTCGATCACGCCGCCGCCGAGCGCGCCGTACAGCGCGACGCGGCTCGACAGCAGCGCACGACGGGTCGTGACCAGCTGCTGCTCGGCGTTCATCAGGTCCCGCTGCGCATCGAGCACTTCGAGGAAGCGGGTTGCCCCGCTGTCGTAGCGCAGCTTCGCGAGGCGCGCCCGCTCGGCCTGCGACGCCAGCGTGGCGCGCTCGATGGCGACCTGGTCGGCGAGCCAATGGCGCGCGGCGAGCGCATCGGACACGTCGCGGAACGCACGCTGCAGCGTCTGCTCGTAGCGGGCGAGCGCTTCTTCGCGTTGCGCGCGCGCCAGTGCGAGATTCGACCGGTTGCGGCCGCCGTCGACGAGCGGCAGCGTGACGTTGGGAATCACCGACCACACGCCGGACCCCGACGACAGCAGGTCGTGCAGCGCGCTGCTTCCCGAACCGATCGCACTCGTCAACGCGATGCGCGGAAAGAATGCCGCGCGCGCCGCGCCGATGTTCGCGCGGCTCGCCTGCAGTTCGCGCTCCGCCGCGATCACGTCCGGGCGCCGGGTCAGCAGCGACGAGGGCAGGCCGGGCGCGAGCGACGGCAGCACCGCGCCGTCGTCGAGCGCGAGCGGCGTGGCGCCCAGCGCCGGCGGCGCACCGACGAGCAACGCCAGCGCATCGGCCGCCGTCGCGCGGGCCTGCTGCAACTGCACGCCGAGCGATTCCGCCTGCTGCAGCAGGATCTCCGATTGCGTGAGATCGAGGCGCGAGATCGCGCCGGCCGCGTGACGAAGCCGGAAAATCCGCAGCGATTCGCGGCGGGTGTCGATCGTCGCGCGGGTCAGCGCGATGCGTTCGTCGATCTCGCACAGGGTCAGATACGCGTCCGCCACACCGGTGACGACGCTCAGCATCACCGCCTGCCTGGCCGCGTCGCTCGCGAGGTAGCGCTGAAGCGCTGCTTCCTTCAGGTTGCGCACGCGGCCCCAGAAATCGATCTCCCATTGCGTCTCGGCCAGCTGGACTTGATAGACCTGCCCGATGACGGGCGCCGGAGTGAGAAAGCCGCCCGGCGTGCGAAACCGCGCGTAGGCGGCGCCTGCACTGATCGTCGGCCATTGATCCGCGCCGCGGATGCCGTACACCGCGCGAGCCTGCTCGACGCGTGCGACCGCCGCGCGCAGATCCCGGTTGTCGGCGAGCGCCTGGCCGATCAGTGCGCGCAGGCGCGGGTCGACGAAGTAAGCCTGCCAGTCGGGCACGGGCGCGGCGGGTGTCGCGTCGGCGGACGGCTCCGGAAAGGACGCGGGAATCGGTGCGGCGGGACGCTCGTCCGGTGGCGCAAGCGACAGGCAGCCCGACAGCAGCCCCATGCCTGCCGCCAGCGCAATGGCACGCATGCGCCGCACGACGGCAGGATGACAGCGAACGGGAAGCGCGGCAGCGCGCATGGAATGCCTCGTCGAATACGGAAATGCGGGAATTCGGGATGGCGCCGCCCGCGGGGCGTCGCCGCTTCGGATTCACTTATATCCGACGATTACCGGGTTTCCCCTTGATCTGTGTCACTCGGGCGGGGATGCGTTTCGAGGGGCCGCTCGCTTGACGCGCGTGCCGGAGCATGCGTCGGACGCTTTCGCGACGGCGTGCCGGACCGGGCCGCGCAATGCCTGTCACGGGCGGCACGCCCGGTGCGGCAACGTCCGTCGCGAGCCCGCGGTTGATTGATCCTCGTCAAGCCGCCGGCGCGGCCGTGCGCGATGCTGAACACGGTGCGGCACGCATTCGCTCGCAGGCATGCGGCCGGCACGGGCCGACGGGAGACCGATATGAAGTCCGATGCAGTACTCAAGCAGGATGTCGAGCAGGCGTTGTTCTGGAATCCGGCGATCGATGCGCGCCGGATCGACGTCGAGGTTCACGACCGGATCGTGACGTTGCGCGGCACGGTCGACAGCTGGGCGCAGAAGCTCGAAGCGCAGAAGACGGCACTGCACGTCGCCGACGCGCGCGCGCTGGTGCTCGAACTGAACGTCACCCCGCCGGAGAACGCGTGCGCTGACCAGGAACTGGCGATCGCGATCACGTTCGCGCTCGGCTGGCAGGAGGCGTTGCGCGATCACAAGATCAGCGTCGAGGTCGATCACGGCTGCGTGACGCTCGACGGCGAAGTCGATCACGCGTATCAGAGCCGCGCGGCGGAAGCGATGGTGAGCCGGATGATCGGCGTCGTCGGCGTGGCCAACCGCATCCGGGTGCGTGCCGACCATACGGTGCCCGACGTCGGCGCCCGGATCGCCGAGGCGCTTGCGCGCCGCGCGCAGCGCGAAACCGCGGGAATCTCGATCGATGCAACCGACGGCATCGTCACGCTGACGGGCACGGTCGCGTCGTTGGCCGAAAGGCGCGCCGCGTGTGGTGCGGCCGGGTCGGTGAGGGGTGTCCGGCAGGTCGTCGACCGACTGAGCGTCGCCTGACCGGCTTGCACGTGCCGTCTACTACCAGGAGAAGCTGCGATGAACCGTTCGCATACCGGCCCCGGCCGAAACTATCTGCGCCGCGATAAGCGCATGCAGCCGCATACGAAGGACAGTTATCGCGAACCGAAGCGGCCCGCGGGCGACCGCATCTGCGAAGGCTGCGGCGCCGTCTGCGACGCGGGCCGCTGGACCTGGTACGCGACCCCGCTCGACCGGCGCCAGCTCGAATGCCCGGCCTGCAAGCGCATGCGGGAAAACGTGCCGGCGGGCGAACTGGTGTTGCAGGGTGCCTACCTGAGCGCGCACCGTTCGACGATTCTCGAACTGCTGCGGCATCAGGCCGATCTGGAGACGAGCGAGCACGCGCTCGAACGCATCATGGACATCGACACATCCGCCGATTCGCTCGTCGTTCGCACGACGGGCGTGCACATGGTCCGGCGCCTCGGCGAAGCATTGCTGCATGCGCATCACGGCGATCTCGCGCTCGACTATCGCGACGGCGAGGACGTGCTGCGTGCGCACTGGAAGCGCGACGATGCGTGAGCGGATGCTGGCCTGCCGGAGAGGTTCGACCCCGTGAAAAAATCATTCGACTACTCCGGGCTGCTGATTCCGGTCGCGTTCGCCGTGCTGGTCGCGGTTCAACTGCTCGCGCGCCAGCCGGTGTCGACAACGATTTCCTACAGCGATTTTCACCGCCTGGTGGACGCACGGCTCGTCGACGATCTCGAGATCGGCCCGGCGACGATCTCGGGCACGCTGCGCATGCCGCAAGCCGGCGCCGCGCTGCCCGCGTCCGATGCGGCCGGGGTGAAGGAGGCCGGCGCGCCGTGGCGCTTCACGACGAACCGGGTGAGCGACGAAGGGCTGGTCGCCGCGCTGACGAATGCCGGGATTCGCTACCGCGGCGCGACGGATACGGGCTGGATCGGCACGCTGGCGACCTGGATCTTCCCGTTGATCGGCTTCGTCCTGATCTGGAATTTCATGATGCGAAGGCCGGGCGGGATGCGGGATCTGAGCGGCATGGGCAAAAGCCGCGCCCGCGTCTACATGCAGAAGGAAACCGGCATCACGTTCGACGACATCGCGGGCATCGACGAGGCGAAGGCCGAGCTGCAGCAGATCGTCGCGTTCCTGCGCAACCCCGAACGCTACCAGCGGCTCGGCGGCAAGATTCCGAAGGGCGTGCTCGTCGTCGGCGCGCCCGGCACCGGCAAGACGCTGCTCGCACGCGCGGTCGCCGGCGAGGCAGCGGTGCCGTTCTTCACGATCAGCGGCTCGGCGTTCGTCGAGATGTTCGTCGGCGTCGGCGCGGCGCGCGTGCGCGATCTGTTCGAGCAGGCCCAGCAGAGCGCGCCGTGCATCGTGTTCATCGACGAGCTCGATGCGCTCGGCAAGGCGCGCGGCGTCGGCCTGATGTCGGGCAACGACGAGCGCGAGCAGACGCTGAACCAGCTGCTCGTCGAGATGGACGGCTTTCAGGCCAATTCCGGCGTCATCATCATGGCCGCGACCAACCGGCCGGAGATCCTCGATCCCGCGCTGCTGCGCCCCGGGCGTTTCGACCGGCACATCGCGATCGACCGGCCGGACCTGACCGGACGCAAGCAGATCCTGGCCGTGCATACGAAGCGCGTGAAGCTCGCGCCGGAAGTCGACCTGGCCGAGCTGGCGCAGCGCACGCCGGGCTTCGTCGGCGCCGATCTCGCGAACGTCGTCAACGAAGCCGCGCTGCATGCGGCGGAACTGGGCAAGCCCGCGATCGGGATGGCCGATTTCGACGAAGCCATCGACCGCGCGATGACCGGCATGGAGCGCAAGAGCCGCGTGATGAACGAACAGGAGAAGCGGACCATCGCGTACCACGAATCGGGGCATGCGCTCGTCGCGCAAAGCCGCGCGCACTGCGATCCGGTGAAGAAGGTGTCGATCATCCCGCGCGGGATCGCGGCGCTCGGCTACACGCAGCAGGTGCCGACGGAGGATCGCTACGTGCTGCGCAGGAGCGAGTTGCTCGACCGGCTCGACGTGTTGCTCGGCGGACGCGTGGCCGAGGAAATCGCGTTCGGCGACGTGTCGACCGGCGCGCAGAACGATCTCGAACGCGCGACCGCGCTGGCGCGCCATATGGTGATGCAGTACGGGATGAGCGAGAAGATCGGCCTGGCGACACTCGACGATGGCGCACGCCAGGGCGGGGCGCCGGGCGTGTGGACGCCGGGCGACGGCCGCTGCAGCGAGCACACGGCGCAACTGATCGACGAAGAGGTGCGTGCGCTGCTCGAGGAGGCGCACGCGCGGGTCACGGCAACGCTCGGCGCGCATCGCGATGCGCTCGAACGGATCGCGCGCAGTTTGCTGCAGCACGAATCGATCGATCACGACATGCTGGTGGCGCTCATCATGCCGCCGGGCGATGACGGCGAGCCGCCTCGGGCGCCGGAAGCCGACACGGAAACGACCACGGGCGTCTCCGCCTGAAGGAGCGATCGGCGCCCGCTATCGCACCGGATGCTTGCCCGGACGCTCGCCGCCGCTCATCGTGTCGTTCAACAGCCGATGCAGACGGGGCCGTCGCGCCGCGCGTGCGCCGCGTCATCGGTCACGACCGACGCGAGCCGCGGATCGGGCCGGAAAATCGTGATGCCCTTGAGCCCTTCGCGCCACGCCTGGAAGAACAGCGCGTCGACCGCCGCGAGCGAACACTGGCCGGGCATCGTCACCGTCTTGGAGATACCGGCGTCGACGCACGGCTGCAGCGCCGCGAGCATCGCGACGTGATCGGCCGGCGCGATATCCGCCGCCGTGACGAAATAGCCCGGCAGCCTGACGGTGTCGCCATGCAGTGCGCGAAACAGCCGGTGAGCGTGATTCTCCACACGAAACGGCCGGACCTGCCCGTCCGCGGTGCGGACCATGCGGCGCTGCGTCCAGCCGACGGCCGGCTCGATTCCGTTCGAACAGTTGTCGCAGAACGCGAGGCTCACGCTGCCGGCCGGCGCGAACGACAGCAGGTGGCTGTTGCGCAACCCGTGCCGCGCGATCGCGTGATGCACCTTCAGCGGCAACAGCGTTCGATACGCGGGGCCGCTCAGATAGGCGGCCGGGTCGTAGGCCGGAAACACGCCGCGCTCGGCGGCAAGCGCGGCCGACGCGGCGAACGCATGCTCGCGCATCGCGAGCGCGATCCTGCGTGCAAGCGCGCGTGCTTCCGCGCTGTCGTAGCGCAGCCTCAGCATCGTCAGCGCGTCGCCCAGCCCGGTGACGCCGACCCCGATGCGGCGCGTGCGTCGCGCTTCGTGCTCGTGCGCGGCGAGCGGCCACTTGGTCAGATCGAGCACGTTGTCGAGCATGCGGACCTGGATGCGCACCGCATCGGCGAACGTCGCGAAATCGAAGCGCGGCTCGCCGTCGATACCGAACGGGTGGAGGACGAACCGCGACAGGTCGATCGGTCCGAGCACGCAGCTGCCATAGGGCGGCAGCGGTTGCTCGCCGCACGGGTTCGTCGCGTCGATCCGCTCGTGCTCGCGCAGCGGATTCGCGGCGCGGATCGTGTCGAGAAACAGGAGCCCCGGTTCGGCGCTGTCGCGCGCGGCAGTGACGATCGCGTGCCAGAGCGTGCGGGCCGGCACCGTTGTGTAAAGGTAGCGTCCGTCGGGCAGCCGGGGCGATGCGCCGGACGTGCAGGCGGGTGGCGCGTGGTGGAAGAGCGCCCACGGCAGGTCGTGCCGGACCGCCTCCATGAATGCGTTCGTGACGCCGACCGACAGGTTGAACGTCGGCCAGCGCGCGCGTCCGCGCTTGGCCGCGACGAACGCGACGAGATCCGGATGATCGCAGCGCAGCACGCCCATCTGCGCGCCGCGGCGCGGGCCGGTGAACGGCAGCGCCCGGCACATCGCATCGAAGCGGTCGAGCGCCGCGCATACGCCGCGTCCGGACGACAGGCGCCGTTCGTACGCGTCGGCGGGTGGCACCGGCGAGAAGTCGTAGCCGATTCCGCCGCCCATCAGCAGCGTGACCCGGGCGTCGTCGAGCGCATGCGCGAGCGCCGTGTCGAGGGCCTGCACGGGGGCGTCGGCCGGAATCGCGAGCGGATGGACGAAGCAGTTGACCATCGTTCCGCCGTGGTCCGCGCCGGCGTTCGCGAGAATGCGGCCCGCGCCGATCGCACCGCGCTGCAGGTTCAGGTAGAACATGCGCTCCGCCTGCGCACGGCGCTCGGCCGGCTCGGCGAGCGACAGCGCACGGGCGACGCGATGGAAGACGGCCGCGCGAGACGTGTCGCCGGGCTGCGCATAGCGCTCGGCGAACACGGTGCTGCAAAGCGGCTGCTCGTCCATGGCGGGGCTCGGCGACGACGAATGACTCAATGTAGGCGCCTGCCCGAACGTGTCGTTGATCGAACGCAACCGGGCGCTTTCGCGGCACCGCTTGATGGCGGTCAACGCCGCGGCCGGCGTCGAACGTAACGTGTAGCCACGGCCGGCACGCCGCGGTGGGCCGGAAATCGCCACGCGGGCACCCGGCGCGCCTGCCATCGACTGCGAGCGACGCACCATGACCGATATCGTTACCGTCACGTTGAATCCGGCCGTCGATGTCTCGACCTCGGTCGAGCACATCGTCGATACCCACAAGCTGCGCTGTACACGGCCACGGCGCGACCCCGGCGGCGGCGGGATCAACGTCGCCCGAACCATTCACCGGCTCGAGGGCGACTGCGTCGCGCTGTACCTGGCCGGCGGGCCGACCGGCGACGTGTTGACGCTGCTGCTCGAAGCCGAGCGCCTGCCGGCGGTGCGCGTCCGGATCGCCGGCGAGACGCGCGAGAACGTCTGCGTGAGCGAGACCGCGACCGGGCGCGAATACCGGTTCGTGATGCCGGGGCCGCTCGTCACGCAGGCCGAGTGGCGCGACTGCGCGGCCCGCATCGACGCCATGCAGCCGGCGCCGCGCTATCTCGTGCTGAGCGGCAGCCTGCCGCCCGGCGCGCCCGACGACCTGTATGCGACGCTCGCGCGCACGGCCAGGGCAAGAGGAAGCCGGGTGGTCGTCGATGCGGCGGGCCGGGCGCTGCAAGCGGCCCTCGAGGCCGGCGTTCATCTCGTGAAGCCCAGCCTCGGCGAACTGAGTGCGCTGGCCGGCGAACCGCTCGACGACACGGCGGCCTGCCGCAAGGCGAGCGAACTCGTGGCGCGCGGGCAGGCCGACATCGTCGCGTTGACGCTCGGTGCGCGCGGCGCCTGGGTCGTCACGCGCGATCGCGCGCTGCGCCTGCCCGGCAGGCCGGCAGCGGTATGCAGCACGGTCGGCGCCGGCGACAGTTTCGTCGGCGGCATGGTCTGGGCGCTGGCGCGCGGCGTGCCGTTCGACGATGCGTGCCGCTATGCGCTGGCGGCATCCGCCGCTTCGGTCGAGCATCCGGGCACGGCGCTCTGCACGCGCGACGACGTCGAGCGGATTCATGCCGAACTGGTTGCGCAGGCAAGCTGACGTCCAGGCGGCCCGACGCGTGCACGATCGCGTCGACGCGCGATCGATCGTTGATCTGGCTCAGCGGATTGCGCGCCGCCATCGCGAAAAATGGGGCAGCCATTCCACGAGGTCCGCCATGGCCGTTCGCCTGACCGCCTTGATCGCCAGCCTGCTCCTGCTGTCGGCCGCGTCGCCGGTTTCGTCCGCCGACGTCGCGACCGTCGATTCGCCCCCGCAGCGTGTGCTGATCCTGGTCTATCACCGGTTCGCCACCGCGCGCCTGGATTCGATGACGGTGCGTACCGAAACCTTCCGTCACCAGCTGCAGGCGATCGAGGCGAACGGCTACCGCATCGTGCCGCTCGCCGACGTCGTGCGCTGGCACGACGGCCAGGCCGATGCCGTGCCGGCGCGGGCGGTCGCGATCACCGTCGACGACGGTCATCGCTCCGTCTACGACGTGCTGCGCCCGTTGCTGGGCGCCCATCCGATGCCGGTCACGCTGTTCATCTATCCGTCCGCCATCTCCAACGCCGGCTATGCGATGACATGGGACCAGCTGCGCACGCTCGGGCGCGCCGGCGGGTTCGACATCGAGTCCCATACGTACTGGCATCCGAATTTCCGCACCGAGCGCGCCCGGCTCACGCCGGACGACTACCGGCGCTTCGTGTCGTTCCAGCTGGGCCGGTCCCGCGAACGGCTCGAGGCCGAAACCGGTGAGCCGATCAGGCTGCTGGCCTGGCCGTTCGGCGTCCATGATGAACAGACCGACCAGTTGGCCGCACGCGACGGCTACGTCGCGGCATTCACGCTCGACGCGCGCCCCGTTCGTACCACCGACCCGGCAATGGCACTGCCGCGCTATCTGATGACGGACGACTGCGACACACGATGCATGAACGGATTGCTGAGAACCGCCGGGAGTCAGCCGTGATGAAACGCCTGATCATCTGTCTTCTCGTGTCGCTCGCCGGCTTCGCTGCCCGGGCGGCGCCCGTCACGATCACCGTCGTCGACGCCACGAACGGGCACCCGCTCGCCGGCGCGATCGGGCATGCGTCGGGCGTGAACCGGACCGCGGATCGCGACGGCGCGTTTTCACTGGAGATCGACGCGGCGGGCACGCGCCTGAGCGTGCGTGCGCCGGGCTACGCGCGAACCGAAGTCACGCTCGCGCCGGCCGGGGTCGCGCAGACGATCCGGATGACGCCCGTGCGTCCGAAGGCGGTCTATCTGTCCGCCTATGGCGTCGCCGACCGCACGCTGCGCGAGGCGGCGCTGTCCCTCCAGGACAAGACGGCAATCAACGCGCTCGTCATCGACGTGAAGGGCGACAGCGGCGTGACGCCGTATCGCAGCCTGGCGCGTGAAATCTCGGGTGCCGCGAACCATGCCGCCGGCGCCGTCGTGCATCCGCCCGATCTGCCGGACCTGCTGCGGACGTTCCACGCGCGCGGTCTTTACGTGATTGGCCGCATCGTCGTGTTCAAGGACGACGCGCTGGCGCGCGCTCATCCCGAGTGGGCCGTGCGCGACGCGGCCGGCGAGATCTGGCAGGACCGCGAGCATCAGCGCTGGATCGACCCGACATCGCGCGCGGCCTGGCAACACAATTACGATGTCGCCGAAGAGGCTGCCCGCATGGGTTTCGACGAAATCCAGTTCGACTACCTGCGTTTTCCCGACGCCAACGGCCTCCGGTTCGGCGAGCCCAATACCGAGGCCAACCGGGTCGCGGCGATCACCGGATTCCTGACCGGCGCGCGCGAACGGCTGCGGCCGTACAACCTGTACATGTCGGCCGACATCTTCGGGTACGTCTGCTGGAATGCCGACGACACCGCGATCGGGCAGCGGCTCGACGCGCTCGGACCGGTCGTCGACTATGTGTCGCCGATGCTGTATCCGTCCGGCTTCACGTGGGGCCTGCCCGGTTGCCGCAAGCCGACCGAGCATCCGGGCGAGATCGTGTCGCGGTCGCTGGCCGAGGCGAAGCGCCGGACCGGAATGGACGGTGTCCGGTTTCGGCCGTGGCTCCAGGCGTTTCGCGACTATGCGTTCGATCGCCGGCCGTTCGATGCCGACGAGATTCGCGCGCAGGTCGACGCGGCCGACGCGGCGGGCACGGACGGCTGGATGCTGTGGAATCCGCGCAATCGCTACGATCCTGCCGCGTTGCCGCGCTGAGCGGCACGTGCGGAGCGGCGCGAACGCGTAAGGTGCAGGGCGCGAATCGATCATGCCGTGGAATGACGACCGTTATCCGCCTGCGATGCGGAATCTGCCGCCGCCGGTTCGCGGCAAGGCGATCGGGATTGCCAACGCGCTGCTGCGGCAGGGGCGTTCCGAGGGCAGCGCGATCCGCATCGCGATCGCGCAGGCGAAACGGTGGGGGCGTGCGCATGCCGTCTTTCGTGGCCGCGGGTGACGGTCGAGTCGATGAATGACTGAACGACGGCCCTGCCGTCGATACTACGCCATACACCGTGCCGGGCATTCGCGCCCGGTCATCGCCGGATGCCACCGCGCGGCCAGTACGCACGCGACGAGCATGACGGCGACCGCGATGCCATGCGCCGGGTTGCGCAGGCACGACGCGACCTGCTCGCTCCTCGCCACACCGAAAAGGCACCACAGGCAGAAGTGCTCGCAGTTGTTCGTGAGCAGCCGGTATCGGCATTCGCCCAGGCGCGATGCCGCGCGGCGCGCGGCTTCCGTGCCGTCGTACAGCGTGCGCGCGTGGCGGATGACCGCGAGCCCGAAACCGGCACGGAAGCCGTCCAGCGTGACGACCTCGACCGGACCGCCGCTCGCATGGCGTGACCATCCCGCGTAGTGAATCACGTTGCCGTCGCCGATGTAGATCCCGTGATGCAGATAACCGGGGCGGCGGGTCACGAGGTGCGCACCGACCGGCGGTTCGCCATCCGGCATGGCGTCGTCGGCGTGCACTGCGGTCGGATCAATCATCGCCAGCTCCTCGGTCCTGCGGCGGCGGGGCGGAAGAGTCGCGCGCCGGCCGCGAAACACGTTGCTTCCTGTCACGTCTCCAGTATTGACAGCGGCGCCGCGCGGAACAATCAGCGTGGCCTGAGCTTGCTGTCCGACGTCGGGCCGCCGTGTCGGAAATTTCCGACGGGCCGTGCAATATCGGCTGACAGCCGTCACGGACGATTGCGCCGTCCGGATGCCGCTCCCCCGTGTTTTCAGGCGTGCCGCGGCGCCCGGGCAGATGGGGCGCGATGACTGTCTCGCGGGGGCCGTCCGGCCTCGTTCGGCGTCGACAGGCGCGCACTTGACTTGAGTCAACGGGAAATCGGCGTTCCGCGCGACGCTGACAGCGTCGTCGACTCGAACGAGCGACGTCACCGCACGCGACACGTTCCGCGACCGGACGGGCGGCATTGCAGCCATGCGTGCTCGATCAGGAGAGTGAAGATGTGGACCGGAACCGTGAAGATGCTGCTGCTGGCAGCCTGCCTGCTGAACATCGGTACGAACGCGCTGGCTGAAACGTCGACCGAGCCGATCATGCGCAACGGTGTCGCTTATATCACCGGCGGAATCGGCCAGGACGAGGTCACCGCGTTTCGCGATGTCGCGCCTCGCTACAACCTGCGGATCACGTTCGCGTCGAAGCGGGGCCATTATCTTTCCGATGTCGACGTCACGCTGTCGTCCGGCAAGGCGACGCTTCTCGACGCGCACACGAACGGGCCGTTCCTGTTCGCCCGCGTGCCGCCGGGGCGATATACCGTGTCCGCGCACGACAGGGCCGTCCAGGAAGTCCGGCACGTCGTCGTACCGGCGCGCGGCGCCGTCGATGTGCGCTTCTACTGGCACGACCCCGAACGGCAAGGCGCTATGCGTCTGTGTGCGGATTGTTCCGCAGCGCCGCAATAACCGGCACGCCAGTCGCGCTTTCGATCAGGACCGGCGAGGCGGCGATGCGCGGCGCTCGCGCCATCGGCGCGGCGGTCCTCCGCGCGCGGCTCGACTCCGCCGATGCGGCCGGCACGGAGGAATGAATGCAGTGGAACAGGCTCGATCGCTACGATCCCGCTGCGCTGCCGCGCTGACCGGCGCGCTGCTGTTTGCGCTTGCGCCGGCCGGAGCAAGCGCGGAATCCGGGATGCCCGCAACACAGCGGCAGGCCGTCTCGATCGACGAGGCGATCGCCGCCGAGATCGCCGACGGCCATCTTGCCGGCGCGGTGGTCGTGACGGGCGATGCCGACGGCGTGCGGGTACGCGTCGCGCGCGGCCTGCGCGTGGCGGGCGAGCACGTGGAGGCGATGACGGCCGATACCGTCTTCGATCTCGCGTCGCTGACCAAGCCGGTGGCGACGGCGGTTGCGGTCATGCAGCTCGCGGAGCGCGGCATGCTGAGCCTCGACGCGCCGGCCGCGCGCTACTGGCCCGCGTTCGGTGCGCACGGCAAGGCCGGCATCACGATCCGCCAGTTGCTCGCGCACGTGTCGGGGCTGCCGGCCGGCGTGTCGTCGTCCCGCGCGCTGCGCAGCCGTGCCGCCGTGCTGGCCGACATCGTCGCGATGGCGCCCGGCGCGCCGGCCGGCACACGGGTGCGCTACAGCGACGTCAACTACGTGGCACTCGGCGAGATCGTCGAGCGCGTGTCGCACCGGCCGCTCGACGCGTGGTGCGCCGCACACGTGTTCGCGCCGCTCGGGATGGCGAGCACCGCGTTCCGGCCGCCGGCGCCGCTGCTCGCGCGCGTGGCGCCCACCGCCGTGCGCGATGGCCGGCTGCTCCGCGGGAGCGTGCACGATCCCGTCGCGGCCGCGTTGGGCGGCGTGGCCGGCAATGCGGGCCTGTTCGCGAGTGCGGACGATCTGGCGCGCTTCGCGCGCATGCTGCTGAACGGCGGTGCGCTCGGCCCGGCGCGCGTGCTGGCGCGCCGCAGCGTCGCCACGCTCGAGACACCGGCCACGCTCGACGCCGAAGGCGACCTGCACACGCCCGGCTGGGCGGTCGGGCCGCCGCTCGTCGCGAACCGCTACCGGTTGCCGCCGGTCGGCGCGCTGCAACACCTCGGCTACACGGGCACGGCGCTGTGGATCGATCCCGTGACGCGCCGCTTCGCGGTCGTGCTCACGAGCCGGCTGTATCCCGACGAAACCGGCACGGCGCTGCCGTTGCGCTCGCTCGTGCTCGGCATCGTATCGAGCGAAGCCGCTCCCGTGACGCCGGCGCGGATCGCGACGCGCGTGCCCGCGATGGCGGCGGCCGTCGCGCAGGCCGCCCGGTTGCCGGTATCGCGCGGGCCGGTACTGGCCGGCATCGACGTGCTCGCGGCGAACGGCTTCGCGGCCGTCGCGGGCAAGCGCATCGCGCTCGTCACGAACCGCAGCGGCTTCGACCGGTTCGGCCGGCGCACGGCCGACCTGCTCGCACAGGCGCCGTGCGCGCGGCTCGTCGCGCTGTTCGCACCCGAGCACGGGCTCGGCACCGACGTCGACGAGACGTTCGGCGACACGCTCGACGCCGCGACCGGTGTGGTGGTTCACAGTCTCTACGGCGACCGCCGCCGGATCGCGCCCGCGCTGCTCGGCGACGTCGACGTGCTGGTGCTCGACCTGCAGGATGCAGGCGTACGCTTCTTCACCTACCTGGCCACGCTCGGTTACGCGCTCGAAGCCGGCGCCGCCGCCCAGCGCCCGGTGCTCGTGCTCGACCGCCCGGACCCGCTGGGCGGCGATGCGTTCGGCGGCCCCGTGGCCGATGCCGGGCCGGCCACGTTCACCGGTTATTACCCGTTGCCGCTCCAGCCCGGCATGACGCTCGGCGAGCTCGCGCGGCTGTTCAACGACCGCCTGCACGTCGGCGCGGCGCTGACCGTGGTGCCGATGGCGCATTACGCGCGCGCGATGCGCTTCGGCGACACCGGGCTTGGCCAGGTGCCGCCATCGCCGAACCTGCGCGATGGCGCCGCGCTGTCGCTCTACCCGGAGACGGGGCTCATCGAAGGGGCGGCGGTCAGTGTCGGGCGCGGCACCGCGACACCGTTCGGCGTGGTCGGCGCGCCGTGGATCGACGGGCGCATCCTCGCCGACGATCTTCGCGCGATGCGGCTGGACGCGACGTTCTCGCCGGTTCGCTTCGTGCCGGCGGAGGGGCCGTATCGCGGCAGGGTGTGCGAAGGGGTGCGCATCGAACGGCCGCCCGGCGCGACACGGCCGGGCGAGATCGGGCTGGCACTCGCGCTGGCGCTGCACCGGCGTTATCCGGCGCAGTTCCGGATCGATGCGATCCGTGCCTCGATCGGCTCGCGCGAGGTGGCGGACATGCTGGAGGCGGGGCGCTCGCTCGACGAGATCGAACGTGTCGTCGACGCGCAAAATGCCGCGTTCGCGCGCGAACGGGCGGCGTTCTTACTGTACTGAGTCCGTGCCGCGCGCCGACGGGCGCCCGATTCACCGGTCCGATGCATCCTGCTTTCCCGACAGGCTTGATTTGGGTCAAGCGTGAACGAGCCGGCGGCGGGATCCTGATCGCGAGCGCGACGGGACGCGTGCACGATGTCTCCACGGTCGATTCATGGTCGCTTCACGTGTCGTCGCGCTGATGCAATGGCACGCCGGCAGCCGCGCGTCCGAACCTTAAGAATGCGGTAAGGAGCCGGCCCGAACATGAACGCATCGCCCAGGAGAATCACGATGCGGATATCCCGTTGCGTTCGCACGCTGTGTCACCCGCGCCTTGCCGTATCGATGCTGTTCGCCGTCGTGGCTTGCGCCCATGCCGAAACGCCTGCCCGGCTGCTGGACGGCTATGCGGCGCAGGCCGGCACGAGCGCCGCGCCATCGCGGGGACAGCAGTTCTTCACGTCCCGGCATGGGCGCGACTGGAGTTGCGCGACTTGTCACGGAAGCACGCCGACCGGCCCGGGCCGGCACGTCGTCACCGGCAAGACCATCGAGCCGCTCGCGCCCGCGTTCAATCCCGCGCGGTTCACGGACGAGGCGCGGACCGAAAAATGGTTCCGCAGAAACTGCAAGGACGTCGTCGGGCGCGAATGCTCGGCAGCCGAGAAGGCGGATGTCCTGAGCTGGCTCATGAGCCTGAAACCCTGACGGCGAACGATCATGAACCACGTCGACTCGACCACTGTTCCGGGCAGGATCGCCCTGCTGCGACATGTGCGGGCAAGCCTGCTCGCGATGCTGATGACGTCGCTGCTGCCGCGCGCGGCACTGGCGGAAGACGAGATGCGGAGCGTCGCGACTCCGTTGCTGCCCAGGTACCAGCAGGAGTGCGCGACCTGCCATGTCGCCTATCCGCCCGGGGCGCTGCCCGCCGAGTCGTGGCGCCGCATCGTGAACGGTCTCGATCGCCACTTCGGCACCGATGCGACGCTGGACCCGGCGACCATCGGGCAACTGGAAACCTGGCTGACGGCACACGCGGCGACGGGTGCCGCGGCACGCCGTCCGCCGGAAGACCGGATTACCCGGTCGGCATGGTTCGCCGCCACGCACGACGAGGTACCCGCCTCCGTGTGGCGCAGCCCCGCCGTGAAGCGGCCGTCGAATTGCGCCGCATGTCATACGCAGGCAGACAAAGGAAATTTCGATGAACGATTCGTCCGCATCCCCGGCACACGATGAACCGGAGCGCTCGCGTCCCGCGCGGATACTGGTCTGGGACGCTCCGCTGCGCGTATTCCACTGGCTGACGGCCGTCTCCTTTGCCGGTGCGTGGCTGACCGCAGAGAGCGAGCGGTGGCGGCTGATGCACGTCGCGTTCGGGTACACGATGCTGGCGCTCGTCGCGTTTCGCGTCGTATGGGGCGTGGCCGGCACGCGTCATGCGCGGTTCTCGTCGTTCGTCCGTTCGCCGGCGGCCGTTTTCCGCTACGCGCTGAGCCTGGCGAAAGGCCGGCCGGAACACCATGTCGGCCACAATCCGGCCGGCGCGGTCGCGATCGTCGCCATGCTGGCGATGACGGTCGTCACCGGCGTCGCCGGCTGGGCGGCCTACACCGGCAGCGGCGCATCGTTCGGCGATCTTCATGAAGGCGCGGCGAACGCGATGCTCGCGCTCGTTACGGTGCACGTCGCTGCCGTACTCGTCAGCAGCGTCGTGCATCGGGAGAATCTGGCCCGGGCGATGGTGACGGGCTACAAGCGCGGCGCGCCGATCGACGGCATCCGGCGTGCCGGGTGGGGGATTGCCGTCGTCATGACGGCGGCGGTGCTCGGCTGGTGGTGGACGCAATGGCACGCGGCGCCGCAGCCCGTGCAAGCCGGCCGGCCCGTCGCGACGGACACCGGCCGCCCCGCCCACGGGGCGGGCCGGGACGACGATTGACGGCCGCAGGCGGAGTGCTCGATCGTGCGCATCCTGCTCGTGGAAGACGATGTCCTGCTCGGTGACGGGATCCGTGCCGGATTGCGCCAGCAAGGGTTCCGGGTCGACTGGGTACGCGACGGCGACGCGGCCCAGCGCGAACTGCGCGCGCATGCGCATGCCGCGGCGGTCCTCGATCTCGGGTTGCCGCTCGTGGACGGCATGGACGTCCTGCAGCGCATTCGTCGCGACGGCATAGCGTTGCCGATCCTGATCCTGACCGCGCGCGATGCCGTGCCCGACCGCATCAGGGCGCTCGACGGGGGCGCCGACGACTACGTGGTCAAGCCCGTCGACCTGTACGAACTCGGCGCGCGCCTGAGAGCGCTGGTCCGGCGCGCCCACGGCCGGCCGACGGAGCGGCTCCGTGCGCGGGACGTCGAGCTGGAGCCCGCGTCGCGAACCGCCCGCCGCGCCGGCGTGGCCGTTGCGCTGTCCACGCGCGAGTTCGACCTGCTGCACATCCTGATGCTGAATGCCGGCCGGGTCCTGTCGCGCGAGCAGATCGAGCAGTATCTGTACAGCTGGGGGCAGGAGGTGGAAAGCAACGCCGTCGAGGTGCACATCCATCGCCTGCGTGCGAAGCTCGGCAGCGAGCTGATCCGGACGGTTCGCGGCGTGGGTTACGTGCTCATGCGGGACGCTGCATGAAAGCCTTGCTGCCCGCGCGCTCGCTGCACGGCCGGCTGCTGACGCTCGTGCCGGCCGTGGTCCTGGCTGTCTGGCTGTCGACGCTGCTGCTGACCTGGCTCGATGCGCGGCGCGAGATCGACCGGCTGCTCGACGGCCACCTCGCGCAGGCGGCGGCACTGCTCGTCGCGCAACAGGCGCGCGGGCCGGACGACGACGACCATGCGATCGACGCGCCGATCCTTCATCCATACGGCCCCCGTGTCGCCTTTCAGGTGTTTCATGAAGGCCGGCTCGGCCTGCATTCCGAAAACGCGCCGTCGCGGCCGATGGTGGCGCCCGAGCTGACCGCGCGCGATCGGGCCTCCGGATTCTGGACCGTCGTGATCGACGGGAATGCATGGCGGGTATTCGTCGTGCACGGCGTGCGCGGCGACGTTCAGGTATTCGTGGGCGAACGAATCGAATCACGCAAGGCGATCCTGGGCGCCGTCATGCGCAGCGCATTCTGGCCGATGGCGGCTGCCTTGCCGTTGCTGGTGCTGGCCATCGGCTGGGCGGTTCGTCGCGGCACGGCACCGCTGCGCGATTTCGGGCGAACGCTGGCGAAGCGCAATCCGCAGGCGCTCGACACGATCCGGCTGGACCGGACGCCGCTCGAGATGCGGCCGATGCTGGATGCGCTGAACGGCCTGTTCGAGCGGATTCGTGCCGTGATGGACGCGGAGCGCCGATTCACCGCCGATGCCGCGCACGAGTTGCGTACGCCGATCGCGGCCGTCAAGGCGCAGGCGCAGGTTGCATTGGCGGAGCGCCATGACGAGCGGCGCCGGCACGCGTTGCGGGGCGTGCTCGAAGGGTGCGACCGCGCGGCGCGTCTGGTCGACCAGCTCCTGCTGCTTTCCCGTCTCGATGCGGGCGCACTGGCGGAGCGCGCACCGGTCGATGTATCGGCCCTGGCGAAAGCGGTGGTCGCGGAGGCCGCGCCACAGTCGATCGGGAAGCAGCAGAAGCTGGAGTTCGATGCGCCATCGCCATGTATCGTCGGCGGCAACGAGGCCTTGCTCGCGGCGATGGTGCGCAATCTGGTCGACAACGCGATTCGCTACAGCCCGCCGCTGGCGTGCATCACCGTTTCCGTCGGCCAACGAGACCGGCGCACCGTGCTGCGGGTCGAGGACAGCGGCCCGGGCATCGGCGACGCCGATTTGCGCAGGCTGGGCGAACGGTTCTTTCGGCCGGCGGGAACCCGGCCGGGCGGGAGCGGCCTCGGCTGGTCGATCGTGCGGCGAATCGCAGCGGCGCACGAGGCCGACATCCAGGTGGATCGATCGCCCGCGTTCGGCGGACTGCGCGTGGCCGTTTCGTGGCCGCCTGTCGATGCTGCCGCTGCGGCCAGGCGCTAGTCGATCATGCACGTCGCGGATCAGACTGCACGCGTTCGATGCACGGCCGGAGGTCACGGGAGCGGTCGGTCGCGGCCGGAATGGCGTGTTCGTCACCGAACACGCCGAACCGCACGATCACTGGCCGGTAGCGCCGCTTGCAGGGCCGCCAGGCTGGCCGTGCATGTAGCCCATACCCATGCCCATGCCTTGCCCGCCGTGCATGCCCCTCATGGGGGGAGCGTCAGGCAGCGTGATGCCGCGCGCCTTCGCACGTTTTTGCATCTCGGCGTGGTGCTGGGCGCGAATTTTCTCGCGCTCGGCATCCGATTTCGCGGCGAGCATGCGGGTGCGGTATGCGTTCCGCTCGGCAGGCGTCATCAGCTGGCTGCCGTACATCATGCCGCGCCACTCGACGGCGGGATCGCTAGCCGGTTGACGTGGCTGGGCATCGGCCAGACCGGACGCGATCGCGATCGCGACGCCGAGCAGGCACGAAACGGTGAACCTGTTTGCTCTGGACATGACGGTCTCCAGGTCGCTTGCATGGATTCAACGGTACGCAAAACGGGGGGCGATCCTTTGCCTCAGATCAAGTACCCCGGAGTGACCGCCAATACCATCGAATCCATGCCGCAGACACGCAGCTGTCAGACGTCTGTCAGACGTGCAACGCATCATTCCACGTCGCAGTACCAACGCGTCGGGCGCAGGCGTGCCACGTGGGCGGCCCCGGTTGCCCGCGACTTCCCGAATCCGATCGATCCTTCAATCCTGGTACGTAACCTGAATCGTGATGCCAACCAACCTCGACGTTGTTCCTGAAACCATCGCGGAAGCGACGCCCGCGATGGCCGCGGCCGCGACCCGAAGCACCTGGGTGAGCGTGGCGGTCAACCTCGCGCTGAGCACCGGACAGGTGGCGATCGGCATCCTGTCCCGATCGCAGGGGCTCGTGGCGGACGGCATTCATTCGTTATCCGATCTGATCGCGGATTTCGTCGTGCTGCTGGCCGGTCACCATAGCCGCAAGCCTGGCGACGAACAGCATCCTTACGGACATCAGCGCTTCGAAACCGGCGCTTCGCTCGCGCTTGCGGCGATCCTGCTGCTGGTCGGCGGCGGGATGCTGTGGTCCGCGATCGGTAAACTCGAGCATCCGGAAACGATCGCGCGCGTCCACGTCGCCGCGCTCTGGGTGGCGGTCATCGCGCTCGTCGCGAAGGAAAGCCTGTTCCGTTACATGCTTGCCGTGGCAACACGGGTGAAATCGAGCATGCTGGTTGCCAACGCATGGCATGCGCGTTCGGATGCCGCATCGTCGCTGGTGGTCGCCTGCGGCATCGTCGGCAACCTGTTCGGCTATCCGCTGCTCGATCCCGTCGCCGCGCTGATCGTCGGCGGGATGATCGTGAAAATGGGCGCCACGTTCGGCTGGAACGCGTTGCACGACTTGATGGACCGCGCGGCCGACGCCGAAGACGTTCGGGCGATCCGCGCGACGCTGCTCGCGACGCCGGGCGTGCTCGACGTACACGACCTGCGCACGCGCAAGACCGGCGATCTGATCCTCGTCGACGTGCATCTCGACATCGACGCCGAGCTCAGCGTTGCGCAAGGGCACGACATCGCCGTGGACGCGCGTGCGCGCGTGATGAGGCATCACCGCGTCCTGAACGTGATGACGCACGTCGATCCGCGTATGCGGGAAAGCGTTACCGAAGTGATGCCCGGAATTCGCGACCGATAGGACGCAACGGCCGGCCGCCGCAGCCGTTTCGCACTTCGCGCATACCGACGTCAATCGGAGCTGCGCGGATGATGGCCGCGCCGGAACGTCAACCGACGTTCGTTGACGAGCGCGCGCCAGTCGAGCTTCATCAACACGAACACGAGGCCGAGCAACACCAGTTGCGTGACGATGAAGTATCCGCCGAGATAAGTGCCTTCGAGTTCGGATTCCAGGTCCAGCCGGTTCGACGCGAAGCGGCCGAGATGCGCCCAGATCGCATAGGTGGCTGCGCGGCCGATGAAGAAGGCCGCCGCGATGATTCTGAGCGGCAACCCGGACAGTCCGTACGCGATGAACAGATAGTTCGACGGAAGCGGGCTCAATGCATAAAAGAAGAACGCGCCGGCGGTGAGCGTTCGGTGCTTTCGCAGCCAGCGTGTGGCGACGTCGATATTCTCGCGATCCGATTCGCGTATCCAGCGGGAGCGGACGAGCGATCGTGCGAAGGTCGCCAGGATCACGCGGCCGGTCGTGGCCGCGCCGGCCGCCACGACGGCAAAGATGAACGGATTGCCGTCCGGCAGGTTGAAGCCGACCCACGACATCGCCATCCAGGTGGGCGGGGCGAATGCCGGCATGAGATTCAGCAGCAGAATCAGCAGAAAGAGTACCGCCAGCGTCAGCACGATATCGACTCCGGGCCATCCGGTTTCACGATTCAATTTTGCTGAGGAAAGTGGCTGACGGCTTGATTCACGTCAAGCCGCGCGCCGCGCCGGCATGTCGCGGGAGGCGCGTCGTGCTGACCCATGTCAACGGTCGAGCCGCGGCGTTTCCTAGACTGGTGCCACGCCGTCCGCAACCGCAACCCGAACCGGATGCGGCGAACGCCGCCATGCGCGGCGATCGGAACAATCGTCATGTCGCGAATCCGCTGGTCGATCGATCTCGTGTTGCTGGTTCTGGCGGCGGTCACGCTCGCCGCAGGAGGCGTGTGCGTTGCGTTCGGCCTGCCTTCGTTCGCGCGCGTCGTCTGGCTGGTCGGTGCACTGCCGGTCCTGCTCGCGTTGACGGTATCGCTTGCCAGGGCCGTGGCGAGACGGCAAGCCGGCATCGATGTGCTCGCATGGCTGGCGATCGGCCTGGCGATCGCGCTCGACGAGACGCTGACCGCCGCGGTCATTGCCTTGATGCTGGCCAGCGGGCGGACGCTGGAGCGGTATGCGCAAGACCGCGCGCAACGCGAGATGACCGCGCTGCTCGGCCGTGCCCCTCGGCAGGCAACCCGGTTCGAGAACGGTGAGTGGCGTTCCGTCGGCGTGGAAACGCTCGTTCCCGGTGACAGGCTGCTCGTGCGAAGCGGCGAATTCGTGCCGGTCGACGGCACCTTGACCGACGATGCGGAACTCGACGAATCCATGTTGACGGGCGAGTCGTCCACGCAGCGGCGACGCTCCGGAGAAAGCGCCTGCAGCGGCGTGGTCAACGCCGGCGCGCCGTTCGAAATCGTGGCCCGCACGACGGCGGGTGACAGCACGTTTGCCGGTATCGTCCGCCTGGTCGCACGCGCGCAGCGCGAGCGCAGCCCGTCCGTGCGTCTCGCGGATCGCTATGCCGCGTTCTTCGTACTCGCTTCGCTGCTCGTCGCGGGCATCGCCTGGCTGCTGGCCGGGGATGTCGCACGCGCGCTCGCCGTGCTCGTCGTGGCCACGCCGTGTCCGTTGATCCTCGCCGTCCCGGTCGCCATCGTGTCCGGCATGTCGCGCTGTTCGAAACGCGGCATCCTGGTCAAGGGCGGGGGCGCGCTGGAACGACTCGCGCAAGCGACGATCCTGTTCTTCGACAAGACCGGGACGCTGACGGGAGGGCGCGCCCGCATCGTTGCGATCGAATGCGGCGCGGACGTCGGCGCGGACGTCGGCACGGACGATGTGCTGCATTTCGCCGCGTCGTTGGCCCAGGCTTCGGGGCACGTCATTTCGGACGCGCTGACGGTCGCCGCGCGGGAGCGCCGGATCACGCTGTCGCCGCCGTCGGTCGTCGTGGAAACGGCGGGCGAGGGCGTGACGGGCCGGGTCGACGGCCGGGCCGTCGCGATCGGCAAGTTCGGGTACGTCCGCGCCTGCTCGACGGCCGCCCCGTGGAGCGACGCGTTCCTGAAACGGGTCGGCAACGAGGGCGGGGCTGCCGTGTTCGTCGGTGTCGACGGTGTCATGATCGGCGCGATCCAGATGGCCGACCAGGTGCGGCTGGAAACGCCGCGGGCGCTGCGGCTGTTGAAACGCGAAGGCGTCGCGCGCCTCGTCATGCTGACCGGCGATCGGCGCGACATCGCCCAGGCCGTCGGCGAGTTGCTGGGCGTCACCGACGTGCGCGCCGAGCAGACGCCGACGGACAAGCTCGCCGCCATCCAGGCCGCGCGCAAGGAAGGCGTGACGATCATGGTCGGCGACGGCGTGAACGACGCGCCGGCGCTGGCGGCGGCCGACGTCGGTATCGCGATGGGCGCGCGGGGCGCGGCCGCGTCATCCGAAGCGGCCGACGTGGTTCTGCTGGTGGATCGGCTCGATCGGCTCGTGGATGCGATGCGAATCGCCCGACGCTCGCGCCGGATCGCGCTCGAGAGCGTGGTGGCCGGCATGTCGCTGTCGATCGTCGCGATGACGATTGCGGCGGCCGGATTCCTGCCGCCGATTGCCGGCGCGGTGATTCAGGAAGTCATCGACGTCGCCGTCATCGTCAATGCGTTGCGCGTGTTGCTGGTTCGCCCGAGGCTGACGGACGCCCGGCTCGCGGATGTCGACGTCGAGCAACTCAAGCGCGAGCACACGGCATTGTCACCGTTGCTGGACCAGATCAGGGATCTCGCGGATCGCCTGCCGCACCTGTCCGGGGCCGCCATCGCCAGCGAGCTTGTCCGCCTGATCGACTCGCTCGACGAACGGCTGCTGCCGCACGAACGCGCCGACGATCGGGACGTCTACGCGCGCCTTGCGCCGATGCTCGGTGGCGAGGACCCGCTGGCGGCGATGAGCAGCGCGCACCGGGAGATCTTCAAGATGGTTCGATCGCTCCGGCAGATGGTCGCGGACCTGCCGGGCGATGCGGCGAACGCCACGCAGGTGCAGGCGATACAACGCCTGCTGTACGGGCTGGAAGCGATCGTACGCCTGCATTGCGCTCAGGAGGAGGAACTGTTCCACGCCGTCGGAGCGGATGCGTGACGACGAAGCGCGTCATGCACGCGGCGCACTCACGAGCAGGACCGGCGTTTTCGTGATGCGCGCAACGCGTCCGGCCACGCTGCCGACCAGCCAGCGCGTGGCGCCGCGCCGCCCATGCGTACCCATGACGATCAAGTCCGCATTCCATTCGATCGCGTCGTGCACGATCAGGTGAGGCACGTCTTCGCCCGTTCGATCCGTTTCGATCAGCTGCGACTGCGAGCGCCCGGCGGGGATGCCGTCGAGCAGGGCCATGGCTTTTTGCAGTGCGTGATTGCCTTCGCCAAGCAACGCCTTTTCCAGCGTCTCGACGGGGACGAAATCACCCAGCTGCGTGGCGCGATCGAGCACGTATATCGCCCGGAATTCGGTGTCGGGCCACGAGAATTTCAATCCCGTTCGCAATGCGTGAAGCGCAATCGGGCTTCCGTCGACCGCAAACAGCATCCGCCGCGGCAGGCGCTCGGCCACCGACCCGAAACCTTCCGGCACGATGAGCAGCGGGCAGCCGACGAGCGTGCCGAGCGGGCCGGAAACCGTTCCTTCGATCCACGCGCGCAGGCCATGATGCTGGCGTGCCCCGACGATCACGAGTTCGGCCTGCCAGGCTTGCGCACTGTCGGCCAGCGCATGCGCGATATCCCCGCCGTGCGTGGACAGGTCGACGACTTCCGTGTCGAGCGCGATGTCGTCGCGCGCCATTGCGCTTCGGGCGCGCGACAGCACGTCGGATGCGTCTCGCAGCAATTCGTCGCGGGCCGATTCGAGAAACGCCGCGGATCTCGACCCGCGCGGGACGAGTGTGCGCGGACTATCCGCAACGCTGACGATGCGTACCGATGCATTCGGTGGAACGAACGCCCTGGCATACGCCAGCGCCTGATCGGATGCGGTGGAACCGTCGATGGCGATCAGCACCCGCTGGAGCGCGGGTGCCGCCTGGAAGGTCGAAGTGCTGGCGCTCATGAATGTCTCCCGGTGGCAATCGGCGATCCTGCATACGCAATTTTTTGCACCTGTCGTCTCCGCGGGTTTGACTTTCGTCAAGCGCGTTTGTCTTCGTCTTGTCTTCGTCGCGGTTCCTTTCCAGTCCGATCACGGAGCCCGCTTCCGCGACCTCATGGCCTGCCGCACCCACGCGCCATTTGTCCGACTTGATGGCGTCGCCCGGTAGCCCCGGTAGCACTCCGCGCGACGCCGTGCCCGGCGCTCAATTCCGGTCACCGGATGGAGCCCTCTGCCGAACGACACGCGTCGGCAACGGCAGAATGCGCGGCAACACGTTCTCCGACTTGAACAGCTTGTGCGCCACCGCGCCGAGCACGTGCAGGCCCACCAGCGCGGCCAGCCCGTAAGCCGTCAGCGCGTGCAGTTCTCCCAGCCAGTGCGACAGCTCGCGACTCCTGGGCACCAGGGGCGGCAGCGAGAAGAGCCCGAAGCAGCTGGCCGTGTGGCCGGCCGCATTGGTCTTCATCCACCCGAGGACGGGAATGGCGAGCATCAGCACATAGAGCAGCCCATGAACGCTGCGTTCCGCAAAATGATTGAGCGTGCCTGCCGGATTGACCGACGGCGGGAGCCTGCGTCCCATGCGTAACCGATTCACGATGCGAACCGCCACGAATCCGAGAATCGCGGTGCCGATCGATTTGTGCAGGCCGACGAGGTCTTCATTGTCGTCCAGCAACAAGCCGACGATCAGATTGCCGATCAGCGCGGCGGCGAGCAGCCAGTGCAGCAAACTGATCGACAGGGGGTAGCGGGTTATGGTTTTCATGGCGGGAATGCCTGTTCAATGGCGAAAGCGTGTCCGGCCCGGGTTATCCAAGCAGGTCGTGATAGTGCTTTTTCGATCCGTCGATTCGCCGTAACGCCTGTTTGGCGGCCGGCAGATCATTGGCCTGGATGGCACGATCGACTTCGGTCAATTCGTCGTGCAACGTGCGCATGCCTTCATCGTAGGTCGGCTGATCATTGCGATACCGCTGGCGGCTCGCCTGCTGCACATCGCTTTCGAGCCGGGCCACGTAGCCGTTCATTTCCGGAATCGTCCGGCTGTTCATGGCACCCTGCATCGCGTGCTTCATGTCTCGCATCAGCGTCTTGATCTCACCTGCGGACGCCGGCGCGGCAGCCACGAACAGCAGCGCGCCCAGCGTTGCGCAAAAACGGAGTCGGAACGGTAGCCTGTTCATGGTCGTCGATTCGATTGCGGGTGTCGGTGACCGCGACCATAGGGCGCCGACGTTAACGGATTCTTAAGGACCGGATTTTTCCGCGCCGTGCTTGATGCCGGCCGGTGCCTGCGGTTATCGTGCGCCCATGGACGCCATGTCCGCACCAAAAGGAACGCGACACCATGCGGGTGTTACTCGTGGAAGACGACAAGCTGATCGGCAGCGGGGTGGAGGATGGCCTGATCGAGGCCGGCATGACGGTCGACTGGGCGCACGACGGCAGGCATGCACGGCTCGCGCTCGAAACCACGCCGTATGACCTCGTCGTGCTCGATCTCGGCCTGCCCCGCATGTCGGGCGTTGAAGTGCTCGACTGGCTTCGCAAGCGCCGCGACCATACGCCGGTGCTCGTCATGACCGCGCGCGACACCGTCGCCGATCGCGTGAGCGGCCTGAGCGCGGGCGCCGACGACTACATCGGCAAGCCGTTCGACCTGACCGAATTGATCGCCCGATGCCGTGCGCTCGTGCGGCGCTCGCAGGGCCGCGGCACCGAGACGATCGAATACGGCGACCTGTCGGTCGATCCCGCGCTGATGACGGTGACGCGCGGCACCGAACGGATTGCGCTGACGTCGCGCGAATGCGCGTTGCTGGTCGAATTGCTGGCGAATCAGGGCCGTCCGCTCTCGCGCACGCAGCTCCAGGACAGCCTCTATGGCTGGAACGAAGAAATCGAAAGCAATGCGATCGAAGTGCATGTGTCGAATCTGCGCAAGAAACTGGGGGCCGAATTGATCCGCACGATTCGAGGTGTCGGCTACGTGGTGGAGAAAGCGTCGTGATGCGCTCGATCCGGCAACGGCTGACCTTGCTGGTGCTGTCGGGTGTCGTGGTGGTGTGGGCCTATTCGCTGGTGTCGAGCTATCGCCAGGCGATTCACGAAGCGGAGGAGTGGGACGAAACCCGCATCGAGCAGATCGCACGAGCGTTCGTCGCGCTCGATGCGTCCGATCTGCCGGTCTTCGCGGATATCGTCCTCGGCTCGGGGGAAGACAACGATGGCGACAACGACGCATCACCGCGCATGCTGTATCAGATCAGGGACGCGGGCGGACGCATCCTGGCCGCCAGCCCGGGGCTTGACGCGCTCGATCTGCCGGTGTTTCCCGCCGCCGCATCGAGCCCGATCCGGTTCGGCAATCCGAAGTGGCACGCGTACGTGCTGACCGATGCCGCGCGCGGGCGTACCGTGCGGATCTTCGAGCAACGCACGCAGCGTTCCGACTTGTCCGCGGAGGTCGCGCGCCGGGTCGCCCGGCCGCTCGCCTTCGCGTTGCCCGTGCTGGCCGTGCTGATCTGGCTGGCGATCGGACGCAGCCTGACGCCGCTGCGGACGCTGTCCGAGGCAATCGAGGCGCGTTCGCCCGACAACCTCGACGCAATCGGCACGAAGGGCATTCCCGACGAAGTGCGGCCGCTGGTTGCCGCACTGAACACGTTGCTGCAACGTCTGCGCGGCTCGCTCGATCGCGAGCGCGCATTCACCAGCGATGCCGCACACGAGCTCAAGACCCCGCTCGCCGCACTCAAGGTGCAAGCGCAAGTCGCGCTCACCGCACGCGATCCGGACCGGCAGCGGCGCGCGATGCAACGGGTCGTCGAGGGCGTGGACCGAAGCACGCATCTGGCGGACCAGCTGCTTGCACTGGCGCGACTTGACGAGACCGTACCGATGCGCGGCGAGGAGGTCGATCTCGCACGCGTGGTGCAGACCTGCATCGACGACCATCAGGCGCGCGCGAGTCGCAAGCGGATCGCACTGATTTCACGCGTCGACGGTCCGGTTGTCGCACATGTCCCGTCGACGCTGGTGCGCGTCCTGCTCGACAATCTCGTCGATAACGCGATCAAGTACGGTCGCGAACAGGGGCGCGTCGAAATCGCATCGTGGCAGGATGCCGGCGCGATCAGCCTTCAGGTACGAGACGACGGACCGGGCGTCTCGGGTGAGGACCTGTCCCGACTGCAGGATCGCTTCTTTCGCGGCGCCGATCACGACGAAAGCGGCAGTGGCCTGGGGCTGTCCATCGTCGCGCGCATCGTGGCCAAACTCGGCGGGAGTCTGACGTACGTCGACGGGTTGAACGGCAACGGGTTCGGCGTGCGCGTGAGGTTGCCGTCGTCGGCCTGACCGCCGCGGCGATTCCGGGTCCGCCCCTGTCTTTCGCGGGCGAGGCGTTCGAAGACGCGCAGTTAACATTGCCTTCAGCTGAACGGCGCATGCTGTTCTTACGGCAGAAGAGATGTTCTCGGATGCCGACCCTGTTCACTGGAGGTCGAGATCATGAAATTCGCTATCCGTACCATCATGCTGGCGGCGGCCATCATCCCCGCATTCGCAGCGGCCGCTCAATCGAGCAACGGCCTGACCCGGGCGGAAGTCCGCGCGCAGATCACGCAGGCCGAGCAGGCCGGTTACAACCCGGCCCGAAAGGACATTCACTATCCGCAATCGATCCAGCGGGCCGAGGCGCGCATCCAGGCGACCGCATCGGCCCCGCAGGCCGATACGTCGGGCTATGGGCCTGAATACAACGCAGCGGGCGACTCGGGGGGCGTGATCCAGAGTCATGCCGCGGCGCCTCGTTTGTATACGCATCATTGATGCCATGCATGCGAGCGTCGGGGGCTACGCTCACGATGATTTGCCGGCAACGATCGCCGACTCGAGCGCGCATGTGATATGAGCCGGGCGGCGGCTTTCGCCGGGCCCGGGCCGGATACCGCCCCCGTCGTTGCGCGCGGTTTCAGTCGTTGCCCTTCTCGAGCACGTTCTGCGTGAGCGTGACCGACGGAATCGTCGGCTTCAGCGACGCACGGTGCGCGCGGCTGCTCAACCACTTCCAGCCGCCCACGAGCAGCAGTGCGACCAGCGGGATCGACGCGATCGTCCACGTCCCGTTCGGGTAGTCGAACGCCATCAGCACCTGCACGCCGAGCAGGAACAGCAGTGTGAGCCACGACGTGACGGGCGCGCCCGGCATCCTGAACGGCACGTCGTCCACTTCGCCGCGCCCGACCGCCGCGCGGAACTTCATCTGGCACACGACGATGAAGCCCCACGTGCTGATGATGCCGAGCGACGCGATGTTCAGCACGATCTCGAACACGCTCGACGGCACGAGATAGTTGAGCAGCACGCCGAGCGCGCCGAAGAACGTGACGAACGGACTCTGGTCAGCCTTGTACGCGCTCCACGGCAGCAGGCAGACCAGCAGCACCACCGACGCGACGTAGAAGATCGCGATGCGCCAGATCACGTTGTTGATCGCGCGCGGCAGCACCTTGCGCGCGTCCTTGCATTCGCCGGCGGCGGTGGCCACCAGCTCGACGCCCGCGAACGCGAACACCACGCCCTGCACCAGCACCAGCGCCGGCATCATGCCGTGCGGAAAGAAGCCGCCGTGGTCGGTGATCAGATGCATGCCGGTGTCGTGGCCGGCGACCTGCACGCCCGTGCCGAGGATCACCGAGCCGATCACGAGAAACAGCACGATCGCGGCGACCTTGATCAGCGCGAACCAGAATTCCATCTCGGCGAACCACTTGCGACGGTCCGGCGGCCTGCAGACGGCCGCCCGCGCCGAGGAACAGACCGGTGCCGATCGCCCCGCCGATCGCGATCATCTGCACCTGTCGATTGCCGAGGGTCTTGTGGTAGCCGGCTTCGTGCGATTCGAGCCAGCTGCGTTTGTCGGTTTCGCCGCTTGTCGACGGTTCGGAATCGATGCCATGACGGTATCCTCGCGCGCAGATGTGATTGGATTCATCCCGATCGCGAGGCGACCGGGAACCACCGGTACCGGCGGATCGGTGCGCGGAATCAAGCGCACCCGTCCTGATTGCGATTCGCCGAGTGCGGCGAAAGGCACGGTACGTCGCGAACGTATTCAGCTGTAATTCCCACCACAAACAGAATGCAAATTTGGACCGGGCCTGTTCGAATCCGTGCATACGGGCCTCGGCCATGACGCCTCGCAGCGAAAAGCGAGCAACCTGCACGGCGTCGGCGATGCCGTGCATCGCGTGAATTCGAACTTCGTTTCGATGTCCTCATTCCGCGCGCCCCGGATCGATGCACCGGTGCCGGCGTGCGCCCAATGCAGGACTTCCGATTCGCGGGGTGAACCAGTTAGGTAATTTGGTGCGCCGGCGCGCGCTGCGAGGGCAGCGGCTGGCGCCGGTGCCGGCCCATGCACCGAAATGGGGAATGCGGTGCGCCGGAATTTCCGTCGAGTGCCGGTACGGCAAGCGTTTCACGGCGGTGGCCCGGTTTTTGCTGGAGTACCCGCGGCCGCGCAACGGTTGCGCGCTGCCCGACGACATACCAGACAAGGAAGATTCACCGTGAGCCCGACGACTCGACCGTTCCCCCGACGCACCTGGCTGGCTGCGCTGATCGCCGCCCCCGTGATGGCGCTGTTCGCTGCCGCGCCGGCGCATGCCGACGCGCTCGACACCATCGCGAAAAACGGCGCGCTGCGCGTCGCGGTGCCCGAAGACTATCCGCCGTTCGGCTCGGTCGGCACGGACATGCAGCCGCAGGGCTACGACATCGACATGGCCGAACTCCTCGCCAAGTCGCTCGGCGTGAAGCTGAAGCTGGTGCCCGTGAACAGTGCGAACCGGATTCCGTACCTGACGACCAACAAGGTCGACATGGTGATCTCGTCGCTCGGCAGGACGCCTGAGCGCGAGAAGGTCATCGACTTCTCGAGCGCGTACGCACCGTATTTCCAGGGCGTGTTCGGGCCGGCCGACGTGAAGGTGAGCGCGCCCGCCGACCTGAACGGCAAGACGGTCGGCGCCACCCGCGGCGCGCTCGAGGAGATCGCGCTGTCGCAGCTCGCACCGAACGCGACGATCAAGCGCTTCGAGGACAACAACGCGACGATCCAGGCGTTCCTGTCGGGGCAGGTGCAACTGATCGCGGCCGGCAACATCGTCGCGGCGGCGATTCTCGCGAAGAATCCGCCGCGCCGGCCCGAGGTCAAGTTCGTGATCAAGAATTCGCCGTGCTTCGTCGGCGTCAACAAGAACGAACCGCGCCTGCTCGCGAAGATCGACGACACGATCGCCCATGCGAAGCAGGACGGCACGCTGGGCGCGATGTCGAAGAAGTGGCTCGGCCAGCCGTTGCCGGCCGGACTGTGACGAATCGCAGTGTCGCCTGATACATCGCCGCGGCCGGCACCGCCGGCGCGGCGGGTGTCGTTGTCCGAACCCGACTTTACTCCATCGTCATGAGCTACCAGCTTCAATTCGGCGAGCTTGCCGAATACGCCGGCGTGTTCGCGAGCGGCGCGGCGATCACGCTCGCGCTCACCGCGGTCGCGACCGTGCTCGGCGTGGCGCTCGGCGTGCTCGGCGCGGCCGCGTACAGCGCCGACGCGCGCGCGGCCGTGCGGCTGCGCCCGCTGATCGGCGCGTACGTCGAGGCGATCCGCAACACGCCGTTCGTCGTCCAGCTGTTCTTCATCTTCTTCGGCTTGCCCGCGCTCGGCGTGCACATCGACGAATACACGGCCGCGATCCTCGCGATGACGCTCAATCTCGGCGCGTATTCGGTCGAGATCGTGCGCGCGGGCGTCGCCGCCGTCCCGAAAGGGCATCTGGAGGCGGCGTCCGCGCTTGCGATGTCGCGCGCGCAGATGCTGCGCCACGTCGTGCTGCCGCAGGCGCTCGCCAAGGTGTTTCCGGCGCTGTCGAGCCAGATCGTGATCACGATGCTCGGCTCGGCGGTCGTGTCGCAGATCTCGGTGGCCGACTTGACCTATGCGGCCGGCTACATTCAGTCGCGCAACTTCCGTGCGTTCGAGACGTACATCGTCATCGCGCTCGCGTATCTGGCGATGGCGCTGCTGCTGCGTGCCACGCTGGGCTCGATGGGGCGCCGCCTGTTCTCCCGCCGTGTGCGAGGTGCGCGATGATCGACTTCACGTTCGGGCAGATTCTCGCGAACCTGCTGCTCGCGGCCCGCTGGACGATCGTGCTGTCGATCGTGTCGTTCCTGTCCGGCGGCCTCGTCGGCCTCGGGCTGCTCGTGATGCGCGTGTCGAGCTCGACGCTGCTGCGCGGCGTCGCGAAGCTGTACATCGAGATATTCCAGGGCACGCCGTTGCTGATGCAACTGTTCATCGTGTTCTTCGGCCTGCCGCTCGTCGGGCTCGACGTGCCGCCGTGGATCGCGGCCACCGCGGGGCTCACGTTCTTCACCAGCGCGTATCTCGCCGAAATCTGGCGCGGCTGCGTCGAGGCGGTGCCGAAAGGGCAGTGGGAGGCGTCGGCGAGCCTGGCCATGAGCTACGTCGAGCAGTTGCGTCACGTGATCCTGCCGCAGGCCGCGCGCATCGCGATCGCACCGACGGTCGGCTTCGGCGTGCAGGCCGTGAAGGATACGGCGCTGGTGTCGATCATCGGCTTCACCGAGCTGACGAAGGTCGGTATCGCGATCTCGAACGCGACGTTCCGGCCGTTCGTCGTGTACGGCCTCGTCGCGCTGATCTATTTCGCGCTCTGTTATCCGCTTACCCGTTATGCGCGCACGTTGCAAAGGAGATGGCATGCCGCTCGTTGAAACCCGTGGTCTCGAAAAGAACTTCGGCACCCATCATGTGCTCAAGGGCATCGATTTCTCCGTCGAGCGCGGGCAGGTCGTCTCGATCATCGGCCGCAGCGGCTCGGGCAAGAGCACGCTGCTGCGCACGCTCAACGGACTCGAGAGCATCGACGCGGGCACGATCTCGATCGACGGCGAACGCGTCGATGCGCGGCACGCGGACCTGCGTGCGCTGCGGCTGAAGGTCGGCATGGTGTTCCAGCAGTACAACCTGTTTCCGCACCTGAGCGCCGGGCAGAACGTGATGCTCGCGCAGTCGGTCGTGAAAAAGTCGCATCGCCAGCAGGCGCGCGCGATCGCGGAACTGATGCTCGAGCGCGTCGGCCTCGGCGACAAGTTCGACGCGTTTCCGGAACAACTGTCCGGCGGCCAGCAGCAACGCGTCGCGATCGCGCGTGCGCTCGCGATGAAGCCGAGCGTGCTGCTGTGCGACGAAATCACGTCCGCGCTCGATCCCGAGCTCGTCGGCGAGGTGCTGGGCGTCGTCGCGCAGCTTGCACGCGAGGACATGACGTTGATCATGGTCACGCACGAGATGAACTTCGCGCGTGCGGTGAGCGACCGGATCGTGTTCATGCATCAGGGCAGGGTGTGGGAGAGCGGGACGGCCGAAGAGATTTTCGAGCGGCCGCAGACGGTGGAGCTGACGCGGTTTCTGGGCAGCGTCCGGAACACGGAAGCGGTTGCGCGCTGATTCGCGACGCCCGCGGGGTGCTGACACAGTCGCCCCGATCGTCGACAATCCGGCTCGTGCGCCGCGCCTGCGTGTGCCAAGCCAGCCGAGAGAGTCTTCCATGTCCGTAATATCCGTCAGGACCGCCCACCTCGACGATGCGCAGGCGATCGCCGATTTTCACGTCAAGGTCTGGCGGCATACTTATCGCGATCTCGCGCCGGCGCAGGCGCACGCCGTCCTCGACGAGCGCCATCGCGGCAGGACATGGCGGGAAAAGCTGGCGTCGAACGCGGGCGACCAATTGGTGCTCGTGGCGGAAACCGACGGCACGATCGTCGGCATCGGCGCGGCCGGCGCGCCGTCGGAGCCGATCTTCGGCGGCCGTGGCGAGATCAAGTTCCTGTACGTCGATCCCGGGTTCAAGCGTCGCGGCATCGGCCGCACGCTGCTCGCCCGGCTAGCAACGCATCTGCAAACGATGCGGTATCGGGGCGCGGCGTTGAGCGTCGTCAAGGGAAACGACGCCGCGATCGCCTTTTACGCGTCGTTGAACGGCCGGCTGGCCGGCGAGTACGTCGATGCGGGGCCGATCTGGCGATCGCGGAACATCGTGATGGTGTGGGACGATTTCGCGAGTCTCGTTTCCTGACTTCCCGCCTCGTCGCAAACACGTGCGCGCATCACGGCGCTGCTGGCGAAGTTTCAGGCGCTGGCGGGCATGGCGCTCGAGCAGCGTGCGCAGATCGATGCGTTGAGCGACACGTGCCTGTCTAGAGCGACGAGAAGCGGCAAGGGCGGCGGGAGCGTCACCGACCGACGGAATGGCGTTGTTGGTCGTGATACTCGTCATGGCTCCAGACGATGCGCTCCATCAATGTGACGAACGCATCGCGTTCTGCATCGTCGAGCCCGTGCAGCATTCGTTCGTTCGAGCGTTCGGTCGCTTCGAACAACGTTGCATACAGCGCGTCGCCGGCCGCCGTCAGGTACAACACCTTCGCACGGCGATCGGAAGGGCTCGGCTCCCGCACGATCAAGCCTTTCAGTTCCAGGCGTTCGAGCACACCGGATAGCGTGTTGCGGTCGAAACCGATGGTTTGCGACAACGTGATCTGGTCGATGCCGGGGCATGCAAGCACGGACACCAACGCGCCAAACTGAACGGGCGTGATGTCATGGCCGTCGGTTTCCTCGAGAAAGACCGTCACGGCGAACTGCTGAAGGCGCCGCATCAAATAGAGAGGGCGGTTGAGCAGCGCTGCGGCGAGGGAAGGGTCGGAATTGGATCGCGCCATCGGCACGCGCGACGCTTCGTTCGTATCGCGTATGACACGGGCCAGCATGGCAGCGAAACCTTTGCGGTCGCGTGCGGGCAGTGCGTCGAGCATCCGGGCGTCAGCGCGATCTGCGCAGATCACCAATTTTTGATACAAGGCCAGACCGGAGCCCGTAGGCCGGATGAGCTTCGCGCGGCGATCGTTCTCGTCGGTTTTGCGGGCGATCAGCTTTTTGCTTTCGAGGCGCGTGAGCACGCCCGAGACCGTAGAGCGGTCAAAACCCGTCGCGGACGTGATGCCAAGCTGATCGGTGCCCGGTGACACGACGACGGCCGTCAGCACACAAAACTGATCGAACGTTGCGTCGAGTCCGTCGGCTTCTTCAAGAAACAATCGTGTGGCGAGCGTTTGCAGCCGGCGAATCAGGTGCCCGGGCTTCTTGTGCAGAACTTCTGCGAGTGTCTTCTGTGGCATGAAGCGGACGGCGCTGCATGAATTTGAACCGGCCGATCATAGCATGGCGGCTTCGATGCGACGTCCTGTGATCAATTCGGGGCGAGAGCGCATCGAGATGATGGCCGTAATCGTGCCATATTGCCGGTCAGCTTCCGTCGGCCAGTCGAACACCTCACGCGTGGGCGATCATGTAAGCGTCGTCGATCAGCCGGACCGCCTTCAGGCAGTCGGCCACGCCGACGGGCGGCGGACGCCCATCGCGCCACGCAGACAGAATATCCGCCAGCGTACGTGAAGCAGGATTCTCGGACGGAAGGTCGACAAAATTCTCCTCGCCGTCCGCAGTGACGATTCGGATATTGCCGTCCTTCGCCATCAGCAACGCGTCGCGCCCCGCAATCTTCCATTCTCCGTCTGCGCCATCGAGCAACTTGTCGCGACCGGCGCCGGGTGTGGCGCCTTCGGTCGTGCGGCGCGGATAGGTATTCCCGACCTCGATCGTGCCGCAAATACCGTCGGGCGTGCGCAGCAGGACGGTTGCGTAGTCCTCGACTGGCGTGTCCAGCGCGCGGTGACCGATCTGTGCGCCGGTTACGTGCGCCGTGCCTCCCGTCAGCAACAGAAAGATGTCGAGGCCGTGCATGCCCAGATTACGCAAGCAACCGCCGCCCGACGCGGCCGGATCCAGCATCCACGGACAGTCCCATGCCGGATAGCGCGCCGACGTGAAACGGTTGGTTCGAATGTACAAGTGGGACAGGGGGCCGAACTGTCCGTTCTCGAGCATTCGGCGTGCGTGGCGGGCAAATGCCGACAGCCGCTGCGGCATCGGGACGGCAACGAAAGCGCCCGTCGCCCGTACCCTGGCAGCGATCGACTCGACCTCGGCGGCATTCAACCCCATCGGCTTCTCCATCACGAACGGAAGACCGCGATCGAGCAGATCATGCGCGATTCGAGCCATTCGGTCATGGCGTCCGAGTGCGACCACGAAGTCGGGCTGCAGCGTGTCGAGCATCCGGGCCGCGGCCTCGAACGCTGGCGGATTCCCGACTTCGGCGGCTCGCCTTCGTGCAACGTCAAGTCGATCGTCCTGCACGCCGACCAGTTCGACGCCAGGCATGCATGCCAGGTGGCGTAGATAGGCGGCGTCATAAATCGAATGCCAATGGCTCACACCCAGCGCAGCAATACGAATAGTCATCTTCCAGGTCTCCTCTTCGATGGCAGGTGAGCGTCGTGCAAACGCTTCGCTTGCGCGCGCCACCGGAACGTCAGATCAGCCGGCTCAACTGTAACGGAGTCATATCGTGATTCCTTGTTGACATTGATCTGCCTTGTGATAATCTGCGTACGTACTATATGGAATAAGCCGAACAGGTGCAAGTCGGCACGTACGTCAGACAGATGGAGGAGAGTGAAATGTTTCTGTGTCGTTTCAATCATGACCGGCTCGGCGTCGTCGAAAGCGGTCTCGTTTACGATGTGACAGCGGCCCTCGATGTGTTGCCGTCCGAGCGATGGCCGCAGTCGTTTGGCGATGCGCTGTACCGGCACTGGGATCTCGTGCTCGACGCAATTCGTGATGTCAGGCCGCTCGCTGCCACGGTGCCGGCGGATTCCGTGACCTGGGCCGCGCCGGTCGCCACGCCGAGCAAGATCGTTTGTGCACCGGTCAATTATCTCGATCACAAGAACGAAGCCGATGCGGACCCCGCAAATTTCTATCACCATCTGAATAAAATTCAGGAGGCCGGATTATTTTTGAAGTCGACGAGCGCTTTGGTCGGACCATCCGATGGCGTGCGATTGCGGCATCTGGATCGTCGAAACGATCACGAAATCGAGCTCGCGGTCGTCATTGGCCGCTCCGCAGATCGTGTGAGCCGCGATGATGCGCTGTCTTATGTCGCGGGCTACGCGATCGGCCTTGACATGACGGTGCGCGGGCCCGAGGAGCGCTCGTTTCGCAAGTCGGTCGACACGTTTGCGGTCCTCGGGCCCTGGCTGGTGACGGCCGATGAACTGTACGATCCGTCGCGGCTCGACATTGAGCTGAAAGTCAACGGCGAGTCGCGGCAGCGGGCCAATACGCAAGACCTGATCGTGGACGTGCCGGGGCTGATCGAGATGGCGTCGCGGTTCTACACGCTGTTTCCCGGCGATGTCATCCTGACCGGCACACCTGCGGGTGTCGGGCCCGTTGTGCCCGGCGACGTGATCGACGCGTCGATTTCGCGCATCGGTTCGATGTCCGTCCCGGTCCGTGTGGCTTGATCGGACCAACGATTCGGATCAAGAACATGAAACCATACGAAGCACTCCTTGCGCGGATGAACGACTTGCACACTGCGCCGCTCTGGGAGTTGTACATGAAAATCGCGAGCCGCGAGCCGCGCCGCACCGACCAGCCGATGCACTGGCGTTGGGATGCGTTGTCCGGCGTGATCGAGACGGCCGCACGCGAAGTCTCGCTCGAAACAGCGGAGCGCCGCGTCGTGCTGTTCGCGAACCCCGCGTTCGCACCGAAGGTCGTTACGACCACCAACCTGCAGGCCGGATTCCAGATTCTCGAGCCGGGCGAATCGGCTCGGCCACACCGGCACAGCGCCTCGGCGCTGCGGTTCATCATGTCGAGCAAGGGCGGCGCCACGCTGGTCAACGGGCAACGTTGCCCGATGGTGCCCGGCGACCTCATCACGAATCCCGCCTGGTGCTGGCATGAACACGTGAATGACACGGACGAGCGAATCGTCTGGTTCGACGGCCTCGACGTACCGTTTGTCCAGTATCTCGACGGCTTTTTCTTCGAAGAAGCACTTGAGGGCTTCACTCCGCCGCTGGACGCGTCGGCGCTTCCGGACGCGTCGCTTGTCGCCGGCGGCTTCGTTCCGGAGCCTACGGGCGCCGCGGTGCCGTTTTCGCCGCTGTACCGCTACGCCGGCGACCACATGTCGGCCGCGCTCTCGGCGATGCCGGCCGGGTCGGACGGCACGAAGCGCATGCGTTACGTCAACCCTTTGACGGGTGGCGCGATCATGCCGACGCTCGACTGCTACATGCTCGAACTCAGCGGGCATGCGCAGACGCGCGCATCGCGCAGCACGTCGAGTGCGATCTGCCTTGTCGTCGACGGCGAAGGGCGGTCGACGATCGGCGATACGACGATCGACTGGCGCAAGCACGACGTCTTCACGGTTCCTCATTGGCATTGGGTGACGCACCGGGCGGTCTCGGCTGCCCCCGCCCGCCTTTTCATGATGACCGACCGGGATCTGCTCTCGAGGCTGCATCTTCTGATCGAGCAGAACGAATAGCCACACGATGCGCGTTCGCGCATGCCGTCAACGCCGGAACAGGCGAATACGACAATATCAGGAGACTTTTGATGCAATCGACGATGATGCGGAGAAGGGTGCGCTTGCTGACGGCAAGCATCGCGGTCGCTGCGGTGTGCGACGTTCAGATGCCGGCTGCCCATGCGCAGAGCACTGTGACGTTGTATGGATTGCTATCCGAAGGGATCGGCTACGTCAGTAACGAAGGGGGCAAATCCAACGTCAAGCTCATCCCCGGCACGCTGCAGAACAACCGGATCGGCTTGAAGGGCAGCGAGGACCTGGGCGATGGATGGAAGGCGATCTTTACCCTCGAGAACGGCTTTGACGTGACCAACGGCAAGTTTCAACAGGGTGGTCGCATGTTCGGGCGCCAGGCGTTTGTCGGCCTGGCCAGCGCGAAGTGGGGCACGTTGACTGCCGGCCGTCAGTACGACGCCGCATTCGACTATCTGACCGGATTCGAGGCTGCTGTCGTCGCGGCGGGCCTGGGCGCGCACATTGGCGACAACGACAACGTGTTCGGCAGCTACAGGCAGAACAATTCGATCAAGTATCAAACGCCCGTGATCGCGGGCCTGCGCGCCGAGGTGCTGTATGCGCTGAGCAACGCCGCCGGCCAATGGGCAGTGAACCGCACGATCAGTGCCGGTCTGTCGTACGAGCGTGGTGGTTGGCGGTTTGCCGCTGCATTTCTGAATATGGACCGGCCCGGTGTCGGCGGCAACGCGGGCGGGGCGGTTACCGACGACTACGCAGGTGCGCCGTTCGTCCTGTTCCATGCGAGTCCGTTGAATCCGAGCATCGGCGTGCGGCGACAGCGCGAATTCGGCGCGGGCGGTCAATATTCGGCGGGCCCGTGGCGCGTGGCAGCCATGGCGACGGACGTGCGCTACGACTATCTCGACGGAACCAGCCTGCGCCTCGACAACTTCGATGTCAACGGATCGTACTACCTCATGCCCGATCTGATGGTGTCGGCCGCATACATCTACACATCGGGGAAGTACGGCGGAGGCTACGAGCGCGCGCCGCACTGGAACGCGGGTCAACTGAGCATCGACTATTTCCTGTCGAAGCGCACTGACCTCTATCTGTACGGCAATTACCAGAAGGCGGCCGGCGCGACCGCCGACATCTATCTGTTCGCCCCATCCTCGAGCCAGAACCAAACGGCAATCGTCGCCGGCATCCGGCACAAATTCTGATTTCCTGAGCCTGCTTCTACCTGGAGGGATCTAGCATGAAAGTTCCGATTACGGTCGCTTGTTGGGAATACGACCGGACCCGTGCCCTGTTCGACGGTCGCGTTACGATCGAAGGCTGTGACGCGAATTTTCTGAACCTGCCTGCCGAGGAGACCTTCTTCCGTGCGCTGAACGCGGCGGAATTCGACGTCACCGAACTCTCGTTCAGCAGCTATACGATGCTGCGCTCGCGCGGCGAGTGCCCCTATGTTGCAATCCCGGTGTTCCTGTCGCGCTCGTTCCGGCATTCCGGTATCTACATCCGAACCGATCTCGGGATTGAGCGCCCGGAGGATCTTGCTGGCCGCCCGATCGGCACGCCCGAATATCAGTTGACCGCAGGTGTCTGGCAACGGGGGCTCTTGCAGGACCGATACGGTGTTGCACCGTCTGCCATCGAGTGGTGGACGGGCGGTGTCGAGGAACCCGGTCGTCGAGAGAAGGTGCCGTTCGCCGCGCCGATGGGCACGCATGTCAAATGCATTCCGGATAACGAAACATTGACAGAATGGCTGCGAGACGGACGCATTCATGCATTGATCGCACCGCGTGAACCGCAGTGCTTCATCGATCGAGAGCCGAACATCGGTAGGCTCTTCCCGGACTTCGCGACCGTCGAACGGGACTATTTCGACGACACGAAGATTTTTCCGATCATGCATGTGGTTTGCATCCGTGAGTCCATCGTGGCCGAGCATGCGTGGTTGCCGTCGAGCGTATTCAAGGCGTTCGCGCAGGCGAAGCGTATCGCGGAAAGCGAATTGCGGCAGCAGGCGGCTTTGAAGGTCATGCTGCCGTGGCTGGTCTCGGAATACGAGAGCACGGTCGCCCGTATGGGACACAACTGGTGGTCGTACGGCATCCGTGGCAACGAGCGATCGCTCGATGCCTTCGTCCGCTATCACCACGAGCAGGGATTGTCCGGGAAATGCATGGCGATGGAGGATTTGTTCGCGGCCTCCACGCTCGATGTGGCCCGGATCTGACATGGATATGAAAGGAGGAGACATCATGGAGACGGAAAAGATCGACGTCGGCGCCTTGATCGACGCTTGGGGTATCACGGCATGGCAGATCGGGATCGTTGCTATCTGCATGATCGTGACGCTGCTCGACGGCTTCGACCAGTTTTCGCTCGGATTCGTCGCGCCCGCCATCAAGAACGAGTGGCAACTGAGCCCGCAACAGTTGTCCTACCTGTTCACCGCCAGCTTGTTGGCCAGCGTTGCCGGCGTGCTCGGCGGTCCGTTGGCCGACCGCGTCGGCCGACGCTGGCTCGTCATCGGTTCAACGGCCTCGTTCGGGCTTTTCACGTTGCTGAGTTGCACGGCGACGAACGCGGAGCAGTTCTTTGCGTGGCGGATGCTGACGGGTCTCGGGCTGGGCGCGGCGGTACCGAACACGATTGCGCTCTGTGCGGAAATTTCGCCCAAGCGCGTGCGCTCCACGGTGGTCGTATTGCTGATTTGCGCGGTGCCCTTCGGAGCTGCGCTCGCTGGTTTCGTATCTTCGCAGCTGCAAAGCCACTACGGGTGGCGGTCGCTATATGTCGTCGGCGGCGTCTTGCCACTGCTGGCCGCATTGCTTCTGACCGGCGTATTGCCCGAATCGATTCGCATGCTTGCGTTGCGAGGCACGTCCGGCGCGCAACTTCGCATTCGGGCAACGCTGCGGAACATCAACCCGCACTGGAATCCGCCCGACACGGTCAGTTTTTACGTACCCGAGGAAGGGCTGAGCCGAAACCCTGTCGCGAGCCTGTTCGAACCGGGACGCGCCTCCGGTACGGTGGCGCTCTGGCTCGTGATGGCGATGAATCTGCTGGAGATTACGTTCCTGGGCGTGTGGCTACCCTCGCTGATTTTACGTGCCGGGCTCGACGGTGCGGTGCCGAGCCATGTGACGTCCGTGATGCTGATTGGCGCGACGATCGGCTCCGTGCTGGTCGGGCGCATCGTTGACAGGTTCGGCACGTTTTCGATTCTGGTTCCTGTACATCTTGCCGGTGCGGTAGCGGTGGCGTCGATGGGCGTCGCGATGGGAAACATCGAAGCGATGTACTGCGCTGCATTCATGATCGGCCTGTTCGTCAACGGTGGGCAAGGCGGCGCCGACGGCATGCTCACTGCGTTCTATCCGACATCGATGCGCTCGACCGGCATCAGCTGGGCGCTGGGCGCCGGGCGTCTCGCATCGATAGGCGGTCCGCTGCTTGGTGGATTGATGCTGTCCGCGGGGCTGTCCACGCAGGCGATCTTCATGCTCGCGGGTGTGCCGGTCATCGTTTCGGCGCTGACGATCCAGGCGATGTGGCGACGCGCATCCCGTCAGTTGGAGGCAAAACCGGCAGGGCAATGAAATGGCGCTTCGGCGCGGCCTTGAAAGAACATTGGTGAGAATGGAGTGAGCTATGTACGATGAAGCAGAGGACGTTGTTGTTATTGGCGGCGGGATTGGCGGCTTGACACTTGCGCTCGCACTGCACGAGAAGGGCGTGCGTTGCCGGGTATTCGAAGCAGTGCCTCAACTCAAGCCGCTCGGCGTTGGCCTCAACCTGTTGCCGCATGCCATGCGTGAACTGGACAAGCTGGGACTGATGGACGAGCTATGCAACAAGGGGATCGAGACGCGCGAATACAGCTTCTACACCCAGCATGGCCAGCTGGTCGACCACGAGCTGCGCGGACGCTTCGCTGGCCTGGACTGGCCGCAAGTGTCGATCCATCGCGGTGACCTGCACATGACGCTGTACGACGCAGCATGCAAGCGTCTCGGGGACGATGCAATCGTGCTCGGTCAACGATTCGTCGGGTTCGATCAGGACGATCGCGGCGTGACTGCGTACTTCGAGGACGCGATGGACGAAGGACGTGTTTCGTCAGCACGAGGTAAGGTGCTCGTCGCGTGCGATGGCGTACATTCGGTCGTCCGGCGGATATTCCATCCCAGGGAGGCGCGGCCGCGCTACCAGGGTTCGACGCAGTATCGCGGCGTCACGCGCTGGAAGCCGTTCCAGTCAGGCGCGAGCATGTGCTACATCGGCACGTTCCGCACCGGCAAGCTGATTACCTACCCGATTCGCGACAACATCGACGGTGAAGGCCGTCAGCTCATGAACTGGGTGATCGAGTATGCGCGTCCGGAAGAGCATCAGCGCGACTGGAACCGCGAAGGCAAGCTCGAGGATTTCATTCACCTCTTCGAGCATTGCAGGTTCGACTGGCTCGATGTGCCTGCCATGCTGCGTGCAGCAGACGCGATCTACGAGTATCCGATGGTCGACCAGGACCCTCTTTCGTTCTGGACGCAAGGGCGCGTCACGCTTCTGGGCGATGCCGCGCATCCGATGATGCCGCGCGGATCGAATGGTGCCGCGCAGGCAATCATCGACGCAACAACGCTTGCAGAACTGCTTGGAGAAAGCGATAACTGGCCCGCTGCATTGCAGATTTATGAAGCGCGCCGACTGCAGGCGACGTCCGACATCGTGCTGGCCAATCGCGAGATCGCACCCGATGCGATTTTGCTGGTGGTCGACGAGCGCACGGGAGGACGTCCTTTCAACAACATCGACGATGTCATTTCACGCGACGAACTGAAGCAGTGGCAACTGAGGTACAAGCAGGTCGCCGGTTTCAGTGCGGACACACTTGCTCGTTGAGGAAGTCGGAAGTAACCGCGGTCAGGGAACCGGCCGCGGTCGCCTCTCATGTCGATGAAGGTTGAGACGGAGACGGGAGCCGCCGATTCGCATACGCAAAACGATGGCGCGAATACTCGTCGACCCAGCGCTCGAAGTCGTGCCGCGGCCGGTTTCGGGGACGGCATGAGCCACAACATCGTCGAAGCCTCGGTGCAGGCTGTTATCGGCATGGCGAAGCGTCTGCTGCAGCAACGCTGCGTTCAGGCTTGACGGTGCCGGGCGCCAGGCGCGCGCTCATCGCTGCGGTCATCGGTGCGTCAGCTCGACGCGTAACGGAGCGCCGAATCCGGCGCTCCAACGCGCATGCCGATACTGCCCGTCGCTCGGCGAAGCGGTGTCGACGACGCACTGGACGGCCGCAATTGCCGCGCAATCTCCCGGCCGGACCGACATCGATCTACTTCATGTCCCGCGCCACACGAAACCCGTTTGCCGAATAACGTACGCTGCTGTCGTACTTGAAGCGTGTCGAAACGGGCATGTAGCCTGCACCATCCCGCCACGAGCCGCCGCGGATGACGCGGACCTGGCAATTCGGCTCGTCCCATGAGCGGCCGTCGGCAGGCGCATTCCTGTACGAGTTGTGCCAGCAATCGCTGACCCATTCCCATACGCTGCCGCCCATGTCGTAGAAGCCGAGCGGATTGGCCGCGAACGAGCCGACGTTGTCCGGTGCGTCGGCATGCCAAGGCTGACCGCAGTCCTTGCAGTTGGCGTTGCCCGGGCGCATCTCGTTGCCCCACCAGTAGCGCGTCGCGGTGCCGCCACGGGCCGCGAATTCCCATTCGGCCTCGGTCGGCAGCCGGTAAGACTTGCCGCTGATTTTCGACAGCCACTTGACGTACAGTTGCGCATCGTCCCAACTCAGGTCGCGCACCGGCGCGTTCGCCGCCGTGTTGCTGTCGTTGGGCAGGCGCGGGCAGGCGCCTGCATCGCGGCACGCGTTCCACTGCGCAACCGTCACTCCGTACTTCGCCAGCGTAAAGGCGTGATCGAGCGTCACGCGATGCGCAGGTTTTTCCGACGGATCGCCCGAATTGCTGCCCATCGTGAAAGCCCCCGGACTGACCGCCAGCATGGCGGGGCAGGCAGGGCAATCGTGGATTTCATTGGCGGTCGTCGCGCCGCCTTTCTGCGGCGGTGCCGACGGAGCCGCCGCGGCAGCGGGCGGCGGCGCTTTCGGCGTCGAGCCGGACGTGTGCGCGGGCTGCGCCGGAGCCGGAGCCGGAGCCGGAGCCGGAGCCGGAGCCGAAACGGCGGCGGGGGCGGGGGCCGGCGCGGCGCTCGCCGTCTGCGCGGGCGCGGACGCCGCTGGCGCCTTGGGCGCGGCCGCGCGCAGTCGCGCGAGACGAGCCTGCGCCAACTGCGCGAAGCGGCCGTTCGGGTAGGTCTTCAGATAGGCTTCGTAGTCGCCCGCCTCCTTGCTGTCCTTGATCGACTCCCAGAACGTGATTTCGTACTGTTCGGCGCTGTCTTTCGGCATCACGCCGCGGCTATCGAGCGCCACGACGCCGACGTCCGCCAGCACGTCGGATCGTTGCGCCGTGCCGCCGCCGGCATGCGCGTCGCCGGTTCCAGCGCGACGCGCCCCGGTGAACGCCAACGTCGCTGCCGCACCGGACAGGGAAGACGCGATCCACGGCGTCTGCCGATGCCCGGTGGCGCGTTCGACCATCGCGCCGGCACGGTCGAAGACCTGTGCGATCCCGAGCCCCGGCACCGCGAGCGTCTGCAGCAGCGCTGCCGTGTAGACACCATGCGCGGTACCATCGGCCGCACCTGCGCCCGGCGCTGCCGCGTATGCGACGAGCGTATGCGGCGGCGGCTCGGGGGGCGCCACGTGGCCGGCACCGGGAGGCGCGATCAGACAGGAATCCAGAATGATCAGATCAATCCGGTCGCCGCGCGGCCGCGACGTCGCGGCGAACACGGTTTGCAGGTCGATACCCGTTCGAGACAGGCTGGCCGGCGCGCCGACGTCGGCATCGACCGGCGCGAGCCATGTCGCTCCGCCGACGCTGGCGCCGTGGCCCGTGAAATAGACCACCCCGGTGCCGCCGGCCGAGCCGTGGCGTTCGAACGCGGCAAGCCCGTCGAGCATCTGCTGCCGGGTCGCATTGCGCAACGTGATGACGTCGAAGCCGAGCGCGCGCAGCGCGTCGCTCATTGCATCGGCGTCATGGACGGGATTGGCGAGCGGATGATCGCGATAGGCGCCGTTGCCGATTACGAGCGCGACGCGCCGCGGTTCGACTGACGGGGCACGCGCGGACGCCGACGGCGGTGCGGGAAAAACATGCATGTCCTCGCCGGAGCACGTGCTCGATGCAACCGAGATCGACGCAAACAGGCATGCGGGCAGGAGTATTCGCCACATGTTGAGCCCCCCAGGGTGCGCCGTCGGACCCGATGCCGAAGGCGGAGCGCAGCCATTGCCGGGTGTTCGGTCGCGGCGAGCGCAATGCCGGCTTGCGGCAGGCACGGGCGCGGCCGGGACACATTCAAGATAGCACGTGCGCCTGGCGGCGATCACCGGATCCACCCGTGGGTCTTGCAAAAAACGGACATACGGATCCGCGCATCGCGGCCGGCCCGTTACCCGGGAACATCGTTATGTGCCTTCCTGTCGATTACGTCCTAAGCTGTTAGACACGCTCCACTGTCCGACGCCGCGCGCCGCCATCCACGCGAGGAGCAACACGATGCGAAGAAGGGCTACCTTGTTGGCTTTGGCCGCCACCGTCCTGGCGCCGAGGATCGCGTTCGCCGCCGGGCGTACGACTTCGCCGCCCGGCGCCGAGGCCTACATCATCTGGCCGTCCGACGGTGCAACGATCACGGGCGGCAAGTTCTGGGTGCGCATGGGCCTGCGCAACATGGGCATCTGCCCGAAAGGCATCGAGCGGCCCAACGTGGGCCACCATCATCTGCTCATCGATACCGATCTCCCGCCGCTGGACCAGCCGATACCGTCGGACCGGAATCACCTCCATTACGGTGCCGGTCAAACCGAGGCGCGCATCGAGCTGCCACCCGGCAAGCACACGCTGCAGCTGCTGATGGGCGACCACGACCACGTGCCGCACGATCCGCCGGTGTACTCGAAGAAGATCACGATCACGGTCAAGTAGCGCGCCATGCCGCGCCTGCCGCACGAACCGGGAATTGCCGCCATGAACAAGCTCATCCTCTTCGCCGTTGCCGTGACGCTGCTATGGACGGGGGCGGCGACCGCAGAGACCGGCACGCATCCCCCGAAGGCCGTCGTCTACATCGGCTGGCCCAACGATGGCCAGGTGATGCCGGCCGGACGTCCGTTCCGCGTGTGGTTCGGCTTGCGCGACATGGGTGTCGCGCCGTCGCACGTGCAGTTTCCGAACACGGGCCACCACCACCTGCTGGTCGATACGGACCTGCCGCCGATGGACCAGCCGATTCCGTCCGACCGCAATCACCTGCATTTCGGCGCGGGCGAGACCGAGACCACGCTGGAGCTTCCGCCGGGCAAGCACACGCTGCAGCTCCTGATGGGCGACGCCAACCACGTGCCGCACAATCCCCCCGTCTATTCGAAGAAAATCACGATCTACGTGAAGTGACGTCGCGCACGCCGATCGGCGACCGCCGACGTACGCGCGCTCACGCTCACGCTCACGCGAGCAGGTGAGCGCCGGACGGCAGCGCGGTCGCTCGATGCGCCAAGTGTCGGCGCACACCCGACACCCCGAGCCCGAACTGTCTGCGACGTCCCGTCACGCACCGTTGATCCCGGTACCGCGCACACGTCGCTCCAATTCCCGTCTTCGTGACCCGGACCCGCGCCGGCAGGCCTGCCGGCACGATTGCCGCCGCCCCCGCGAGCGGTTGGCACGCCCCATGCAAGACGAGACGCGAGCGTGCCACGCTGCAGCATCGACACCAACACTTCCGCCGATCCCGCATCGTCGCCGCGTTCCGCCCAAGGAGTCGATCGTGAACACCTGCCTGTCGCCGACTGCCACGCGCAACTGCCGCGGCCTCATGCGTTCGCTGGCCAGCATCGCCGGTTCCGCCGGCGCATGCGCGGCGTTGCTGTCCGGCTGCATGGACCTGAACGTGCCCGTCTACCAGCGCCCCGAGATGCCGGCAAAGACCACCTGGGCGCATGCGCACGGGCCGGTATCCGCGTCGGACACGGTCAACGCCGAGTGGTGGAAGAGCTTCGACGATCCGACGCTCGACGCGCTCATCGACAAGGCCATCGCGGGCAACGTCGATATCAAGGTGCTGGCGGCGCGCATCGGGGTCGCCGGCGCGCAGGTCGGCGAAGTGCGGGCGGGCGCGCTGCCGAGCGCCGACCTCGGCGCGGGCGTGGACTTCGAGAAGAACACGCATCAGACGCTGTCGAAGTCCTACAACCTCGGCAGCCAGGTGAACTGGGAGATCGACATCTGGGGCAAGGTCGAGAAAGGCGTGCAGGCGCAGAAGGCCGAATACCGCGCGACCGAGGCCGACTGGCGCGCCGGCTACCTGACGCTCGTCGCCGACGTGTCGAGCACGTATTTCCGGATCCTCCAGTTCGACGACCAGATCGAGCAGGAACAGCGCACGCTCGACAAGAACCGGAAGATCCTCGCGATCTACCAGTCGATGCTGGCGAACGGCATCGCGCCGCAGACCGAAGTGCTGCGGCAGAGCGCGGAGATCAACGGGCTGGCGAACGAACTGATCGAACTGCACCGCGAGCGCGACACGGCCGAGAACGCGCTCGCGACACTGCTGGGCGTGCCGGCCGGCGAATTCAGGATGCCCGCCGGCCATCTCCGGCAGCGCGTCAAGCTGCCGGACGTGCCGATGGGGCTGCCCGCGCAACTGCTGGCGCGCCGGCCGGATGTCGTCGCCGCGCAGTATCGCGTGCTCGAATCGTATGACGAAGTGGGCGCGGCGAAGCTGGCGCAGCTGCCGTCGATCAGCCTGACCGGGCGTGGCGGCACCGCGGCGTTCGCGCTGTCGGATCTCTTCAAGGCCTTCACGTTCAGCTTCCTGCCGAGCATCAACCTGCCGATGTTCGACCCGGGCGTGCGCGCGCACATCAAGACGACCGAGGCGCAGACCAAGGTCGCCGAGCAGCAGTACCGGCAGACCGTGTTTACCGCGTTCAAGGAGGTGGAAAATGCACTCGTCGATCTCGACGCGCACAAGCAGCAGCGCATACAGCTTCAGCAGCAGAGCGCGCGTCTGCGCACCGTCGCAGCGCAGGTCGAGGCGCAGCTCAAGGAAGGGCTCGTCTCGCAACTCGAGGTGCTCGAATCGGAGCGTTCGGTGGCATCCGCGGAACTCGCGCTGCTCGCCAATCATCAGCAGATTCTGAGCGACACGGTCACGCTCTACAAGGCGATCGGCGGCGGCTGGCGCGCGGTCGAAATCTCGAATGCGGGCAGCGAGTCGGCCGGCCACGCGCTGCAATGAACACGCCAGCCCTGCGCAGCCGCGCGATCGGCGCCAGCCGATTGACTACCGCCATCCGTCGCCTAAACTTTTTTCACGATCGTGCCGCCACGTGCGTTGGCGGTGCGGCTTCACTCAGGTGGTTCGAAAGCGCGTCGCGTTGCCTGCGCCGCGTCTCCATTGGCGGGCGCATGTCGATCGTTGGCCGAATCATGGTTCCAGACGCCGCTTCGATTGCCGAGCAACGCGCCGCGCTCGACCGGCAGTTCGACATCGTGCTCAAGCCGGTTTCGCATCCGGAGCTGAGCGAGATCCGGATCGACCACGCGCTGTTCGCCGTCGGGCGCACCAACACGCCGTTCGCGTCCGCCAGGCCCGAACTGGTGGCCGACCTGTCGCGCCGCCATGCGCGCATTTTCTTCGAAGGCAGCGCGGCCTACGTCGCCGATCTCGGCAGCAAGAACGGTACGGCCGTCAACGGTGTCGAGGTCGGCGACAAGCCGCACCTGCTGCGCGACGGCGACGAACTGCGCTTCGCCGGCGCGCTCGCGTACCGCGCCGCGTTCGTGCCGCGCGCGACGCATCGGCCGCCGCGACCGGCCGTCGTCACGCTGGCGCCGGAGCGCGGCGATCTCGGCCTGCAACCGGTCATCATTACCGCGTTCCCGTTCCTCGTGAGCAAGACCGACGACACGTTCGCCTGCTACCGGAACGCGTATCCGCATCAGGTCAACTACCTGTCGCGGCGTCATGCGCACATCTACGTGCAGGACGGCGAGGTCTTCGTGGAAGACCTCGGCAGCACGAACGGCACGTTCGTCGACGGCCGCCGCCTCGACGAGCATGCGGTGCCGCTCGGCGACGGCGCGCTGCTCGCGTTCGGCGGCGATCATTTCGTCTATCGCGTCGGGGTGCAGCGCGAGCCGGGGCCGGACTCCACCGTGACGGCCGCATCGTCGCCCGGCGCCGCCGCGCATGCGGCCGCCGCGGACCCCGACCGGACCACCTTCGTCGATACCGCGCATTCGTTTCTCGACATCTTCTGCACGGTGCCGGCCGTTCAGCCGGACGACGAGGTCAACCCGCACGCCGCGCATGGCGCCGCCGAAACCGCGCATGACGCGCGCCGCCGGCGCGGCAGGATCGAAGTCTTCCTGTCGGAGCTGAGCGAGGCGTTCGGCGGCAGCGGGCACGTCAACCTGCGCCGGCTCGGCGGGTGGAGCGGCGCACTGCTCGCGGCGGTCGGCCTGCTGGTCGCGACGCTGTATTTCCAGGACGCGCCGCTGCGCGAGATGCATGCGCTGCTGGCGCGCGGCGACGCCACGCAGGCGGCGCAACTCGCCGACCGTCATCTGGCGAGCCATCCCGACGACCCGGCGTTCGTCGCGCTGGGCACCGAGGCGCTCGTCCGGTCCAAAGTGCCGGACTGGATCGCCGCGATGAACGCGCGCGCCTTCGACCGCGCCCGTGCCGTCGTGCAGGACATGCGCACGCTGGCGCGCCACAACGCCGACGCGCGCCCGCTCGTCGACGAAGTCGCGTGGATCGGCGAGCTGCAGGCGTTCGTCGCCGGGCGCGGCGGGGCGGAAGCGCCGATCCGCATCTATCGCGACGAAGCGCCGATCAAGGCGCTGACCGGCCGCTGGAACGACGACCCGGGTGCGCATCAGCGGCTGCTCGACCGGATTTCGTCATACGTTCCCGCGTTCGGCGTGCTGTATGCCGACGCGCTCAGTCAGCTGCGCCGGCTGCAAAGCGACAACTCCGTCTACGTGGCCGCGCTCGAGCGGCTGCAGCGCGCGATCGCGTCGGCGCTCGACGACGACCGCCTCGACGGTCTCCCGGCGCTGCTCGCCGACGACGAGCAGCGCTATCCGCGCCTCGGCGGCCTCGACGCCGTGCGGGCGGACCTGCAGCAGTACCTGCAGTTCGAGAGCGACGCGCGGGCCGGCCACGGGCCGGCCGTACTGGATCGCCTCAGGCAGTTCCGCTTCGCGACGCCGCAATTCGCCGCCCATGTTGCGACGCTGGAGCGGCTCGCTTCGTCGGGAGGGCGCAGTGAAGCTCGATAGTCTGCTCAAGCGCGCGCGCCAGGCGCCGCCGCCGGAGCCGCCACGCTCGCTGGGCGAGGCGCTGGAGGATCACAGCGTCGAAGGGATCGCGATCCTGACGGCGCGGCCGTGGCGGCTCACGCAGGCGACCATCATCGCGATGGTCGGGCTCGTCGTGTGCGCGCTGCTGTGGTCGTTCGTCGGCCGCGCCGACGTCATCGTGACGGCGCAGGGCGCGCTCGCGCCGGAGTCCGAGGTGCGCCGCATCTACGCGCCCGTCGACGGCGAGCTGGTGGACATCTACATCGCCGAAGGTCAGCCGGTCGAAAAGAACGACGTGATCGGCCGGATCAACGCGCGCGGCGCGATCGAGGCGGCGACCAATGCGCTCGACGCGCGCCTCAAGCTCGACGACGCGGAGCGCGAATGGAAGCAGTTTCCGGACAAGAAGCAGCTGATGGAGCGCAAGGCCGACGCATTGAAGCAACAGATCGAGGTCGAGGAGCACCTGCACCAGAACCGCATTGCCGAAGGCACCAGCAAGCTCGCGCAATCGCAGCACGCGCAGATCGACGAAGCGCGCAGCAATATCGACAACGCCCGCCACGCACTCGATCTCGCGAAGGACGAACAGGACAAGTACGCGCGCCTGTTCGCGCTGCCGGGCGGCGGCGGCGTGTCGCAGAGCCAGGTGGAACAGAAGCGCAGCGCCTACCTGCAGGCCCAGGACAGCTACCGCGTCGCGCAGGCGCGGCTCACGCAGCTCGAGGCGCAGCAGAGCCACGAGTTCGCGCAGGCGAAGGCGCAACTCGAAGGCAGCGGCGAGACGCTCGCCGGGCTGCGCATCCAGTACGACGCGACCGTGCGCGACATCGCGAACACCGAAGAGAAGCTGCGTCTGCAGGTGCAGACGGCGCGCCTCGCCGCGGATGCCGCCGCGCGGATCCGCTTCGAGAACATCGACAAGGACAATTTCCTGCTCGTGCTGGCGCCCGTCTCCGGCGTGATCACCGATGTGACCACGACGCAGCCCGGCGACAAGATCCTCGCCAACACGCCGCTCGGCAGCATCGCGCCGTCGGATGCGCGGCCGGTGGTGAAGGTCGCGATCGCGGAGCAGGACCGCGCGTTCCTTCACGAGGGCCTGCCCGTGAAGCTCAAGTTCAATGCGTTTCCGTATCAGCGCTACGGCGTGATCGACGGCACGCTCGAATACATTTCGCCGGCGACGAAGCCGCAGGCGCAGACGAAGGAACCCGTCTACGAGGGCCGGGTGGCGCTCGTGCGCAACGCGTACACGATTGCCGGCACGACCTACCCGCTGCGCTACGGCATGACGGCCACGGCGGAAATCGTGGTGCGCGAGCGCCGCCTGATCGGGTTCGCGCTGGACCCGTTCAGGCAGATCGCGGGCTGACGGGCGCCGCCACGGCGCAGCGGAACGCAGGCAAGCGGTGAGGCGAGGCACCGGCGGCGCATCAGGGCGAGCCGCCGCTGACAGGGATCAAGGGGAACGAGATGACGGCAATAGTGCGTATCGACGACGAGGTGATCGGCACCGACGACTTCATCCGCGTGCTGAAGCTCAGCGGGCAGTTCGAGGGCCTCGTCGAACAGCAGGTTCGCGACCGGCTGACGGTGATCGCGGCAAGGAAGATGGGCATGCAGGTCACGCCGGAAGAAATCCAGGAGCGTGCCGACCAGTTTCGCCGCGTGCGCGGGCTGCACCGCGCCGCGGACATGAACCGCTACCTGGACGTGTTCGGCGTCAGTCTCGACGAGTTCGAGCGCTTCATCACCGATACGCTGTACCAGGAAAAGACGCTCGACACGGTGTGCAGCGATGCGGCCGTCGACGCGTACTTCAAGCTCAATTCGCCGAAGTTCGACAGCATCGAGGTCAGTCACATCGTGCTCGATTCGGAAGGCAAGGCGCGCGAGATGATGGCGATCCTCGAGGACGACCCGAGCTGCTTCGGCGACATGGCGCGCGAGCATTCGATCGCCGACACGAGCGAGCGCGGCGGCGTGATCGGCAAGGTGCTGCGCGGCTCGCTGAAGACGGATATCGAGGCCAAGGTGTTCAACGCGCACGTGGGCGACCTGCTCGGGCCGTTCGCGGCGCCCGACGGCGCGTTCTTCGAAATCTTCTCGGTGACCGCGAAACACCCGGCCGCGCTCGACGCCGACGTCGCGTCGGAGGTGCGCCGCCTGCTGCGCGAGGAGTGGCTCGCCGAGCGCGCGCAGGAACACATCATCGAGGCACGCTGATCACGGAGAACCGCATCGATGGACGCACAAGCCCCCGCCCCGGCCAGCACCCCGTCGCTCGCGGCGTTTCTCGCGTCGGTGGAGCCGCTGTCGCTCTTCTCGCACGACGAACTCGATCGCATGGCCGCCCATGCGCAGGTGCGCACCTATGGGTTCGGCGACACCGTCTGCAATCGCGGCGACCTCGCCGAGGGCCTGTATGTGCTGCGCAGCGGGTCCGTGCGCCTGATCGCCGACGAGCGCGGCAAGGAAACCAGCGTCGGCGTGCGCAAGGAACGCGAGGTGTTCGGTGAAATGGCGATGCTGCGCGAGTACTGGCACGAGGTGTCGGTGCGCGCGTCGACGAAGACCGAGGTGCTGTGCATCCCACGCAGCGCGATCGAGCCGATCGTGCGCGACAACCCGGCCGCGCAGGCGTTCGTGACGAGCTATGTCGCGATCAGCTCGGCCGGCGGTTTCGTGACGCGGCTGTTCGACCTGCGCGGCAAGCTGACGCGCGCCGAGCTCGAGGAATACGTGTCGAGCGTCGGCGTGAAGCGCGTGCCGGCCGGCAAGGAGATCGTCCGGCAGGGCCCGGGCGGCGACCTGCGGCTGTACGTCGTGCGCCAGGGCGAGGTCAGCGTCTCGTGCCGCGAGGACGGCAACGACTATCCGCTCGCGACGCTCGGCGCGGGCGAGATCTTCGGCGAGCGCGCGTGCCTGCTGCGGCAGGAGCAGGCGGCGACCGTCACCGCCGTCACCGATACGCGCCTGCTCGTCATTCCGGAAAAGACCGTGCACTTCATGCTCGAGCGCAACCCGAAATTGCGCGAGGTGCTCGAGGAGCGCATCCGCTACGTCGACCAGGAACTGCAGCGGCAGAAGAAGCTCGCCGAACGGCGCCGCCATCCGCTGCAGATCGACATCGGCGCCGACGCCGCGTTCGGCGAGCGCATGATCAAGCGTTTCGTGCTGGTCGAGCAGGCGGAGGAAATGGATTGCGGGGCCGCGTGTCTCGCGATGATCTGCCGTCACTACGGCGTCGCGATGACGCTCGGCAAGCTGCGCGATCTGGCGAACGTGACGACCCAGGGCGCGACGCTCGACAGCCTCGCGCGCACCGGCGAGGCGGTCGGCTTCGCGACGCGCGGCGTGCAGTGCACGTACGAGGCGCTGCTCGGGTTCGACCTGCCGTTCATCGTGCACTGGGAGGGCTACCACTACGTCGTCGTGTACGGCGTGTCGAAGTCGTGGGTGCGGATCGCCGATCCGGCGCTCGGCTTCAGGAAGCTGAGCGTCGAGGCGTTCGAGCGCGGCTGGAGCGGCACCTGCCTGCTGTTTACCGCGAGCGGGCCAGCCGCGGCGCCGGTCGAGTCACGCTCGCCCTGGGTGCGCTTCATCGGCTATCTGCGCCCTTACCGGAAGATCCTCGCGCACCTGTTCCTCGCGACGTTCGTGATCCAGATGCTGGGCGTCATACCGCCGCTCATCATCCAGAACATCCTCGACGGGGTCGTCGTGCACCAGAACGTCAGCCTGCTGCACCTGCTGATCGCCGGGCTCGTCGTTTCGCACGTGTTCACGCAATTGATGACCACGATCCGCGCGCATCTCTCCAACTTCATGGTGCGCAGTCTCGACTTCGCGATGATGTCGCAGTTCTACAAACACACGATGTCGCTGCCGTATTCGTTCTTCGCGCGCCGCAAGAGCGGGGACGTGTTCGCGCGCTTCCAGGAGAACCAGACGATCCGGGCGTTCCTGACGGAGTCCACCGTGACCACCGCGCTCAATCTGCTGATGATCTTCATCTACTTCACGATCATGTTCCTCTACAACGTGAAGATGACGCTGGTGCTGATCGCGTTCGTGATCCCGATCATGGCGCTCACCGCGCTCGCGACGCCGAAGCTGAAAGGCTATGCGCGCGAGGTGTTCGCCGCGTCCACCGATGCGAAGTCGCTGCTGATGGAGACGCTCGGCGGCGTCGAGACCGTGAAGGGCATGGGCATCGAGCGCTCGGTGCGGCTGAAGTGGGAGCGCAAGTATGCGAAGGCGCTCGACGTCCAGTACCGCGCGCAGGCATTCAACATCCTGGTGGCGCTGGGCAGCCAGCTGCTGAATGCGGCGACCACCATCGTGATCCTGTGGGTCGGTGCGAACCTCGTGCTCGCCCATGAACTCAGCATCGGGCAACTGATCGCCTTCAATGCGTTCATGGGCAGCGTGCTGGCGCCGCTGATGGGACTCGTCGGCATGTGGAGCCTGATGAACGACGCGGCGGTGGCGATGGAACGGCTCGGCGACGTCCTCGACATCGAACCCGAACAGCAGCCGTCCGGACTGGCCTCGCGCGTGCTGCTGCCCGACCTGCAGGGCGACATCGGCTTCGAGGGCGTGTATTTCCGCTACGGCGGCAACGAAACGCCTTACGTGCTCGAGAACATCAACTGCACGATCAAGCGCGGCGAGATGGTGGCCATCGTCGGGCGCAGCGGTTCGGGGAAGACCACGCTGGCGAAGCTGCTGGTGGGATTCTATGCGCCCACGGACGGCAAGATCGTGGTCGACGGATACGACATGAGCGCGATCGACAAGGCGTACTACCGCCAGCAGATCGGCTATGTGATGCAGTCCAATCTGGTGTTTTCCGGCTCGATTGCCGAGAACATCGCCTGCGGCGACACGAGCCCCGACTGGCGCCGCATGGAGGAGGTCGCCCGGATGGCCGACGCGCATGCCTTCATCAGCAAATTGCCGCTCGGCTACGAGCAGGTGGTGGGCGAGCGCGGCGTGGGCCTGTCGGGCGGCCAGATCCAGCGGCTCTGCATCGCGCGCGCGCTGTATCACGACCCGCGCCTGCTCGTGTTCGACGAGGCGACGTCGTCGCTCGACACGCAGTCGGAGAGCAACATCCTCGCGAACATGCACGAAATCCTGCAAGGGCGCACGGCGGTGATCATCGCGCACCGCCTCAGCACCATCATGCGTGCCGACAAGATCCTCGTGCTGTACGAAGGCGCGATCGTCGAACAGGGCTCGCACGACGAGCTGGTCGCCCTTCAGGGCATGTATTACCAGCTCGTGCAGAAACAGCTGGGCGCATCATGAAACTCTTCGACCCGCACGGATTCGGCAACTCCGCGGTCTCGTATGCCGGCCTGCTCGAGAAGATCGAGATCCTGCGCTCGATGCTGCGCTGGGCGCCCAAGCTCGAGCGTGTCGACATCGAGAAGCTGCTCAATCAGGCGAACGTGCTGCGCGACGAAGTCATGCAGATGTCGCGCAAGGAGCGCTTCGTCGAGGCCGCCGTGGCCGCGCCGCAGGCGCCCGACGCAGCCGATTCGGCCGACGCGCCGGAGGCGCCCGCGCCCGCGGTGCAACGACGGCGGCAGGCGCTGATCGAGCGCAGCTTCATCTTCGAGGGCATTTTCGGCGACAACCCGAAGCTGCTCGCCGCGCTCGAAATCGCCGAGAAGGCCGCGCCGACCGATCTGCCGGTGCTGATCGACGGCGAGAGCGGGACCGGCAAGGAGCTGATGGCGAAAGTCATCCACGCGAACGGGGCGCGCGCCGACCGGCCCTACATCTCGGTGAACTGCGGCGCGATTCCCGACAACCTGCTCGAATCCGAGCTGTTCGGGCACCGGCGCGGCGCGTTCACCGGCGCGTCGAACGATCGCAAGGGCAAGTTCGAGAGCGCGCACACCGGCACGATCTTCCTCGACGAAATCGGCGAATTGCCGCTGTCGGGCCAGGTCAAGCTGCTGCGCGTGCTGGAATCGCACGAGATCCAGCGGGTCGGCTCGGACGAGCCGATCAGCGTCGACACGCGCATCGTCGCGGCCACCAACAAGAACTTGCGGCAATTGAGCGAGCAGGGGCTCTTTCGCGAGGACCTGTTCTATCGCCTGAGCGTCATTCATCTGACCTTGCCCGCGCTGCGCGAGCGTCGCGACGAAATCCCGCTCTTGCTCGCCTACTTCGGCGACGAGGCGGCAGGGGCACTGAAGCGCAGGCCCCTGAAAACGACGCCGAAGCTGCGCGACTTCCTGCTGACGTACGCGTATCCGGGCAACATCCGCGAACTGCGCAACCTCGTCTACCGTCTGTCGTGCCTGGCCGGCGAGGTCGCGGATATCGAGCACTTGCCCGAGGACATCCGGCCGAAAACCGGGGCGGCCGCCGTTCGCGCGACCGATGACGGCACGTCGGGCAGGCCGATGTCGCTCAGCGACGCGAAGCGTGCGGCAAGCGACGAGGCGGAGCGTGCGTTTCTCGAACGCGGGTTGCAGGAGACCGGCGGCACCGTGGCCGAACTGGCGCGCCGTTGCGAGATGAACCGGTCGCACCTGCAGATGCTGCTCAAGAAGCACGGCATCCGTTCGAAAGCGTTCCGTCATCAGGACCCCGTGACGCCCGACAAGGACGCGTAGGCGTCGCGCGATCGTTCAGCGTTGCACGGAAGGATTGGCGAGCGTCCGGTCCGACGCATCGGGATCGGACGCGCGGATCACGACCGCGGTGACGTTGTCCCGGCCGCCCGCGCGCAACGCGAGGGCGACGAGCTCGTCCGTTGCGCGCGCGCAGTCGCCGCAGGCGAGGGCGGCCGAGATGTCGGCTTCGTCGAGCTCGTTGCTCAGGCCGTCGCTGCACAGCAGAAACATGTCGCCGTCGCATACGTCGATGCGTCGTTCGTCGAGATGCAGCTGCTCGGCGGCGCCGACCGCGCGCGTGATCACGTGCTGCGACGGGTGATGGCGCGCCTGCTGTGCGCTCAGGTGGCCCTGCGCCTGCAGTTCCGCGACGTGGCTGTGATCGAGCGTGAGCTGCGTCAGGCGCGCGTCGCGGTACAGGTAGATCCGGCTGTCGCCGGCCCACAGCCAGCCGCATTGGCGGCCGCTCGCGAGCAGCACCGCCACCGTGCTGCCGATCATGCGCACGCCGCGCCGGGCGGCCGATTCGCGCAATTGCGCGTTGACGGCATCGAGCGCGGTACGCGCCGCCGCGATGAAGTCCGCCAGCGTGGCCGGGGCGGCCAGCCGATCCAGCGCCTGCACGATCATCCGGCTCGCGAGGTCGCCGGCCGAATGTCCGCCCATGCCGTCCGCAACGGCCCACAGGCCACGGTGCGGCAACGCGAGGCAATCGTCTTCGTTGATCTCGCGAACCCGGCCCACGTCGGTGCGTGACGCCGAAGTCCATTGCAGTTCTGCGCTCACGGCGCGCCATTCCTTTTCGTTCAGGGCGGGTTCATGCCGATCAGGGCTTGTGAACGCGCGTTGCCGGCCGGCTTGAAACCGGCGCTAGACGAGCCGGTTCCTGCCGTCCGCGCCGACCCCGACCACGATGTTCGCGCCAGGCGCCGAGTTCGCGACGTCGATGTTCTGGATCTGGTTGAGAACCTGGTTCGCGTAGAACGTGTTGTACGTCTGATAGAGGTTGACGACCGGCCCGAACGCAGGCGCCGGCGGCGTGTAGGGCTGGATCCAGCCGAATACCCACGGCGCGCCTGCGCCGCGGATGAACGACATCGTCTTGCGGTCGATGTCGCGCTGCATGTGAAGGTCGGTAATTGCGAGCGTGGTCATGATGCGTCTCCGAATGGGGCTTGCCGACGAACCGGGTACCCGATACGTGCAAACCTCGTGCCATGCGTGACACGACCCGCGTGCGTGGCCCGGCGCGGGCGTCGATCCGCCCGGGCGCCACGCGCGGCAAGGCAAGGCGCGATCGACACGCGTTGCTTGCATCCTAGTGCGTCGCGGCCTCGTCCCGCAATGGTTGTACGCGAGCCAACAGTCGGGGCCACGAACGTGGTCGCGAAACCGACACGTGCTCCGGCACATGCAGACGGCGGTCGGGCGCGCCGACTGGTGCTGCCGCACCAACAAAATCCCCGGCAAACGGTTGGCCACGCGGCGACAGCGCGGTGCGCGGTTCGCCGGGCGCTTCCCGCCAGGCCTTGCACGGCGGGCGCCGCGAAGAGTGGCACGCTTGATGCAGGTTAGTTGGCAACCGGCTGACCCATGAGCAACACGGGCGGCCGCCAACCTGCAGACGGAGCCCGTCATGGAACGCGACCTTCAACCAGTGAACAGCATTGCGGACGCAAGCGCGCAGGCAGCTTCGCTGTCCGGCGGCGTCGATGCACTGCCGCTCGGCGCGCACCTGGTTTCCGATCGCGGCGCCTACAGCCATCACGGCATCTACGTCGGCGACGGGCGCGTCGTCCACTACGCGGGGCTGTGCACGTCGCTGCATCGCGGCCCGATCGAGGAAGTCTCGCTCGAACGCTTCGCCGCCGGTCACGCGGTGCGCGTCGTGCCGCATCCGTACGCCGCCTATGCGGGACGCACCGCAGTGCTGCGCGCGCGCTCGCGTCTGGGCGAAAACCGCTATCGCCTGCTCACGAACAACTGCGAGCACTTCTGCACGTGGTGCGTGGAAGGGACGGGCCACAGCGAGCAGGTTCGCACCTGCGTCAGGCATCCGCGGACGGCCGTCCGGTTCGCGCTGTCCGTCTGCCGCGCGCTGCTCGCGGCGCGGCGCGCGGGCGGACGAGGCGCCGCGGCCGCCATCGCCGCCGCATGAGCGACGTCCCGGCGCGTTCGACATCGTCATCAGGGGGCTCAAATGAACGGAACCGAATCCTCGCTGCGCATGCAGGTCGACAAGTGGCTCGCGCCAAGCGCGCGCGTGCCGGCGCGCATCGTGCGCTTCAGCCGCCTGCCCGCGCAACGGCGGCGCTTCGTCTGCGTCGAGGCCGTGCATCCGGCCGGCACGATCGCGATCTTCTTCTTTCGTCACGACGACGGCTCGTGGTGCGTGTTCCCGCCGGCCGATCGGCGGCCCGCGATGATGTCGCAGGCGGCCTGACCGTGCGTGCGCGGCCGGGTGGTGTGCCGTCAGCGCAACAGGGTCGGGCGCGCCGGGGACGCCACCGTTTCGGCCGCCGGTGCATGCTTCAACGCAGCCCCGCGGGCGTCGGTGTGCAGATAGGGGAAAGGCTGCGGCGCGAGCATCGTCTGATGCGCACGGACCCGCGCGCCACCGCTGATGGCGGCCATCGCCTGGCGGTCGAGGTCGACGCTTTCGGGAAGATCGTTGATGACGAGCACGCCCATGGTTGACTCCGCGAAATCGGACGGAAGAGGGGCAGCCATGCAGCATCGCGCGATGTGCCGACGTACCGGTAATCTGTCCAGTATAGGTTCGCCGCACGACCGCGCACGCTGGAAAATCGACCGGGCAGCGCGGGCGCGCGTGGACGGCGAAAACCTGAAGCCGGTTCGCGATCGATCGACGTGAATTCTAGTTCCGGCACCGATTGCACAGGGCGTGACCGCAGACTAGTATGATTTGTTAGACGTCCTGTCAGAACGCCTGCGGCCGGTGCGGCGCGCAACCGAATTCGTCTGATGATGACGTGGCAGCATGCGCAGGTTCGATGGTGTCCGGTGCATCAACGACATGTCGCGCTGCACGGGTACGTCGTGGACGGTCCTTGCCCTGGCGGCGCCGCGGAACGCCGAAGCGGGTCGGTAAGCTGAAGCTGAGTAGACGGCATACGAATGATGAGCTTTGCGCAGCTGATTCAGACATTCCAGAGCGGGACGCTGTCGCAGGAAGCGTTCTTCTCGGAGATCGACCGTGTGCTGGCGACCGATCAGGTCGATTGCGCGCGGTTGCGCGAAGTGCTCGACCAGACGCAAACCACGCAGCCGTTGTCGGACGATATCTATGCGGAAGTGCTGAAACGACTCGAGCGGTGTCGCGACAGAACGGCATCCGCGGGCGACGCGACCCGGATCCAGGAGAGCCCGATTCGGCCGGACGCGCGTCCGGGCATCGCGCCCGGGCCGTCGGGTGACGCACTGTCCGTCGACGGCGAGCGCGTGAAAGGCATCGGCGATACGCTGAACGGGCGCTTCGTGCTGGAGGAGTGCCTGGGCGTCGGCGGCATGGGTACCGTGTACAAGGCGCTCGACCTGCGCAAGCTGGAGGCGTCGGATCGCAAGCCGCACATCGCGATCAAGGTGCTCAATGTGCAGTTTCGCGGCCAGCCGACCTCGCTGATCGCGCTTCAGCGTGAGGCCCGCAAGGCGCAGACGCTCGCCCATCGCAACATCGTCACCGTCTACGACTTCGATCGCGACGGTCCGCTCGTCTACCTCACGATGGAGTATCTGTCGGGCCGGCCGCTCAGCAAGGTGCTGCGCGCGCCGGACTTCAAGGGCATGCCGCTCGATGCCGCGTTGCCGATCATCGCCGGCATGGGCCAGGCGCTCGCCTACGCGCACGAGCGCGGCTTCGTTCACTGCGATTTCAAGCCCGCCAACGTGTTCCTGACCGACCGCGGTGAGGTGAAGGTGATCGACTTCGGGATTGCGCGCGCATTCCAGCGGCGCGACGAGGATCCCGACGTGACCGTGTTCGACCCGGCGAGCCTCGGCGGCATCACGCCGGCCTATGCGAGCCCGGAGATGTTCGAGCATCTCGAGCCGGATCCGCGCGACGACGTTTACGCGCTCGCCTGCGTCACCTACGAATTGCTGAGCGGGCACCATCCGTTCAATCGGCTGTCGGCCACCCAGGCGCGTCACGACCACTTGCGGCCCGAGCGTCATCCCGGTCTCGATCGCACGCAATGGCGAACCTTGAGCGCCGCGTTGTCGTTCGACCGCGCGGCGCGCACGCCCAGCGTCAACCAGTTCCTGGAAGGCATGGGCGTGCTCAAGCCGCCCGCCCGGGCATCGGGCGTACGCGTGGGGGTGGCCGTGGGCGCTTGCACGGCGGCGGCGGTCGCCGTGCTCTGGTACGGCTACCAGGCGCTTTCGCGCAGCGGTGACGGGCGCTCCGCAACGGATACGGTTGCGCACGCGACTGCGGGCGGCGGGAATGGCGCGACGGCGAGCGCCGGTGCCGGCAGCGCGCCGGTGGCCGCCGCGAACGCCGTGCCCGCTGCTGCCAGCGCGCCGCCGCCGGCAGCACCGGCACCGGCACCGACACCCGCACCGGCGATCTCGCTGGCGGCCGTGACGGCTGCGCTGGCGCGCGTACCGTGTTCGGCGCTGGTTGCGTCGGTGCAGGATCGCGTGCTGCAGGTGCGCGGTTATACGGAAGCCGGTGTCGGCATCGGCCGCGTGCGCAGTGCACTCGGCGGTCTGGCGGGCGGGCAGGCGGCCAAGCTCGACGTGCGTCCCGTCGACGCCCGCGATTGCGAGGTCGTGAGCGCGCTGGCGCCGTACTGGCGATCGAATCAGGCATCGTCACACGCCGCGTCGCTCCGTACGCGAGCGCCGGACGCGCATCTCGCGGAAGGCAGCCCGCTGGTCATCGACATCACGACACTCGCTTACGAGTCGTATGTGAACGTCGATTACTACGTGCTGAACGGGAGCGTCGTGCATCTCGTGCCGAGCAGCCGCGAACGCGACAACCAGGCGCCGCCGAATTACACCGCGACGATCGGCAGCATGGGCGAGTGGGTGATCGGGCCGCCGTTCGGCACCGAGATGATCGTGCTCCTCGTCACGCCCGCGCCGCTGTTCGACGGATTACGGCCTTCATCCGAGCCGCGCGCCGCCTATCTCGCGGCAATCAGGCGGCAATTGAAGCTGTTCGAGGCCAAATACGGCGAGGGGCGCATTGCCGCCGATTTCATCCAGATCACGACGCATGCCAACGGCCACTGAGCGGGCCGATGCGCCGGTCAGCGGCCCAGCGCTTGCGCCGCCTGGTGAATGGCGCGGCGGATGCGGGGAAACGTGCCGCACCGGCATGCGATGTTCTTCATGGCTTCGTCGATCTGGTGGTCGTCGGGACGAGGGCAGCGCATCAGCAGCGCGGTGGCGGCAATCAGCTGGGCGCTCTGGCAATAGCCGCATTGCACGACGTCGACGGCAATCCACGCGTTCTTCAGCGCCCGCGCTTCGACGCCGTCCAGCCCTTCGATGGTGGTGATGCGCGCGCCGTTCAGCGTACCGACCGGCAACTGGCAGGCGGGCACGGCCTGATCGTTCAGGAGCACCGTGCACGCACCGCAGACGCCGACACCGCAGCCGAACTTCGTGCCGGTCAGCTTCCGTTCGCACCGAATCACCCAGAGCAGCGGCGTGTCGGGCTCGGTATCGAGGTCAGCGGTTTCCCCGTTGATACGGACTGACACCATCGGTCGTCTCCTTGCCCGGGCGGGCTCGGCTTGATGAGCGGCAGGGTGCGATGACGCACACCCGTGAGCGCATACAGCGCATTCGCCACGGCCGCCGCGATCGGCGGCGTGCCCGCTTCGCCGACGCCGTGCGGCTCGGTCCCGCCGGCCAGGACTTGCGTGACGATCTCGGGGCAAGTCTCCATGTTGACCAGCGGATAGCTGTCGAAATACTGCTGCGCGACTTGCCCGTTCTCGATCGTGATCGCCTGCTCCAGCGCGGCCGACAATCCGAAGATGATCCCGCTCTCCATCTGCTGCTCGATCAGGTTCGGATTCACGGCCAGCCCGCAGTCGATCACGCAGAACACGCGCGTCACGCGAAAGCCGTCACCGTCCTGCCGGACTTCGGCGACTTGCGCGACCACGCTGCCGAACGATTCGTGCATCGCGACGCCGCGTGCGCGCCGCGCGCCGGTCTCGTCGCGCCACGCCAGCGGCGAACGCCAGCCGGATAGCGCGACGAGCGCCCGCAACACGGCCACGTGGCGCTGGTGCGCCGGCTGCTTCAGCATGTCGAGCCGAAACTGGATCGGGTCCTTGCGAGCCAGCGCCGCCATCTCGTCGATGAAGCTCTCGACGAAGAATGCCTGATGCGAGTGTCCGACGGAGCGCCAATAGCCAACCGGAACCGGGAGCGTCACCGTATTGTGCTGGACGAGAATGTTCGCGCATTCATAGGGCAGGTCGAATGCGCCTTCCGCCGTGGTGGCGTCGGGCAGCCATTTCGCGGCGAGGCCCGGCATGCCGAAGGTGCGCGGCATCGCCTGCGCGCTGATCGACTGGCTCGCCGACACGCCTTTCCAGGCAACCAGCCTGCCGCTCGCATCGACGGCGCCGCTGTATCTCGCCACGCAGGCCGGGCGGTAGAAGTCGTGCGTCATGTCCTGCGGGCGCGACCAGATCGTCTGGACGGGCCGCCCCTTCGCATGAAGCGCGATGGCGGCCGCCTGCGTGATGAAGTCGACTTCGAGCCGCCTGCCGAAGGCCCCGCCGATCAATTGCTGGTTCACGACCACCTTGTCTTCGTCCAGGCCCAGCAGCGCCGCGACTGCCCGGCGTGCCACCATCGGAACCTGCGTGCCGCACCAGATCGTTGCCGCGTCGTCGTCGACCCGCACCGTGCAATTCATCGGTTCCAGCGGCCCGTGAGCCAGGTACGGCACTTCGTACTGCGCGACGAACGGCTTCGCGTGGCCCAGCGCCGCATCGGCGTCGCCGGCGGCGTAGAACACGTGGCGCCCGTCGTCGCCGTCGAGGGCGCGCGTCAATGCCGCGCGGACGTCCGCGGTATTCACGCCCGCAGCCGGCCCGTGATCCCATGTGACCAGCAACCCGCACAACGTCCGCATGGCGATGAAGGGATTGTCGGCAATGACGGCAACGCCTCCCGTTCCGCCGTGGTATGGCGCGATCGTGAAGACACCGGTCACGCCCTTCAGGCCGCCGACCCTGGACCGGTCGACGGCCAGCACCGTTCCGCCGAGCGTCGGGCACATCGTGACGCTCGCATACAGGAGCTTGTCCGGAAGCACGTCGATGCCATAGCGCGCGCTGCCGTCGAGCTTCGCGTGCGCCTCGATGCGGCCCAGCCGTTTCCCGACCAGCATGAAAGTCTTCGGGTTCTTCAGAGCGACATGTGCCGGGCGCGGCACGTCCCGCGCGCGCTCGACAAGTTCGCCGTACGTCGCCGAGCGCCCCGACCGATGCAGCACCGCGCCGGCTTTCGTCTCGCATTCGGCGACGGGCACCTGCCAAAGCTGCGCCGCGGCGCTGCGCAACATGATGCGGGCCGTGGCGCCCGCTTCGCGCATGGGCCCCCACAGATCGATCATGCTCGTCGATCCGCCCGTCACCATCGAACCCAGATAGCGTGCGCCGTGGCGCACCACGGCCGCCGCGCCGCGCGCGAGCAGGCTGTCGTCATCGGGACGAAACGGCAGGCCGTCGGCCAGTGATTCGCGGTCCTTGTAGATCGTGTCGAGCGGGGACATGACGATGCGCACCCGCGACCAGTCCGCATCCAGCTCTTCGGCCAGCAACATGGCCGCGCCGGTATGTATCCCCTGGCCCATTTCGGATTTGCTCATGACGATCGTCACGTCGTTAGCGGAACTGATCATCACCCAGCCGTTCAGCGGCACATCGACGCGCGACATCGCCAGCTGCGCGGGTATGGCCAGCCGGTCGTCGCGGCGCCACCACGCCCAGCCGATCACCAGCGTGCCCGCCACGCCCGCACTGCCCAGCACGAAGGTTCTGCGCGTCAACATGAGGTGGCCGCCGACATGTGTTGATCGAGTCACGGCGCCGCCGGCGAATCACGCCACGCGCCTCCGGCATTCAATGTTTCGAACACAATCAGACATTTCATTGCAGCTGCAATCACCTATATTAGTCACTGATCTCGGCAACCGAGAACCTGAATGTGAGGTTCGTTTGAAACAAGCGCTGAAGAGGCGGCCTGCCGCGACCGGATCGACATGCGTGGGGTTCCGGGACGCGAAGCGCATCGAGCCGGCCGCTTCGAACGCACCACCGCCGGAGGCCGTCGATGCTCGTCGATGAGGTTCACGCGTTGCTGCTCGGGTTGCCGGCGCCATGGCGAGCAGCGTTCGAACGTCACGGTCTCGACCTGTCCGATTCGGGCACGCCCGAGGAGACGGCGAAGCGACTGAGCCGGCCGCTGCCGATCGACTGGGACGATCCGCGCATTCACGATCTCTGCCCGGACACCACGCGGGCGATCGAGCCCGGCGACCCGGCACGCAGTCTCGTCTATCACCTGCTCGCACTGTCCACGTGCCCGGCGCCGGATGCGGGCGTGCGCCTCGAGGCAATCGACTTGCTGGAGAACTACATCGATTCGCTGGCGCCGTTGCCGCCCGACTGGCAGACGCTGGACATCGCGGTGCTGGCTTACCAGTACCGGCCCGCGCGCCGTACCGGACATCAGCAGCATGCGGACCTCGTGTTCTCGCGACTCGGCATTGCGCGCAACGGCGACGTCGACGCAAGCTACGACGAGCAGACCCGCAGCTTCGTGCCGCACGTGCCGGACGGGATCGAGCATGTCCGCGCGATGCCGGCGCGCTATGGCGCGTTTCTCGTGCGCCGGGTCACCGGCCCCGGCACGCTCGCGCTGATCGAGGGCAGGCAAGCGGGCGACGATCGGCGCACCTTCATCGAACCGGTACGCAAGCTGTTTCCCGATGAATGCCTGCCCGGACGCCGGTTGACGTTGCAATATGGCCATTGCCATCGCGGCGAGAAGCTGAAGCGGGCCGTCGAGGCGCGCTGGGGCGTGCGGCCGTCGCCATCCGGCGATCTGGGCGGCGCACCGTATGCGATCTGCTCCGAGGACGCCGGCACGGCACCGCCTGCCGGCGCGAGCACCCCGGCAGTCGCACTGAAGCGTTCGGGCGCGGCCGTACTCCTGATCCCGGCCGCGCAGCCGCTGATCGAGCCGGTGAACGCCGCCAACTTCGGCGTGCACGGCTTCGGCGTGCCGGCTCGATGGCGGCTGGCCCCGCTCGCCAACCGGCGCTTCACGACGATGAGAATCATCACGAATCTGTGGAAGCTGGTGCTGGCCGCCGTCGACGACCTGCGGCAGCACTATTTTCCGCATTTCGCGCCCGCCTGGCTTCGATTTCCCGAACCGCGCAATGCACCGGAGTTCATCAACATCCGGCACAAGGCGCATGAGGACGGCTCCTGCACGGATATGCGCGCGCATCCCGTCGACCGACGGGCATTCCTCGGGGAAGTCGGCAAAGGCGGCTATCGCGCGCAGCTGTTTCTGGATCACTGCAGCGAAGGCGTCGTGACGATCCGTATCGCCGAACTGGCGGGACACGCGGTACACCCGGCCTATTCGGTCGTTGCCGCGCCGGACTTCTACCCGTATGCCGACCAGGCGGAATTGCAGCGCTGGTTCAAGGACCGTCGGATCGATCCGAAGTCGCAGTTCAGGAGCGGCTCGCCGATATCGCTCAGCGCCGAGCGCCTGCCGGCCAATCCCCATCACATCGATCCGTTCAGCCATACGCAGGCGTTTTCGCCGCGTGACGAGACGGTCGCCGTCGCGTTCAGCCGGGCGGCACGCTCGGCGCGGCGGCGGGACCGGGAAGTGCAGATGCCGCGCATGACCTCGTTTCTGTCGGACGCGTCTTCGGGCGTGTTTGCGCCCGGCTGGGACGTCACCTATGCGGGCAACCGGCGCGGCATCTTCCTTGCCACCTTCGGGCTGGGCAGCCCGTTCGCCGAAGATATCAAGCTGTGCGCGGCCTCCAACAGCTTCTGGCCCGCCGTGAGCCCTGATGCGTCCAGAACCTTCAACCGGAGCGACGCGCCGACCGCGATCCCGATGCTCGACCATGAACTCGGCCTTCATCCGTGTCATCCGCTGGTCACGCGCGGCGACGAGTCGAACACGCGGCGCGGATGGGACGGCGAATACGGCCCGTACCTGACGCCCGACGGCAGCGTGGATTACGCGGACATCGAACGCTCGGACTACGTCGCCAACGCGCTGCACGGCGAGATGCTGTACGGCGCGTTCGAGCATGTCGATTCGGCCGAGCTGGTCCGGCGCATCGGTGCATTGCGCCATGCCGTCGCCGCATGCGACCACGGGCAAACGCCGTCGCATACGAAGCTGTGGCTGGTATCCGCGCGGGCACTTCGCGAAGCCGACGCTGCGGACGCGCCGGGCGTTGCCGCGCGCTATCGCTTTCTTTTCGTTCTGCCTGCTGCCGATGCGACGCCGGCGCAGCACATGCCGGGACGGCTGCGCGTGCGCTACGGTGAGGCGATCCGTTGCGATGCGACCGAGGCCCGGGTGATCGGCCCCGTGCTGCGCTGCGCACCGGGGCCGGACGCGCTCGGGCTTTACTGAAGGGAACCGCGATGAATGCGATCGACGTGCTCGTGGTCGGCGACGGGCCTGCCGGATGCGCTGCCGCGATCGCGGCAGCAAGAGCGGGCGGCAACGTGTGGATGCTGGGCCGCGGGCGTTCGCGGGCGGCGCCGGAATGCGTGTCCGGCGCCGCGCTCGCGCTGCTCGATCGACTGGCGCCGAGTCTCGCCCGGCAACCGCATACATGGCTCGATGATGTGGCCGATGCGCAGCGGGGACGTGCGGTCATCCGCAGCCGGCTCGACGACGGCCTGCGTGCCGAAGCGCTGGCTGCCGGCGTTCGCTATTCACGTGCGCCCGCCGGCGGGCTTCTCGCGCGTGTCGAACACGGCGCGGTCGTGGGCATCACGCACGGCGACGGCGATGTCGGCGCAAGCACCGTGATCGATGCAACCGGCGTCAACGGGTGGCTGCGTCGCGCGATGCGGCTCGATGTGACGACCGACTCTTCGCTGTTCTGGCTTCGCCGCGGCTACGCGCGCGGGCCAGGCACGCACCCCGGCACATACTGGAACATCGCGCGCGGCGGCTGGCTGTGGATGAGGGCGACGTCCACGTTCCGGATCTGGACGTCGCTATCGATGCTGCGCGATGGCGAGATCGCGTGGCCGGCGGACACGACACCCGTCGGACCGGTGTGGCGCGAGGGCAGGCGCTGGCAGTGCGTGCGCCGGACCGCGGGCCCGGGCTATATCGTGTGCGGCGATGCGGCGGGTTATCTCGACCCCGCGACAGGAGACGGTTTGCGTTTCGCCATCGCTTCCGGCCTGCGCGCGGGCGCAATGGCCGTCGACGTTTCGCGTCATCCCGGTCGGGCAAGCGTGCTGGCCGCGCTGTACTGCGACTGGGTGACAGGCAGCTACGAGCGCAGCAGAGCCGTGTTGGCACGGAGTTACGCGCGTGCTGGGCTCGATCTCGGATGGCGCGACGCAGTCCGCTGCGCGGCAGTGGATGCGGCATGAAGGCCGGTTGCGCTTTCGACCATGCAAAGAAGCCCGCCAGCGGGACCTGGCGGGCTTGAAACGCCGCGGGACGAACCCGCGGCGGGCTGAGGAACTTCGGTACGACTCGATCGAAACACTGCTGCGACTGCAAGCAAGCATCGCGAAACTTACAAGCCCAGCTTCGCGATGACCTGGCCGCCGAGGTTGTTGATCGAGTTGGTCACGCTGGTGAGATCCTGGTGGGTCGATGCATCGACCTGCGTCACCGGCGCCGTGATGGTATTGGCGCTGGCGAACGAGAATCCGCCGCCGGTCACGATGTTGTTGATACCTGCGTTCTGGAACACGCTACCCCCGCTGACGGAAGCCATTTCCTTGCGGCTGAGTTCGTGGGCGTGGGACAGATCGTTGATCATCAGTGCGGACATGGTCAATCTCCTTGAGTGTGCTGCGGTTTGGAAAGAGCACGTTTCGTTGCGCTCGCAGCTACCAATGCACGGCGCGTGCCAGGCTCTGCTCGTGCGCGCGGGAAACACATCCAACCTCATGAAAACAAACGCAATTCAATTGGATCGACGCCATTTCACCGGGTTCGCCGGGCAAGATCGGGGCACGGCGGTGTCTGGTTCTTCCAGACGGTTTCCGCGTCTGCTGTTCTATCCCGGCCAACAGGAACGGGACGTGGCGCTGGCGATTCGCGTCGAAGGCATCAACGGGCAGCCGCAGCGTGTGAGCGCCCGCGCAGGAAAGCCAGCGACGCGATGCTGCGCCGGCGGTCGACAGCAACCGGCATTGACGCAACGATCGTCACGATGTACTTCGGATCACTGAATTTAACGCGTACCATCCGGAATGGCACAACGCATCGGGGATGCCGCGCCGACGGCCAACGGGGCATCGATGCGACCACGCGGCGCCATCCGCCTCGACGAGGCGAAGCGGATCCGCGTGCAGGGAAGGGAGGTCGAAGGCGCGGTGGGATCAGCACGGCCGCTGATGGACGCGGGCGGTGCTGCCGACGGTGCGTCGGCCCGTCTGCCCGTTCATGCCGGCTTCGTTTTTGTCATGCAGGAAGCCCGCCAGGAACATGGCCTGGCGGGCTTTGAACGCCGCGAGGACAACCCCGCGGCGGGCTGGAGCGTTTCGGTCGACGCTGTCGGACACGGTTGCCGCTGAGCGGACATCCGGCGCGGCTTAGAGGCCCAGCTTTCCGACGACCAGGCCGCCGAGGTTGTTGATCGAGTTGGTCACGCTGGTGAGATCCAGGTGGGTCGATGCATCGACCTGGGTGACCGGGGCCGTGATGGTATTGGGGCTCGCGAACGAGAAGCCGCCGCCGGTTGCGATGTTGTTGATTCCGTAGTTCTGGAACACGCTACCACCGCGGACGGAAGCCATTTCCTTGCGGCTGAGTTCGTGGGCGCGGGACAGGTCGCTGATCATCAGTGCGGACATGATAAATCTCCTAAGTTTGCTGCGGTTTTGGAAGAGAGCACGTTTTCGTTGCGCTCGCAGCTACAAACGCATGGGGCGTGCCAGCCCGCATCACGCCTGCGCGATTGGCGCTTAACCCACTGAAAACAAAGGACATTCCATCCGGCTTCCGATAATTCGCCGCGTGCGCCGGGCAAGCTCGAGGAAAGACGATGTCGGGTGTTGCCAAACAATTTGCCGGGCAACTGTTTCGCGTCATCCAACACGAAGGCGGCCTGGCTGCCCGCATCGGCTTCGCTCCGTCCGGCATCGCGATGCCGCCGGAAATCCGCGGATGCTGCGGGTCGTTCGTATCGGAACCGTGGCGCACCTGCGTCAGGAGATCGTCGTCATGAGCGCGCTTGAATACGATGTCGTCGTGGTCGGCAGTGGCTTCGGGGGCGCGGTGGCGGCCTGCCGCCTCGCGGAAGCGGGATGGAGGGTGCTGGTGCTGGAGCGTGGCCGGCGCTGGACGCCGAAAACGTATCCGCGCGACGAGACCGACCCGTGGCTCTGGAACCAGCAGAACCCGCAACGCTTCCACGGCTGGGCCGACCTGCGTGTTTTTTCCGACATGTCGGTGGTGACTGCCGCGGGCGTCGGCGGCGGGTCGCTGATCTACGCCAACGTCTCGGTCGAGGCCAAACCCGACGCCTTCGAGCATGGCTGGCCGCCGGATATCACGTACGAGGCGCTTGAGCCTTATTACCAGCGCGTGGGCTGGATGCTGTCGGTCCAGGAGGTGCCCGACAACCAGATCAGCGAACGCACCCGCTTGTTGCGCGATGCGGCCGACGCCTGCGGCTGGGGCGATCGGTATCGCAAGTTGCCGCTCGCCGTGTCGTTTTCGTCGACTTACGATCCGTCCTTGCCCGACGCGCGCGACGACCGGCATTCCGTCAGGCACGTCAACGTGCACGGGGTATCGCAAGGCACGTGCGTACACTGCGGCAATTGCGACATCGGATGCCAGGTGTCGGCGAAGAACACGCTCGATCTCAACTATCTGGCCGTGGCCGAGCGCCATGGCGCAACGATCCTGCCGCTGCACGTCGTGCACAAGCTCGAGCCGCTCGGCCACGGATGGCGCGTGCATTTCAACGTCATCGATCCGGCCGCGGGCAGTTTCATGCCCGGATCCATCACGGCGACCAGGGTGATCGTCAGCGCCGGATCGATCGGCAGCACCGAGCTGCTGCTGCGCTGTCGCGACGCGCATCGCACGCTGCCGAATCTATCGCCGCGGCTCGGCTGGGGCTGGGCCTTCAACGGCGACTTCGTGACGCCCGCCTTCTACGGCAGCCGGAAGATCTCGCCGTCGCACGGCGTCACCATTTCCGCCGCGATCGACCTGCTCGACCGGGCTGCCGACGAAGGTCAGCCCTTGTTCGTCGAGGATGGCGGCGTGCCCAATCTTGCGCATGATTTCGTGCGCCGCCACCTGCAGCGTTCGCACGGCAGGGCGATGCGCACGTTCTGGCGAGCCTTCGCGCGCCATTTCGATTGCGACGACCCGGTCGAGAACATGATGCCCTGGTTCGGCCAGGCGATCGATCCGGGAGACGGGCGCATGCGTCTCGGTCGCTGCTGGTTTGCGCCGTGGCGTCGCGTGTTGCGGCTCGACTGGTCGTACACGCGATCGCAGGCGGTGGTCGATGCGATGGTCGACACGCACCGGCGCCTGTCGGCCGCCACGGGCGGCGAACCCTTCGTCCCTCCGACGTGGAGCGACTTCCACAGGCTGATCACCCCGCATCCGCTCGGTGGTTGCAACATGGGGCTCACGCACGCGGATGGCGTGGTAAACGCGGACGGAAAAGTATTCGGTTACGACGGGCTCTACGTGATGGACGGTGCGACGATCCCGCGTGCGCTCGGGCTGAATCCGTCGCGCACGATCGCCGCATTGGCCGAGCGCAACGTCGCCGTGTTGCTTGGCCGGCGTTAAGCGATGGTGTTCCGGATCGGCGACGGTTGACGGGGCATCCTGATCGTCACAATGGATCGCGTGGAAACGCGCGCCGAACGCATCGGGATCGGACCGAATATCGATATGATTTCCACGCGCGTACCGTTGGGCGGTCCTGCCTTTGCGAAACGGCAGGTATTGCAGGAGGCAAACACCTATTGTTCGTTGCAGGACGGAGCGATATTGCTTCATCACGAGCAACCGGGTAAATCTGCGATGCAGGGTGGCTACTGCGAGGCGGAGATTGCGTTTGATCGTCTGCAGGCAGGAGAACCGATGCTCAAGCGCCCGGCATCAAGGGCGATGCGACAAATGGCGTTGTGTCGAACCAGGTGAAAATGCTCCAGCTGTGACGAAGCCCGTAGGCTGAAAGCGTGGAAAAAAGGTGTCCACACCTACACCTCCAAAACTTGATGCGATAACAAAAATGATCAATCTTGCCAACTCTCGTGGGATGGGCATCGCTGTCGGGGTCGTTGTCGCACTGGCGCTCGTCACTGGTGGCTTCGTGATCGTCGGCCCTGGACAGCGCGGGGTGCTCATGACGTGGGGAGCCGTGGAACCCGGGGTGCTGGATCCCGGCTTTCATCTGAAGATCCCATTCGCGCAGTCGGTCGCCAAAATGGACGTTCAGGTGCAAAATTCGCAGGCTGCGGAGACTGCGGCGAGCCTCGATCTACAGGATGTCGCAACGACGGTGGCGACGAACTGGCACATTCTGCCGGCCGATGCGGAGTGGGTATACCAGCACATCGGAAACGAGGCCGCCCTGATCGACAAGATAATCAAGCCGGCCATCAGCAATTCCGTGAAAGCGGTGACCGCTCATTACAACGCGGAAGATTTGATTACGCACCGTGACCGCGTACGAAGAGAAATCGAGACTCAGATCACGGGCGAGCTCAAGCCATACCGACTCGTAGTCGACTCGGTAAACATCACCGATTTCCATTTCAGCACGCAGTTCGTACAGGCAATCGAGCAGAAGCAGGTTGCTCAGCAGCGTGCTCAGCAGGCGCAATACGAATTGCAGAAGGCCAAGGTCCTTGCAGATCAAAAGATTGTCGAGGCACGCGCGCAGGCCGAAGCGCAAAAACTTCTTCAGCAGACGATAACGCCCGAGATCATTCAGCAGCAGGCAGTCGCCAAATGGGATGGCCATTTGCCGGAGGTGACCTCGAGCAGCGGTGTCCTGCCGATGCTGGGCAATCTTGGTGTGCTGAAAGCGGATCGATAGGGAGGGTTCGCGCCCGATGCGACGGTTGCAGCGGGTTGCGAGTCGCGATTGGCATTTTGCGAAACCTCGCGCAGATGGTGAGCCGGATGGCATGATGGTCGAACCGCAGGCAAGCGCCGCGGACGGCAATCGCCTGGACATGAATGGGAACACCCCGGCCGCGGAAGCGAGTGGGCTCGCCCAGGTTGGGTTGTCCGAGCCCACCTATAATCGCTTTCGACTTGTCCGGGAAATCGAGGTTACCAAGGTCAGGGAGAGTCCAAATGGGACAGTGCCGTCGCAACTATGCGCGCTTCGTCGTCACCAGCTCGATCGCCGGTCTGGTCATTCTGGCAGGCGCGGGCCACGCGCACGCCGAGGACAATCCTGCGAGCTCGCCGGCCGGCTTCAAGCCAGCGGAAAGAAAGATCGACGTCTATGCGGTGTATGGCGACGGACGCGCGACCGAGGGTGGCGACATGCATTGGCGTGCGTACGAAGTCGGCTTCGGCGACGTCCTGAACGACTACTTCTCGGTCTATCTCGCATATCTGAACGAGGGCCATCCGCTGAATCACCACCGCGATGGCTTCGCCGCGCTGGGTTCGTTTCGTTGGCCGCTCGGCAATCGCTTCGCGCTCGAATTGTCGGCCGGGCCGTATTTCAGCATGGACACGACACACGTCGACAATCAGCCGCGCAACGACAAGCGATGGGGGGTGCGTGCGTCTGCAGCGGTGCGGTATTACGTCGTTCCCGACCGCTTCTTCCTCAAGGTGCAGTACAACCACGTGCAGATGATCGGCGGATTCAACTCCGACGCGGTGCTCTTCGGCATCGGCTCGGATTTTGGCGGCGATCCGGGACCGGCGTTTTCGGACGGCAAGACGCAGGTCGGCGTGTGGGCCGGGACGTCGCAGACGAACCGTCCGCAAGTGCCGATCGAAAAGGGCTACATGGTCGAAGTCAAGCGGCCGCTCGGCAATGCGTGGGCCTATTCGGCGAGCTTCATCTACGAGGGCAACAACGGCGTCGCCGGCCGCAGAGGCGTGGCAGCGCAAATCTGGTACGTCGCGCCGATCAGGAGCAAATGGACGCTTTCGGCAGGCGTAGGTCCGTACCTGTCGCGTGATCGGGACGAGGCCTCGAGCACAACGAGGCTCAACGCGTTGCTCAGCGCACAGGTGACGTATCAGGTCACGCCCGATTGGGCGGCGAGCTTGCGCTTCAATCGCGTCGCAACCGGCAACGACAAGGATCAGGACATGTTCATGGTCGGCGTGGCACGCAATTTCTAGCGCTTGTTTTCAAGCGCAGGCGCATTCTGTTCACAGAGCGTTGCTCGACAAGGCAAAGAACCCGGCGGTCAGCGAGCGGTACGGCGGCATGGGCAGCGCGCTCGAGCACGGGTGGCGCCTCGACGTTCCCGCGATGCGAATCGAGACGCATGCCCATGCGCGGGCCGGTGCGCCTGTCGGCAATAGCGTATCGCGGCGCAACGGGACGACCGGCGAATGAATTCGGGGTCAGGGTGCCGGCTCATGGCTCGATCGCCGCGTACAATACGCACGAGCGCCCGTGCAAGGTCTCGCGAGCACGAATAGGCTGCCGAATATCCATCAGGCGCTTGGACGAAACCGGCTTCACCGGTCGATATCGCGAGCCCGTGCGGTCGCCTTCGAGCGCGCTTCCGATAGCCGGCTGCCAACCTGATAGAGTGCATGGCCACGAACAGGCCCGGCCCGTTGCGGAACTGCGCCCCGATCCATGTGACGCCCCAGCGGTTGGCGCCCGACAGGCGACGTCCAGCTACAGCATCAGGAGAAAATCAATGTCACGGCAAGAGCCGACCCATCAGGAGCAGCCACACTCGTCCACCGCGGTGAAGAGCGATCTGCCGTTTCCGGTTGTGGGCATCGGGGCATCCGCTGGCGGCACGACGGCCTTGCAGACCTTCTTCGAGAGCGCGCCGACGGGCATGGACATGGCGTTCGTGGTCATCGTCCATCTGGCACCGGCACAAGTCAGCCATATGGACAACGTCCTGCAGCACACGACGGGTATGCCGGTGCATCAGGTCACGACCACGATAGCGATCGAAAAAAACCATATCTACGTGATCGCGCCCGGCATGCAGCTGGAGATGTCCGACGGTTGCCTTCGCTGTAGCCCGCTGAGCTCCGCCGAAGGTGCCGCGCTCTCGATCGACCACTTTTTCCGGACGTTGGCGGACGCTCACGACTCGCGCGCGATCGGCATCGTGCTGTCCGGTACCGGCTCGGACGGCGCGGCGGGCTTGAGCCGTATCAAGGAGGCGGGCGGCATCACGCTCGCCCAGACGCCGGACGATGCGGAGTACGCGGAGATGCCGCAGCATGCGATCTCGACGGCGCGCGTCGATATCGTGCTGCCGGCAGCCGAGATGCCGCAAAAATTGCTGGACCTCTGGGCGAATGCGCGACGCATCGAGCAACAGACCCTCGAACTCACGCAGATGCAGCAAATCGGCGATCGGCCCGGCGCCAATGATCCCGAACGGGCGCTGTCGGACATCCTGATGCACCTGCGGGTACGCACCGGCCACGATTTCAGGCTGTACAAGCGGGCGACGGTGCTGCGACGTATCGAGCGGCGCATGCAGGTGAACGGCCAGCGCGACATGCTCGCGTACCGCGACTTCCTGCGGACCGCGCCGGACGAGGCCAACGCGCTGCTGGCCGACATGCTGATCGGCGTGACCCAGTTTTTCCGCGATCGCGAGGCCTTCGACTTCCTCGAACGCGAGGTGATCGCCCAGTTGTTCGCGCCGGAATCCGCCGAGGAGCAGGTGCGGGTCTGGGTGGCCGGATGCGCGACGGGGGAAGAGGCGTATTCGATCTCGCTGCTGCTCGCGCGGGCACGCGAGGCGTCGATGTCGAGCCAGGCGATCCAGGTATTTGCGACCGATATCGACGAAGCCGCGATCGTCCGCGCACGCACGGGCTCCTACCCGCTGTCGATCGCGACGGACGTGCCTGCGCCGCTGCTGCAGCGCTACTTCACGCGCGAGGGCGCGCACTACGTGATTGCCAAGGCCGTGCGCGAGCGCATCCTGTTCGCCGCCCACAGCCTGCTGCGCGATCCGCCGTTCTCGCACCTCGACCTGATCTCGTGCCGCAACGTGCTGATCTACCTGGAGCGCGCGGTGCAGCGGCAGATCCTCGAGTTGTTTCATTTCGCGTTGCGTCCGAACGGCTATCTGTTCCTCGGCACCGCGGAATCGGCCGACGCAGCCGACGATCTGTTTACGGTCGTCGACAAGAAGCGGCGGATCTACCAGGCGCGCGTCGTCACGCATCGCGCGAAACCGGTCACGGGCTTCCCGCCGCTTTTCCAGGTCGAATCCGGCGGGGACGAGCGCTCCGCGCCTCAACCGCCGATGCGGGTTCCGGCCAGCCCGGCCCAGCGCAACTTCTCCTATTCGGAGCTTCATCAGCGTGCGCTGGAAACCTATTCACCGCCGAGCGTCATCATCGACAAGGAATCCAACGTGGTTCACCTGTCGGACAACGCCGGGCGATTCCTGCGGCATGTCGGCGGGGAGCTGTCCAGCAACATCATGACGCTGGTGCTGCCGGACCTGCGGCTCGACTTGCGCACGGCCATTTTCCGCGCGCTGCAAACGGGCACGAGCGTCGAGGCGCGGCGCGTCAAGTGGACGCACGAGGCCCGCGTGTCGTGGATCAACATGACGGTCAGGCCGTTTCACGACAAGGTCGCCAATTCGGAATTCCTGCTGATCGTGTTCGACGAGGTGGCCGGCCGCATGACCGAGGAGGATCAGGCGGAAGCGAGCGGACAGGATCCGGTGCTCGCGCAGCTCGAACAGGAGTTGCAGCACAGCCGCGAGCAACTGGCGACGATCATCGAGCAGTATGAAACGTCGGTCGAGGAGCTGAAGGCGTCGAACGAGGAGCTGCAGGCGATCAACGAGGAACTGCGCTCGACGAGCGAGGAGCTCGAAAGCAGCAAGGAAGAACTGCAGTCGGTCAACGAAGAGCTGACCACGGCGAACGCCGAGATGCAGGCGCGCATCGAGGACACGGCAAAGGCGAACGACGACCTTCACAACATCATCGCGTCGAGCGAAATCGCCACCGTCTTCGTCGACAAGGAGATCCGCGTCAAGCGCTTCACGCCGAACGCGACGGCGATCTTCAACCTGATCGATACGGACCTCGGCCGGTCGCTGTTCCATATTACGCACGCGCTGCGATATCCGACGCTCGCGGACGACGTCCGCCAGTCGTTCCAGTCGCTGCGCCTGATCGAACGCGAAATCGAGAGCGAGACGGGACGGTGGTACCTGATGCGGCTGTTGCCTTATCGCACCGCGGACGATCACATCGACGGCGCCGTCATTACGCTCATCGACATCACCGACCGGCATCACGCGGAAGAAGCGGCACGCGCGGGCGAGCAACGCCTGCGGCTGGTCGCGCAGTCGACCAAGGACTACGCGATCATCATCCAGGACAACAACGGATCGATCGTCAGCTGGAATGCCGGCGCCGAACGCATCTTCGGCTATACGGAGGACGAGATGATCGGTCAGGACGTGGAGCTGATCTACGAACCGAACGACCGGCAGGCGCTCGTGCCGGCGCGCGAGCGCGACATCGCGACCCGGGAAGGGCGCGCGGACGACGAGCGCTGGCACCGCACCAAGGACGGGCGCCGCATCTTCTGCAGCGGCGTCGTCACGCCGATTTCGGACACCTCGTTCAGCGGGTTCGCGAAGATCGTTCGCGATCTGACGTCGCGCAAGCAGAGCGAGGATGCGAACCGGGAAGCGCTCGCGCGGGAACAGGCCGCACGCGAGCAGGCCCTGAGCTCGAACCAGCTGAAGGACGAGTTCATTGCGGTGCTGTCGCATGAGCTGCGACATCCGCTCAACCTGATCGGCGTCAAGTCGGAGATGCTGCCGCGCCTTCCCGAGACGCGCGACATTCCCGCCGTGCGCGAGGCGGCCGATTCGATCCGCCAGGCCGTACGCGCGCAGGCACAGATCATCGACGACCTGCTCGACCTGTCGCGCATCCAGACCGGAAAGCTGGCACTCGACGTATCGCGGGTCGACCTGACGGCCATCTTGCGCACGATCGCGGATACGTGCGAGGCCGACGCGCACGCGCGCGGGCTGGTTCTGAAAACGGAGTTGCCGGCCGGTCCGGCCATCGCGCTCGCCGATCCGGTGAGATGCGAGCAGATATTCTGGAACCTGATGTCCAATGCGCTGAAGTTCACGCCGCCGCATGGGCAGATCGTGGTGCAGTTGACGCACGAAGGGCGGATGCTGCGTGTCGACGTCGTCGACAACGGCCAGGGCATCGATCGCGAGATGCTTCCGCATGTATTCGACATGTTTCGGCAGGCGCCGCGCGACAGGGCTCGCGGTGGCCTCGGCATCGGTCTGGCGCTCGTGCGGCAACTCGTCGAGATGCACGGCGGCCGGATTTCGGCGGCTTCCGATGGTCAGGGACAAGGCACGCGGATGACGGTATGGCTGCCGGCCGCGGCGGACGAGCGCGCGGTGTCCACCACCGGCGGTGACGTGTCGGAGCGGAGCATCGCCGGCCTGCGCGTGCTGCTCGTCGAGGATGACCAGGAGACGGCGCTGTCGCTCACTGCGCTGCTGGAGTTGGCGGGCGCGGTGGTCAGCATCGCCGAAACCGCCGCCTCGGCGCTCGAGATCCTGCCGACGACACCGATCGACGCGATCGTGTCCGACATCGGGCTCCCGGACATGGACGGCTACGAGTTGCTTCGCCGGATCAAGGCCGACCCCCGGTGGGCGAACCTGAAGGTCGTCGCGTTGACCGGCCGTAACCGCCAGGACGACGTCGACGCTGCCGCACACGCCGGATTCGATGCGCATCTCGCCAAACCGCTGGATTTCGGGATGCTGCTTGCCGCATTGACCGACCTTCAGTGAAGTCGCGGGCCTGTCCAATGCGCGTGTGACGGGATGGCAGCGGGCGACGGTCCGCTGTCGTCCATCTGCATGCATTCGTCCGCGCGTCGAGGCCGTCGATTCGAGCGTCGGTCGGCGCTTCGTACCGCCTGCTCGTACGTGGTTCATTCGGCGGCATCCCGTATCGGGCACCAATCTTGCTGCACCATCCGCATAGGAGGGTGCCATGAACCACCGAGACATTGTTGTCATCGCCTCGTCACGCGGTGGCCTCGCGGTGCTCAGGACGCTGGTCGCGGGTGTGGCCGCGGATCTCCCGGTGCCGATTTGCATCGTGCAGCACATCGGCCGGCATCGGACGATCCTGCCGGAGCTGCTGACGCGATGGGGTCCCTTGCTGGCAAGCCAGGCGATGCATGGGGAACGCCCCCAGCAGGGAAGGATTTACATCGCGCCGCCGGATCGGCACATGATCCTACGCGGCGGGATCTTCTTGTTGCTCGATACCGCTGCCGAAAACTACACCCGTCCGGCCGCCGATCCGCTGTTTCGATCGGCGGCACGTGAATACGGCGCCGGGGTGGTCGGCGTGGTGCTCAGCGGCGATCTGGACGACGGCGCAGCCGGACTGGCCGCAATCCGGGCCCGCGACGGCTACGGGATCGTTCAGGACCCCGATGAGTGCGACGCGCCTTCCATGCCGCGCAGCGCGCTTGCCGCGGCGGGCGCCGATGCGATCGCCCGGGCCGATGAACTGCCGCGGACCATTCATGCAGCGGTCTACGGTGCACGTGTGGAGGAGAAGGACAAGATGGCAGAGTTGCGCGATCTGGACGAAGAGGCCCGGCTTGCGGAGCGCGGCCTCGTGACGCCACAGCTTCTTGATGCGATCGGCGAACGCTCCGCGCTCACATGCCCCAGTTGCCACGGCGTGTTGTGGCGCATGAGTGACGATCGCCCGTTGCGCTATCGGTGCCATACCGGGCACGCGTTCTCCGTGCTTTCGCTGGAGGACGCGCAGGCGCAGAAAGCGGAAGACACGATATGGGCGGCGATCCGGGCGGTTCACGAGCGCATGATCTTTGCGCTCGAGCGCCAGAAATGGGCCCGACAGAGCGGCAACGCCGAGGACGTTGCAATCGAGCAGGCCCGCATCGATGAGAACGAGCAACTCGCGGAGGTCCTGCGCAATGCCGTGGGGGCGACGATCCACCGGAGCGAAACGCAGTAAGCGGACGCTGACTGGAAACGCGGCAGACGACGTGTGTTTCAGGGTGGCCTTGATTTCCGTTCAGTTTTCCGATGAGAGCGATCTCGACCGCATGCGGTCTTGCGAACTGCCCCAATAGACATCGGTTTTAGATCAAACGGTTGTTGTCTGGATGGCAACGCGGGGGCAAGGACAACGTGTCGTCAGGCGATATCCACGTGAAGACGCGCCACGGCGACGTCGTGCTGACGGGCAGTGTGCCGGACCTGCAGCAGCGCATGCTCGCCGTCAATACGGTGAAGCAGGTCGATGGCGTGCAGCACGCCCACGACCGGCTCACGATCCGGCCCAGATGACGGCGCACGTTTCCATGCTGCTCTCCTGCGACGATGCAACCGCCGCGTGTCAGCGCTGGCGTCCGTCGTGCCCAGGAACATTCGGCGCCAGCTCGTCTTCAGGCATATCGGACCCGAACTCGTCATCGACGCTCCAGTGAGGCACGCTGCTGTAGTAGTCGCGGATCGGTCCGGCCCATTGCGGATCGACCAGAGCCGGCCAGTGGTCCTTGTCGAATCCCGGTGCGCTGCGAACCTGTTCGATTGATACCGACAACACGAAGCACTTGTGTGCAGCGTCAAGCGTGAGCTCGTTCCATGGAATTGCGAGCAGCTTGTCGCCAATCCCGAGCAGGCCGCCGCTCGACAGCACCGCATAGGCGACTCGACCGGAGCCGACATCGAGCATGATCGCCTTGATCCTGCCGGCGTGGTCGCCGTCCGCGGTGAGCACTTTGTCGCCTTCGAGCGTACTGGCGGCCATGAAGTCGGGGCCAGGGCCGCGCGCAGTTTCACGTTCCTTGCGAATGATGCGGGTTCTGTGGTGGTCGGTGGTGTTCATGGTGATCCTACTGGCTGGCGCGAATGTCGACTGTGTCGGGCAGCGTTTCGCGCGGGTGAGTTTCCAAATCGGCGGGACGCGTCGCGCATCGTCGACATGCTGCTCCGAACGATACGCATGCGTGCCGCCGTGATACGCCTGCGGCGGCGTCGAATGTATGGCGCGCCGGCCCAAGGTCAACGCGTCGTCGCCGGCGTGGTGGGGTTTGGTCGTGTCGGATGCTCCTTCGGGGCACGCGTTCGCCAGCGCAACGGACGTTCCCGCGGCGGCGTGGCTATGCCGCTTGCGGCAGCCCCTCGCATCACATCACGACGCATCACATCACGACGCCAGCGCCGCGGGCGGCCGGGGGAGCGAGCCTGCGGGCCGCGACATGGCAACGCCGTGCAACGCCCGCAACGGCGGCGTCGACAATGCAGGAGGGCGCTACGACTTGGCCGAAACCGACACATCCGGTCCACTACGAAGTCAACGTTCGCGGCGGTGGATTCGATACGGCGAGGGACCGTTTTCAGGTTTGGAAGCACGAGCCGCCGGTTTCGCGGCCCGACAGGCTGATGTTCGAGGGCAAGAGGGAGGTGCGATGGCTCGGGAATGCCGGCTTCGACGATACCGAAGCCGTGTCCGCTTGGTCGAGTGATGTGCGGCGACAGGCTGCGGCACTGCCGGCCAAATTATCGTTTCGCCGCGCGCTGCTCCTGCTCGATCGCGCGCCTGGCGCTCTTCGACACCGCGGCCGCCGCCACATCGACGGTGCTTTGCGCGACTTCGACCGCCTGCTGCCCGGTTTTCCCTAGCGTCAGATAAAACTCGTTGGCGGCATCGATCGCGGAGTTCAAGGCAGCCACAGCCGCCTCGGAGCCGCTCGGCGCGTGTTTCGTCGCGTTTTCCACGAAGGTCTGGACACGACGAACATACGTGTCGCTTCCCTCCTGCGCGGCCTTGAGCATCGACGTCTGGGCGGACGACACGATTCCCCAGAACTCGCTGCTGTAGGACTGAACGTTCTCGGCCATCGGCGCGACGGTCGCACTCTGGATCGCCAACCAGTCTTGCGGCTTGACGATCGCGTTCTGTCCCATCTCCAGCGCGCTCTTCAGCGTCGACCGCGTGAAGCGCGCGTTGAGTTCAGCCAGTTTCCCGACACCATCGACCATCGTGCCGGCCAGATCGAAAAAAGTGTCGAGATTGGCGCGCTGCGCGCCGGAAACCAATTCATGGGTTTGCATGATCAACAATCTCCTGAATTGAATGAACTACCGTGGATGTTCACCTGCTCGGCGCGCGGACGTTGGCCACGTCACGGCTTTTCGCCTGTCGCGCCCGGCCGCCATGACCCGGTCGGTCAGCGAAGGCTGGTCAATGTGCCCGCATCACTGCACGAAGCAGTAATTCGCCGTCATCCGTCACCGAGGGACGCCGCACGCCGGAAGCGAGCCGCTCGAGTATGACGAGTTGCTGCTCGAGCAGCGTATCGAGTTCCTCGCGTTCCATGTCGATCTGGTCTGGCGACGACTTGATCAGCATGAGCGCCGCCAATTCGTGAGGGCTCAGCATTTTTGTCTCCTGGAATTTGAAATAGGCGTTTTTACCGATCCACTGAGTGTCGGTCGTGACGACCGCAAACCGGGACTACGTCGCGCGCTTTGGCGCGATCATTTTCGCCTGGAGCACGTGACGTGATCCGTGACATCTCCGGCCAGCGTCAGCCGCGGACCTGAGCGTACGCGTGCGAATGGACCGGCCGCGTCACGCGCGCCGCCCGTCCCCGATGCAGGCTCGGCTCCGGGATTCGAGATCACCGTCAAATGAAACGGCGCGACTCTCATTTCGAGATGCGGGTCGCCGAGCATGGCGGCGATGTCGGCGATGCGCATCGGATGGGCGCCGATAACGTCGACCGTCATCGATTCCGTGCGGGTCGTCCGATCGACTTCAACTCTCCAACGACACACTTTCATGCCGTTTTTTGCGAGGCATTGCCAGACCGCGATGACCTTCAGCTTGCCGAAGTCAGCACGAATCGAAAGCCTTTCAACAACCATCGCGATTTCCCTGTAAGGGGGCTCGTCCGAGCCGGGATGAGACCGTACGTAGCATAGGCTAGGGACGGTCGCGAGTACACGACGTAAACATGTCCGTATGTTGAGCATTACGGACAGCTGCGCCGACTGCAGGCAAGAGCGATTCCTCGCTCGTCGATACGTTCGAGCGTGAGAATGCGACGCCTTCGGTTGTCGATAGCGAACAAGGAGAGACGCGGCGGGGCCGGCGACCTTGTCGCGACCCGATGGTCGGCGAGATCGCGCACTGAGCGTGCGGCGCGAAAACTGCGCGTGCTCCCTGTTGTCGCCAACGACATCGATGTGCGAAGCCCGAATCCAATGGATACGTTTCCATCAGGCACATTCATGACCGATTTTCGTTGCGATCTCCCGCGCATCGGAGATTTCAGTTTCGGCAACTGTCTGCGCAGCAGTTTCGGTTATGTGAGATGTATGACGATCGATGTGTTGGGCGTCCCGCGGAAAAAAACACTCGGCGGGGCGGTGCGGCGACCCTGCGTCGCGGCAGGGGGAAGAGGCGGGCGGCGGCCCGGCGCGCGCGGCATGGCGGCATGCGGCAAAAATCTTGCAGTCGCTGCTTCTCGAAGGATAATGGAAGTTTACTGCGCATCTTGGTGCAAGCGGGCCAGGAGCCTGCCTGACCCTGGCCGCGAATACCTATTCTTCCGAAGGATCAGTAGCGATGTCGAAAAGACGCGGCCACACTCTCCCGAGCCAGGCAAATCATCCGATCGTCGGTATCGGCGCATCGGCGGGCGGGTTGAGTGCGCTCCTTGAATTTTTCGAAGCGCTGCCGGCGCGCACGTCAATGGCGTTTGTCGTGGTCGTGCATTTGGCGCCTGATCACGAAAGCAACATGGCTTCGCTGCTGCAGAAGGCAACCAGCATGCCCGTGCTCCAGGTGACGAGCGCCACGCCCATTCAGCCGGATCACGTCTATCTGATCGCACCATCGCTCGCGCTGACGATGGTCGACGACTATTTGCGCGTCGCCCCCAATCAGCCTGAGGAAGGGGGGCGCAAGGCCGCGATCGATCTGTTTTTCCGGACACTGGCGGAAGCCCACCGCGAACGCGCAATCGGCATCGTGCTGTCCGGCGCCGGCTCGGACGGGTCCGTCGGGCTGTCGAGAGTCAAGGAAATGGGCGGCATCACGCTTGCCCAGGACCCGGCGGAAGCGGAATACGACAGCATGCCGTGCAGCGCGATTGCCACCGGCATGGTTGACTTCGTGGCCACCGCGGCGGAGATGCCGCAGCGGCTAATGGACCTGTGGCTGACTGCAAAGGAAATACATCTGCCGGCGGTCGAAAACGAGGAACACCTCTACGATCTGGGCAACGAGGCGGCAGAACGGGCGCTGCGCGAGATCATGATCATCCTGCGCACGCGCACCGCGCACGATTTTCGTCATTACAAGCGGGCGACCGTTCTGCGACGGATCGAGCGCCGCATGCAGGTCAACGGCATTACCGATCTGCAGGCGTACCGCGACCACCTCCACCTGCACCCGGAGGAAACCCAGGCGCTGCTGCAGGACATGCTGATCAGCGTCACGAACTTCTTCCGCGACAAGGAGGCGTTCGACGTGCTGGAGCGGGATGTCCTGCCCGGTATCTTCGACGGGCGAGACGAGCAGGACCGCGTCCGCGTATGGTCGGTCGGGTGCGCCACCGGCGAAGAAGCCTATTCGCTGGCGATGCTGCTGCAGGATCGATCGCTGAAGTCGCCCGAGGGCAATTCGTTCCAGGTCTTCGCGACCGATATCGACGAGCGGGCGATCTCCTTCGCGCGTGCCGGCCTCTATCCCGATTCGATCCTCGCCGACGTGACACCGGGCCGCGTACGCCAGTTTTTTACCAGAGACGCCGCGCACTATCGGGTCAAGAAAGAACTGCGCGAGCACATGCTGTTTGCGCATCACAACGTGTTGAGCGATCCACCGTTCTCGCGGCTCGATCTGATTTGCTGCCGTAACTTGCTGATTTATCTGGATCGAGAAGCCCAGATTGAAATTCTGAAGATGTTTCATTTCGCGCTGCGTCCGGGCGGCGTGCTGTTTCTCGGCAGCTCCGAATCGGCCGACAGCGTCAGTTCGATGTTCACCGTCATCGACAAGCGCAACCGCATCTACCGTGCGAACGTGGCGGTGCGCGGCGATACGCTCGTGCCGGCGTCGATTTCCAGCACCCTGAGCGCACGGCCGATCGTTTCGACGGTGCAGCCGCCGGGACGCCGCCGCCTCTCCTTTGGCGACTTGCATCAGCGTCTCGTCGAGCAACATGCACCGCCCAGCGTGCTCGTCAGCCGCGATTCCGAAATCGTTCACTTGTCCGACCGCGCAGGGCGCTTCCTGCAGTACTCGGGGGGCGAACCGTCTCACAACATCATCGCGGTGGTGCGCCCCGAGCTGCGGCTCGAACTGCGCACCGCGATCTACCAGGCCTTGCACACGAATCGCAGCGTGGAAGCGCGACGTGTGAGGATAGAGCGCGAGGCACGTTCGTATTTCGTCAACATGACGGCGCGTCCCGTGCACGATCCCGAGGCCAATGCGGATTTCGTGCTGGTGTTGTTCGATGAAGTCGAAGACAGCATGAGCGGATCGGAAACATCGACGGCCGACGCGCAAAAAGATCCGATCATCGACCAGCTCGAGCGCGAGTTGCAGCGCACGAAAGAGCAGCTTCAGTCGACCATCGAGCAGTCGGAAACGTCGACGGAAGAGCTGAAGGCCTCCAACGAAGAACTTCAGGCCATCAATGAAGAACTGCGTTCGGCGACAGAGGAGCTCGAAACCAGCAAGGAAGAGCTTCAGTCGATCAACGAGGAATTGACCACCGTCAATGCCGAGCTGAAATCGAAGGTGGAGGAAACCGGCAAGATCAACGACGACTTGCACAACCTGATTGCCGCGAACGACATCGGCACGATCTTCGTCGATCGCAATATCTGCATCAAGCGTTACACGCCGCGTGCGACCGATGTCTTCAGCATCATTCCTTCCGATATCGGACGCTCGTTGCTGGATATCACGCATCGGCTCGAATACCCGAAGCTCGCCGACGATGCAGCGGAGGCGTTCGATTCGCTGCGCGTGATCGAGCGGGAGCTGAAGAGCAACGATGGGCACTGGTATCTCGCGCGCTTCGTTCCCTACCGGACGACGGAGGACCGCATCGACGGCGCGGTGCTGTCGTTCGTCGACATCACGGACCGTCGTCACGCGGAAGACCGGCTGCGCGAAGGCGAACGGCGCATGCGTATCGTGGCCGAGGGCACCAAGGACTACGCGATCATCACGTTCGACGACGACGGCCTCATCACGAGCTGGAATGCCGGTGCGAAGCGGATCTTCGGGTACACGGAAGCGGAAATGATCGGGCAGTCCGCCGATATCCTTTCGACCGAGGAGGACCGTGTCAATGACGTTGCCCGGCGCGAATTCGCGGAGGCTCGACTGAATGGGCGCACCGAGGAGGAGCGCTGGCATCAGCGCAAGGACGGCACGCACTTCTTTGCGAGCGGCGTGCTGGCGCGTCTGGATGAACCGGGTGTGAGCGGATTTGCGAAAATCGCTCGTGACCTGGGGGAATTCGCCGAGTCCGCAACGGCCGCCCGCGCCGCAAAGCCCGAACTCGTACGAGAAGCCAGCGAGCGGGATACCCAGCGGCGGCGCGACGAATTCCTTGCCGTGGTATCCCACGAACTCAAGCATCCGCTCAATCTGATTTCGGCGAGCGCGGAATTGATTGCGCGCGCGCCGGAAACGCGGCAGAACCTGAACCTTTTGCGTGCAACCGACACGATCCGGCGCACCGTGATGGGTCAAGCCCAGATCATCGACGATTTACTCGATATCTCGCGCGTACGGACCGGCAAGCTGTCGGTAGTGCGCACGCCCGTCGACCTGCGCGAGGTCGTCCGTCGTGTCACCGACGCCGTTCGGGCCGAAGCGAACCAGCGCAGCCTCGCGCTCGACGTCACCATGACGGGCTCGCCCGTCATCATCCACGCTGACATCACGCGGATCGAACAGACGGTCTGGAACCTGATCAGCAATGCGCTGAAATTCACGCAGCGCGGTTCGGTGGATGTCTCGCTGCAGGTCAACGAACATGCCGAGGCCGTGCTGCGTGTGGCAGATACCGGCAGCGGCATCGAGCCGTCGCTGTTGCCGCACATCTTCGACATGTTCCAGCAAAGCCGGGACTCGAACGCACGCCGTGCCGGCCTCGGCATCGGCCTTGCGCTGGTCAGGGATCTCGTGAGCCTGCATGGCGGCGCGGTACGGGCGGAATCGGAAGGTGTCGGCCGCGGTGCGACATTCACTATCACGCTCCCGACCCATCGCGCTGTCGCAGTTGCGAGTCCTGGCAGCGGACCCGTGGCGGAATCGTTGCACGGTCTGCATATCCTGATGGTCGATGACGACGCTACAACCGTCGAAACCTTCAAGGTCCTGCTGGAAAGCGATGGCGCGATCGTTCAGACGGCGACCAGCGGAGAAGAGGCGTTGTCCCTGCTCGACGGCCAGATACCGGACCTCGTCCTGTCCGATATCGGCATGCCGGGCATGGGTGGGTTGGCGTTCATCGCGAAGTTGCGCGAAGCGCCGGCGCTCAGATCGGTGACCTGTATCGCGCTCAGCGGCTTTGGCCAGGAGGCCGACGTGAAGGAGGCCACGAATGCCGGCTTCGATGCGCATCTGCTGAAACCGGTGGCACTGGACGACTTGCTGTCCGTTCTTGCGCGTTCGCGTCGTTGATGGCCGCTCCAGGACACCGTCGTGGCTCGCACTTATTTCTACCTCAACAAACCCGTCGATGGTCAGGATCCGGAAAAGGAGTTGTTCGAGCTCGACAAGGCCGGTTACACCGTCGTGCTCAGCCGCACCGCGATCGAACATGTGCACCCGTACGTCGCGGCAGCCGGTCGGCCGGAACTGAAGGGTCTCTTGCGGCGTGTTGCTCCCGGCGATTCTCTGGTGGTACTCGAACTTTCCGCGCTCGGGTGCAGCGCGCGCGATGTACTTTCGACGTTGATGGCATGTCGCGACAAAGGAATTTCCGTCCTGTGCGTCGAGCTCGGCAACGTGGACCTCGCAGGCCGTCCCGAACGGCAAGCGGTCAAAACGCTGCGCGCGATCGTCCAAATGGAAATCGCGACGAGAAGCCAACGCAGCCAGAACGGCCTGAAGTTCGCGCAGGAACGCGGACAGCATACTGGCCGGCCAGCCTCGCTGTCGCGCCACGATCAGGAGCGCGTCATGCGTTCGCTCGACAAAGGCCTGTCGGTCAGCGAGGTCGCACGCAAATTCGGCACCTCGCGTCAAACCGTCATGCGGATACGGGCGTCTTCCGCGACTGCCGCTACGGAAGACTGACGGGTGCGCAAATGTCTTGACTGCTCGGGTACAGTCGGAAGTGCAGTTGACATAATGCTGATGATCGAACTTTTTGATTGTAGTAGCTTTTTAGAAATGTCGTGTTCTGGCTACTTAGAAATGTCGTGTTTTGACCTCGGTATGCTGGCCGGTTC